>NZ_CM001440.1:2582938-2890245 GCF_000244975.1 Saccharomonospora cyanea NA-134 | reverse complement strand
AGGGCTTTCGGCGAGGGCACGACCATCGCCCGCAGCATACGCTCGGTGGGCAGCGCCGGATGCCTCGACGAGGCGAACCGTGCCCGCTTGGAACGCGCGGTGATCCGTATGATTCAGAAGATCGATCGGTGAGACTCGAACGGCGGAGCGGGCCGAAGAACCCACCCACCCAGGGGGCCCACACCGTCACAGCACTTGGTGACAGGAATCCTGCTTTCTGTGCCGATGCGTGCCAAGGCGACCGACGAAGTCCCTCCCGTTCGCGTCTGCCGCCTCCGGTCCGTCGCAGCGGTTGCCCCCTGGACACCGGGAGGCCGCGCCGAGTGTGTCGGCGCGGCCTCGATGGAGCGATGTCGGCGGCCCCGAGGGTCCGTTCGTCATTCCTTTTTGAGCTTGTCCTGGGTCGCCCCGGCCATCTTCTCCATGGTGTTGGGCAACTCCGTGGTGCCGTAGAACCGCGAGTCCGGATGGGTGGGGGGCGGCATGGGGGCGCTGGTCGTGGGACCCTCGTGGTAGCTGAACTCGCCGTTACCGTCCGGAGTCGGCCCCGACGCCCACGGCCCTTCGGATGCCCGCTGCCCGTCGCTGAAGTTCAGGTACTGGTACGAGACCTCCCGGTGTTCCTTGTTCTGCGGGAAGTTGCTGGGCACCGGCAGGTTCTCGGCGCCTTCCTCCCGCAGTTCGGCCGCCGCGGCTATCCACTGGTTCTGGTGCATGGTGTCGCGCGCCAGCAGGAAGGCCAGCATGTCCCGCACACCGTGGTCGTCCGTCATGTGGTACAGGCGGGCGACCTGAAGTCGTCCCTGCATCTCGGCGTTGGCGTTCGACGTGAAGTCCGCCAGCAGGTTGCCGCTCGCCGTGATGTAGGTGCCCTGCCACGGATTGCCCATGCTGTCGACAGGGCGGGCACCGGCACCCGCCACGATCGCGTGCTGCAGGTCCGTGCCACCGATGACCGCCGCCACGGCCGGGTCGGCCTGGACGGCCTCTTCGGTGATGCCCAGCGGTGACTTCTCCAGCAGCTGAGCGATCATGGTGGCGAGCATCTCCACATGTCCGAACTCCTCGGCGCCGATGCCGAACACCAGGTCCCGGTACTTGCCCGGGATGTGCATGTTCCAGCCCTGGAACATGTACTGCATCGCTACCGTGATCTCCCCGTACTGGCCGCCCAGAACCTCCTGCAGCTTCCGTGCGTAGACGGCGTCAGGCTGGTCCGGGGTCGCCTTGTACTGCAACTCCTGCCGGTGAAAGAACATCGGGGGGATCCTCTCCTCGTCTTCGCTGGGCACCGTTTCCCCGGTGAGGCAGTTGAGGTCATTCCCTCTGAGGTGGTGCCTAAACCGGCTCTGGCCGTTCGGCTGCGCGGTGACCCGGCAGCCATGAACCCGAGGCTCCTCGTGTCCGTACCACCACGGACTCGACATCGAACGGCCCCGGGCCGCACCCGGAGGACCTCGCACGAGTGTCGGTACGGACCGGTCGCCTGCGTTACGACGACCCGGAGTTGGCCGGGTAACTCCCGTCGGTGAGGACTGGCCGCGGTGTCCGGTTTGCCTCATACTGTCGGGCGAGGGGAGTACTTCCTCGAGTCGACCTGGTCAGTACGGGCATCCACTGGTGCCCCCGGGCGGCTGCCCGTGGCGGCGAAGGAGACCTCAAACGAAAACGTGTTCGAGGAGGTTCGTGTGCTCAGCGCTGCTGCGCCCCCCGGTGCGCCGGAGTCGGTCGGGTCCCCGCTGTTGTGGGCGATCAGCATTGCCGTTCTGCTGGGGCTGCTGGTCATGGATTTCGCCGTCACTCGCCGTCCGCACGAGGTGAAACTCGGGGAAGCGGTCGGCTGGTCGGTGTTCTACGTCGTCCTGCCGGTGCTGTTCGGACTGTGGTTGTGGGTCGACTACGGCGGCACGCAGTCACTGGAGTTCTTCACCGGATACCTGGTGGAGAAGTCGCTGTCGGTGGACAACCTGTTCGTGTTCATGCTCCTGCTGACCGCGTTCGCGGTGCCGGAGGCGCTGCAACAGCGGGCGCTGCTCTACGGCATCGTCGGCGCGCTGGTGCTGCGCGGAGTGTTCATCGCGCTGGGGGCGGCGATCCTGCAGGCAGGCACCTGGGCGTTCCTGCTGTTCGGCGCGATCCTGGTCGTCACCGCGGTGAAGATCCTCAAGGACGAGGTGCGCGGGAGGGGGCACGAGGGCCCCGACATCTCGGAGATGCGCTCGGTGCGGCTGTTGCGCAGGCTGATGCCGGTCACCGACGACTACCGGGGCAGCAGGCTGACGGTGCAGGAGGGTGGACGGCGCATGCTCACGCCGTTCGCCGTGGTCGTGGTGGCGATCTTCGCCACCGACGTGGTGTTCGCGGTTGACTCGGTTCCCGCCGTCTACGGCATCACCGAGGATCCGTACCTGGTCTTCACCACCAACGCCTTCGCGCTTCTGGGACTGCGCGCGCTGTACTTCGTGCTGCGCTCGACGCTGCGCAAGCTGGCGCACCTCAACTACGGTCTCGCCATCATCCTGGCACTGATCGGCGTCAAACTGGTGCTGCACTGGGCTCACGGCATCTGGCCCAGCGTGCCGGAGATCCCCACCCTCGTGTCCCTGCTCGCCATCGTGGCCATCCTGGCGACCGTCACGCTCACCAGCATCTACGCCCGGCGCCGAAGGGAGGACGAAACGGTCGAGAAGTGATCGTGCACCCTGGCGTGCTCACCCCTGCCAGGGCCCGGCCTCGTCACGGCCGCAGGCACGCGTCCGGGCCGCGCCTATGCGTCGTCGCCGCTCGAGGACGACTCCAGACTCCCACTGGAGCTCGTAGTGTCTTCGAGCAGCGCGTCCGCGTTGCCGTCGTCCTTCAGCGTCACCCCCGACCGGCCGAGTTTCCTGGCCCCGGTGACCAGCCGGAGGACGATGGCGGCGGCTTGTGCGTAGGCGAGACCGTCCGGTGGATGAATGTTCGACACGCAGTTGCGTTCGGCGTCGGTACGGCCTGGACGCGGCTGGTGGGTCAGGTAGACGCTGAGGCTGTCGGCGACCGAAAGACCAGGACGTTCCCCGATCACGACGAGCACGGTGGTCACGCCGAGTGCCGCACCGATGTGGTCGCCGATCGCCACCCTGGCCTGCGTGGCGACGACCGGAGCGGCGACCGAGCACACCGGGCTCAGTTCGTTCACCAGGGCGGACAACAGTGGTGCTCCGTGGACCGCCAGCGCCCTCGGGGACAGGCCGTCAGCGAGCACGATCCCCACGTCCGCTCCGTCGGGAGCCACCGCGTCAGGGTCGACGGGGACGCGGCCGAGGTCGGGTCGGCGCAGGTACTCCTCCCGGTCGCGGGCCTGGCTGTGCACGACGGTGGGCTCGCCCGCGCCCAGCGCGGCCACGTCGGCGCACAACGCGGGGATGTCGACGGTCTGGTGGATGGCGTCGCGGGCGTTGGCGTGGTCGGCCCGGAACTCGAGCACTCGCCGCAGCGGAACGGCGTCGCCGGTGCGCCCGAGACCGATTCGAGCCTGGGTGAGCCGTCGCAGCGGAAGCCACGCGTCCACGGGGGTGGACTCCCCACCCGTCACGGGATTCGGTTCGTTCACAGCCCGCTCACCAGCTCTCGCAGGGGTGAGGCGTCCAACGTGGTCGGAAGCACCCTGCCGAGGTCGTCGGCCAGGCCCAGACCTCGCAGCCACCGTTCGAACTCCGGTGCGGGGCGCAGTCCCAGCAACCGGCGAGCGTAGAGCGCGTCGTGGAAGGCCAGGCTCTGGTACCCCAGCATCACGTCGTCGGCACCGGGCACGGTGATGACGAACGCGCAGCCCGCCGCCGCGAGCAGCGTCAGCAGGACGTCCATGTCGTCCTGGTCGGCGACGGCGTGGTTGGTGTAGCAGACGTCCACCCCCAGCGGCAGGCCGAGCAGCGCGCCGCAGAACCGGTCCTCCAACCCGGCTCGGATGATCTGCTTGGCGTCGTAGAGGTACTCCGGCCCGATGAACCCCACGACGGTGTTCACCAGCAGTGGTTCGAAGGCTCGGGCGACCGCGTAGGTCCGGGCTTCCAACGTCTGCTGGTCGACGGGCCTGCCACCGGCACCGAGGTGGGCCCCGGCGGACAGTGCCGAGCCCTGCCCGGTCTCGAAGTACATCACGTTGTTCCCGACCGTCCCGCGCCGCAGCGAGCGGCCCGCGTCGTGGGCCTGGGTCAGCAGGTCGAGGGAGATGCCGAAACCGCGGTTCGCGGCCTCGGTCCCGGCGATCGACTGGAACACCAGGTCCACCGGAACGCCCTCGTCGATCAGGTCGATCGTGGTGGTGACATGCGTCAGCACGCAGGACTGCGTGGGAACCCGGTACCGTTCGCGGATCTCGTCGAGCAGGCGCAGCAGGTCGGCCGTGCGGCGGGGAGCATCACCGGCCGGGTTGACCCCGATGACCGCGTCACCGCATCCCAGGAGCAGCCCGTCGAGTACCGCGGCGGCGATTCCACGCGGATCGTCGGTCGGATGGTTCGGTTGCAGCCGGGTACTCAGCCTGCCCGGAAGGCCGATGGTCGTGCGGAACGCGGACGTGTTGGTGACGGCGTGGGACACGGCGATGAGGTCCTGGTTGCGCATCACCTTGGAGACCGCGGCGACCATTTCCGGTGTCAGGCCCGCGGCGAGCGCCGACAGTGCCGTGCCCCCGCCCTCGCGCGCGGCGGTGGCGAGCAGCCAGTCCCGGAACCCTCCGACGGTCAGGTGTGACACGGGCTCGAACGCCGCCGCGTCGTGACCGTCGATGATCAGCCGGGTGACCTCGTCGTCCTCATAGGGGATCAGGGCGTCGTTCAGGAAAGTGGTCAACGGAATGTCCGCGAGCACCCATTGCGCGGCGGCGCGCTCACGATCCGATTCCGCGGCGCAACCGGCGAGTTCGTCGCCCGACCGCCGGGGCGTGGCTTTCGCCATCACCTCGACCAGGCTGGGGAACGTGTGGTTGATCCCTCGGATCTGCTGGCTGTACACGCCCCTCGCTTTCTCGGCACGGACGGACGCTGAATTTCGTATGGTACGTCAGCCGTGGTGATCCAACCTCGCGGAAAGAGCGGGGAAACATTCGGCCGATCGACGATTCCGGATATCCGTACGCCTGATCGGGGGACTGGTCGACATGTCGAATGC
Source organism: Saccharomonospora cyanea NA-134 (assembly GCF_000244975.1). Classification (NCBI taxonomy): domain Bacteria; kingdom Bacillati; phylum Actinomycetota; class Actinomycetes; order Pseudonocardiales; family Pseudonocardiaceae; genus Saccharomonospora; species Saccharomonospora cyanea. Next base: position 2,885,094 of record NZ_CM001440.1, on the reverse strand, counting down.
CGACCATTTCGGAGCGCGACCTCCGGACACCGGTTCCCTGCGCTGGTTCGAGGCGGCTTCCGACCTACGAGGACGCGTCACCGGGTGGGGCGTCGTCGGCGTGTCCGAGCGGGCGGAACAGCAGTTGCAGGTCACCGTCGGCGAATACGCGCCGCACACCGATGTGGTACACGGGTTCGAGGACCTCCGGGCACAGCACCTCGTCCGGTGTGCCGGTCGCTCGCACTCTGCCGTGGTCGAGCAGGACCAGTTCGTCGCAGTACCGGGCGGCGAGATTGAGGTCGTGGAGAACGACGATCGTGGTCACCGAGAGAGTGCGCACAAGCTGAAGTACCTCGTGCTGGTACCGGATGTCGAGATGGTTGGTGGGCTCGTCCAGAAGCAGGTGGTCGGCTTGTTGCGCGAGTGCTCGCGCGATCAGTACCCGCTGCCTCTCACCTCCCGACAGCCCGATGAAGAGGCGGTCGGCCAGGTGGCGGGCACCGACCCTGCTCAGCGCGGCCGCGGCGATCCGGTGGTCCGCCCTGGAGTAGCGCTGGAAGGCCGTCAGGTGCGGTGAGCGTCCCATGAGGACTGTCTCGGCCACCGTCAGCGGGACTTCGGTGGAGTCCTCCTGCACGACGACAGCGAGTCGTCGGGCCAGTTCCCGCTGGGGCAGGGTCGCCACGGCGGCGTCGTCGAGGCTGACGAGTCCGGCACGTGGAGTGAGTGCGGCGTAGAGGGTGCGCAGCAGGGTGGTCTTGCCGCTGCCGTTCGGCCCGATCAGCCCCACGAACCGACCGGGGCGGACTGTCACCCGCACGTCGTCGAGGACGAGTGTGCCGTCGTAGGCGAACGAGACGTGGTGAGCGGTGATCATGATCCGGCACCGAAGGTCGCGTGGATTCGCTCCAGACCGTCCACCGACAGTGGGGTGGGAGGCTCGGCGAAGTTGAAAAGCTGTACGAGGACGGCGCCGTCGCGCACCGCCTTGAGTGCTCCGGCGCCGGGAAGGTCGGCCACCGCGTCCCTCACCGCACCGGGATCGCCGTCGCTGTGGAGCAACACCAGCACATCCGGGTTCCTGCCGATCAGGTCCTCCACCGTCACCTCGAAGACTCGTTCGTCGACGTCGGCGTAGACGTTGGTGAACCCGGCGGTCTCGAGTTGCGGATGCGCCATGCTCTCGTTGCCGTAGGCGTAGACGGGCCCGCCGCCGACCGTCGGGTACAGCACCGCCGCTGTTCGCGCGGGTTCGCCGGCCACGGCTTCCTCCACGGCCGAGACCCGTTCCTGCAACGACGTCACCAGCTCCGCTGCCTCGGATCGCCGGTCGAAGAGCCGACCGTAGGCGGTGACCTGGTCGTAGACGTCGTCGAACGTGGTGGCCTCCACGCCCGACGGGCACATGGTGGGGTGTACCAGCGCCCTGATGCCCACGTCGGCGAGCGCTTCGCGGGAGACCCCGTCGGGCAGTCCGAGAACCAGGTCGGGCTGCTGCTCGATGATCACTTCCGTGGAGAGTCGCAGGTGCCCGCTCGGGTCCAGGTCCTCGCCGAGGGAGGGAACGGCCTGGATGGCCGCGTTGGTCCCGGCGTCGTAGTACTCGGGTGGGAACGCACCCGCGCGTAACACCACCGAGTCCAGCACCCCGAGTGCCCGCATCGTGGGGACCGGTGCACTCTCCAGCAGGACGACCCGCTCGGGAGGCGTCTCGAAGGTGACGTCGACACCGCAGTTGGTGATGGTCACCGGGTGGTTCCCCGGTCCCGGTGCCGGGTCCGGCCCGGTGATAGCCGGTGTACCGCAAGCGGTTCCGAGGACCGCGATCGTCGACGTGGCTGCGAGGGCGGCGGGACGGCGGGGGCTGCGGCGCATGGGCTCGTTCCTTCGGTGTCGGGAGACGTCAGGTGCTCGCGGCGTGGAAGCGGCGGACGAGGAGGAGAAGGAACGGAGCGCCCACGATGGCGGTGACGATGCCGATGGGCAACTCCCGGGGGTACAGCGACACCCGTGCCAGGACGTCCGCCCAGACGAGGAAGACGGCCCCGAGGAGCGCGGCCACGGGAACGACCCGGCCGTGTGCTGCTCCGACGAAACGCCGCGCCAGGTGGGGGACCACCAAGCCCACGAAGCCGATACCGCCGGACGCGGCCACGACGGCCCCCACGCAGAGCGAGACCAGAACGAGCAGCCGCACCCGCAACCGGGTCGGTGAGACACCCAGGGTGTGTGCGGTCTCGTCACCGACCGCGAGAGCGTCGAGGTGCCGGCTCCCCAGGGTCAGTACGGCCACGGTGGCGCAGACGACCACCAGCACGGACACCAGCGGCACGCCCCACCGGGCGAGGCCGAGGGAACCCAGCAACCAGAACAGGACGGAGCGCGAGCCTTCGGCGGAGTCGGAGGCGAAGATCAGGAACCCGGTGGCGGCGTAGAGCGCGTAGCCGACGGCGACCCCGGCCGTCAGCAGCCGCAGTGAGGTGATCCGGCCGCCTGCCCGCGCGACGGCGAAGACCACGACGGACGCGGCGAGCGCGCCGAGGAACGCGCTCGTGGACAGGGCGTTCTCCCCGAGCCCCGCTCCGAAACCGAAAAGGATGGCTCCGGCCGCGCCGGTCGATGCTCCGGACGTGATGCCGAGCAGGTAGGGGTCGGCGAGCAGGTTGCGCACCATCGCCTGGAGTGCGACGCCGCACACCGCGAGCGCGGCTCCGACCGCGGCGCCGAGGAGCACGCGGGGCAGCCGCACCTGCCAGACGATGGCGTCCTGCGGGGCGGTCCAGCTCCACTGCGCGGGCGTGCCGAACGTGTGGTGACCGATGATCTGGACCACGGTTGACGGCGACAGGCCGATCGCGCCGATGCCGACCGCGAGGACGACCGTGGAGGCCAGGGCGAGGCCGAGACCGCTGATCCAGAGCCGGCCGTGGCGTCGCCGGGCACTCCGACCGAGGTCGTCGGTCGGTGAACGGTCGTGGGCGTCGGTCCGCGTGGTCGCGGTCAAGGCCGTCACCTCCCTCGGCCCGGTGAGGTCGGATGCGAAGAGTGAGAGCGCAGTGACAGTCAGTACGACATGGTCGCAGGTGCGACAAAGTCGCGTCAAGGAGCCGTGAGTGTCGGCGACCGCGGCGTTCCCGGAGGTCAGCGGGCCGTGCCGCGACACCCCACGCAACGCCCCGACAGGGCGATGTGAGCGGGGTCGAGTTCGAACTCACCGTCGCGCGCGAGCCGCTCGACCACGGGGTTGAGCAGGTCGCCGGGGAGGTCGACGATCCGGCCGCAGTCGCGGCACTTCGCGTGCAGGTGCGCGGGACGGGCCGGGTTCAGCGCGAGGTGATAGGTGCTCGCCCCGTCCCCGATGCGGACGTGGGTGACCACGCCGAGTTCGGACAACGTGTCCAGGGTCCGGTACACGGTGGCGCGGTGAACGGTGGGGTGGTGCTCGCGCACCCACCGCAGGATTTCCTCCGCGCCCGGATGGCCGCCGATGCGGGCGAGGGCCTCGATGACGGCGCTGCGGGCCCCGGTGATCCGCTGTCCCCGGGCCCGGAGCAGGCCGAGCACGGCGTCGATGGCCTCCTGGGGGCGCATCCCCAGAGCGCGAGCGTGGGCAGTCATGCGCCCAGTCTCGCCCTCCCGGCCTGCCGCGGGCCAGTGACCGATCTTCCCCGGACGGAGGCACTTCCGTACCCGGCCGCGGTCTTTTGCCTGCTCAGGGACACCGGCAAAAAGTGGCCGCCAGATGGCCCTTCCACTTATGCACGGCGAGACCCAACATTGGACCACGCCGACGACGGGGTGGCGTCGGGAAAGGGGATCCTGGGGTGGCGAGCGAGACAGCAGCGGGCATGTTCGGCGTGTGGGACGGGTATTTCGGCCTGCCCGCTCCGCCGGAGGGCGGCGTGAACTGGGAGGCGTACAGCCACGAGGAGCTGTACCAGATGTTGTGGCAGGACGCCGACGTCGCCGACGTCAGCGCCATCGCCGCGGAGTGGGCCGGACATCGGGAGGCGCTGGCCAACCATGCCGAGGTGCTACGCGAGCAGCGCGCCGCGTTGCTCGCGAGCTGGGAAGGCACCGGAGCGGAGGAAGCCGCGCGCAGGCTCGACGTACTCGCCGAACGGATGGAGGAGATCGCCGAGCTGGCCCGTGCGGGGGAGCGGGCCGCGGCACAGGCGGCCGACGCGCTGGCCGCGGCGAGGGCGGCGATGCCGCCACCACCGGGCGAGGTGTCCGCTCCCATGAACGACGCGATGACGAGCTGGGCGGAGCTCACGACCGTTCCACCGTCGAGTGCGCCCGCGAGTCAGCCGGAGGTGTCGTCGACTCCCGTGGCTCTCGACTCGGAGCACGTGCCGGCCACCGGAGCGGAGATCCTGGCCGCGCAGGACGCCGAGGGTGAGCAGCGGTACCAGGAGTTGCCCACGAGACCGGCGACCTCGACGTCCAGTACGTCCAGCACGTCCGGCTCGGACCTGGGCATGGCCTTCGGTGCGGTGGGTAGAGCCGAGTTCAGCTTCTACGTCGGGGCAGGTACCACGGACCTGCAGAAGCAACAGGCCGTCCGGGCCATGCAGACCTACGAGTCCAGCCTGACCAGTTCGAGCCAACTGCTCGGCCAGGCCCAGGGCTCGATCCAGTCGGCCACCACGATGTCGACGTCCTCGACCATGCCCAGTGGTTCAGCCGGTGCGTCCGGCGAGACCGGCGGCACACCGTCGTGGCAGAGCCTCACCGGCTCCGGTGGCGGCACCACCGCGGCCAGGGGACTGGCAGCGGGGTCCGCGCTGGGCACGTTCGCCGGTGGTGCGGGGATCGCGGCGGGGCTGGGTGCGGGCATGCGAATCGGTCCTGCCGGGCATCCGCTGGCCACGGGCCTTCGGGTCGGTGCCATGACGATGCCGGGTGGGTCCGCCGCGAGTGCCGCGCAGCTCGCCGCCGAGTCGGCCACGGCGCGTTCGGGCGCGATGGGAGGAATGATGCCACCCGGCGCGGGTGCGCGCGGCACGGCCGAGGACGAAGAGCACGAGAACCAGATGCCGACGATCGATCACCAGTTGTTCCCGGTCGAGGAGCCGGGCAGCGAGGTCGTGATCGGCCTTCCCCCGGAGGAGAACCGGTGAACGACGGCAAAGGAATCAGACTCGAACTGGATTCGCTCGAGCTGCCGATCACGACGCTGACCGAGCTGGGAGATCTGGCCGGTGAGCTGGTGAGCACCGCGAGCCGACTGGCGATGCGGTTGCCGATGCTCGGTACCGCACCACCCGCCGTGCACCTGGCGATGCGGCTGCGCGAGGCGGCGGGCAGTTCCGGCCTGGAGGGCGCGCTCAAGAGTGCGGAGCGCGAAGTGCGCGAATACGGGAAGATGCTCGAACAGGCCAAGGCGAAGTATCAGGAGCAGGACGCCCGGTCCGGCGACGACCTGAAAGTCAAGGACGTACCTACCGACGCGGCCGGCGCTCCCCGGGGGGACGCCGCCGGCTCGGCGGGGCGGTCCTCATGACGGTCACGGCCCACCAGGGTGTGAGCATCGGCTTGCTGGAGCTGGACCTCCTCGCCACCTACGCGGGCACGCGCCCGCCGTTCCCACTGAGGGCGCCGTCGTTCGGCCGGATCGAGGACGAGCGCAGAACCCTGCTGGCCTCGGCGGGCCGCACTCTGGCCGAGAGAGGACTCGCCAGGGAGCACGGGCCGGTGGGGGTCGCGGCGGAGCTGGTCACCGCACTACGCGAGTACCGGAGCGCGGTCGACCTCGTCGTGGTCGCCGGTGGCACGGTCACCGGCGTCGTGGCCATGAGCTACGGTCCCCGAGCCGTGGTGTGCCGCCAGTCGATCGGCGGGACCCCCGGGCCGGTCAGCGTCGAGCGGATCGCCACGGACTCATTGTCCGATGAGGTCATCGGTCACATCCCGAAGGTCGAGGCCGCGCCCACGATGCCGATCACCCTGCCTCCGGGGGTCGTCGGGGACGCCACCCGATTGCTCGAGAACACAGCCGGTGCCGTGGCTCCCCGGGAACGAGTGCGCGCACTGGTCCGGGAACGTGGGGGAAACGCCGACGCCGTCGACATGCTCGTCAGCCTGTTGCCGTCCCTGGTGGGACGTGGGCAGCTCGGTGCCGTCGTCCGGCGCGCGGGCGGCGTGGTCGAACGCCCCCTCGAACTGTCGTGGCTGGACAGTCCACGTGGTCGGGTGCGGGTGAGCAGGGACGGCAACGGTTGGACGAGCGTCAACCCCCTGCGGCACAGCGATCTCGTCCGGTTCGTACGGGACGCGACAGCGTCGGCGAACGGCTGACGCCGAGGCACACGGCAAGCTCCGACACCGGGGAAGAACACTGGGGAAGAGAAGAGGGACCATGGACGCAGCACAGTGGCTGGCCGACTACCGCGACAGGCTGGAGCGGATCGCGCACGGCGCGCGCCAAGCGCAGGAGAACCTACGGCAGGTCGGCGCGACGGCGAGCTCACCGCGGGGTGAGGTGACGGTGTCGGTGAACGCCACCGGCGCGCTCGAGGACGTCAAGCTGACGCCCATGGCGCGCAAACTCGAAGCCCACGCGCTGGCTGAACTGATCGTCGCCACCGCGCGCGAGGCCCAGCGACTCGCCTCCGGGCGGATGGCCGAGGTGATGGCGGGCTACCTCGGCGACGGCCCCGCGCTCGCGGAGATCACGCAGCATCTGCCCTCGGAGGTCCGGCGATGACCACGCCGCGGTCGTACACCGTCGAACCAGAGCAGCTGCGCGCGCACGCGGGCAGGCTCGCCGCGCACGCCGATGCGTTGTCCTCGGCCGGCTCGGCACTTCCGGGCGAGATGAGCGCTTCCTCGCTGGGGGCGTTCGCACAGTTCATCACGGCGGGGATCGGCGCGGCGATGGCGGAGACGATGGACGCCTTCGCCGAGGCCGCGGACACACTGGACAAGGTCGGTGACGGGATGCGGCGAGCCGCCGACCGGTACTCCGACACCGACGACGAGCACGCCACCGGTCTCACCGACATCGGGGCCGGCCTGGAGGAGGGCGTCCGATGACCTCGCCGACGACGCGACCACACGCCCGGTCCCAGGACGGCGCGGGGCAGGGCCACCCCGACGGTCCGCGGCTCACCGGTGACTCCGAGCAGACCGCGGCGGACATCAGCGCGGCGCTGTCGCAGCTACGACTCCTCCGAGACACCGTCGGCAACAAGGAGTGGCTGTCGGCCGAACTCGCGGACGGGTCCGCCGCTCCGCTCGGCACGCTCTCCTCCACGGCCAGCCCACTGGCCGCCCTCTCCGATGCGGGCTGTGGCTTCCTCCACCCGATGATCTCGTTCCTCGAGGAACCGCTCGGCCAGTTGCGCGGTGAGCCGGACGCGGTGTCGGGGCCTGCCGGCCAGCACGACACGGCCTCACGGCAAGCGGCGTCCGTCGCCGACGACTACCTGTCTACTGTGGACAGGGAGACGAGCGAGTGGTCGGGTGACGCCAAGACGAACTACCTGCAGACCGCCACGAAGCTCACCGACGGGGTGCTGTCGATCGCGGAGACGGCGGGTACCAACGCGAAGGCGATGATCGCCGCGGGCGAGGTGGTCGCACAGGCCATCGAAAGGATCACCGAGGAGATCACCAAGGCCGTGGGCAGGATCGTCCCGATCATGACCGAGGCGATCGCCGCGGCGCCCCTGACCGGTGGGGCGAGCATCGCGAAAGCGATCCCGGAATGCGTGGCCATCGCAGCCGAGCACGGCGGGGTGATCGCGGCGCAGCTGGCGGCGCTGCTCGCCAGCGGCGACAACCTGGTGAAGCTGATCGAGGGCGCGGTCGGTGCCCTCAAGGTCGTCCGGGAAGGGCTCAAGGTCATCGGCGACCTCGCCGGCGGCGACTCGCCCGGTGCCGCCTCCGCGGTGTCCGCCGGGTCGGACCCGGACGGTGAGTCCAGCGGTATGCGCGGACCCCAAGGTGAGCGTGAGACGTCGAAGAGCGAGCACGGCAAGCAGCTGGACAGCGACGACCCGGACAACAACCCCGGCGAGCTGGACGACCCGCTGGCAGGTGAGTGGATTCCGATCAGGGGGAACGAGGAGGTCTGACCGGGAACACCGCGGCATCAGCCCGCGAGCAGGACTCCACTGTCGAGACGCAAGCCACGGTCGGCGACCTCGCGTACCGCCGGGTCGTGGGTGACGGCCACCACCGCAGTGCCCTCGTCGGCCACGCGCCGCAGCAGCGTCAACACCGCGTTGGTGGACGCGGAGTCCAGGTGCGCCGTCGGTTCGTCCACCAGCAGGACCGACGGCCGCAGGGCCACGGCGCGGGCGAGCGCGACGCGCTGTTGCTGACCGAAGGACAGCTCGGCGGGGTATCGATCGGCCAGTTCCGCCACGCCCACTTCGTCGAGCACGGCCGCCACCGTGGCCTCGATCCCGTCCGTCGGCCCGGGTCGCAGCCGAAGTGGCAGCGCGACGTTCTCGGCACAGGTGAGTTCCTCGGCCAGGCCCAGAGCCTGCGGCAGTACCGCGCACACCCACCACGGAGCACCGTGAGCGGGCCGGCCGTGGAAGGTCACGGTGCCCTCGTCGGGAGTGTCGAATCCGGCGAGCACCGTGAGCAGTGTCGTCTTGCCCGAGCCCGACCGGCCCGTGATGGTGACGATCTCACCTGCCTCGGCCCGCAGGTCCGCGCCACGCAGAACCTCGACCTCCTCGCCCGCCACGGGGAAGCGGCGTCGCAGCCCCTCGGCGTGCAGGGCGGGTACGCGCTCCCGGGGAGGTGAGGTCTCCGGCTCGGTACGTCCCACGGTCATCGTTCGCCCTCCTCCGCCGACACGCGCCCGGCACGGAGCCGGACGACACGGGAGCCCTGCCTGATCAGTCGTTCGTCGTGGGAGGCCACCACCACGGCGACACCTTCGGAACGCAGCACGGCGATGGCGTCGAGGACATGGTCCGCGGAGACGTCGTCGAGCTGGGACGTCGGCTCGTCGGCCAGCACCACCGGCGTTCTCCTGGCGAGCGTGCAGGCGAACGCCAACCGCTGTTGCTGCCCGCCGGACAGCGCCGTGATCCGTGATCGGCTCGTCCCGCCGAGCCCCAGGCGCTCCAGCAGTTCCTCCGGCTCGCATCGCCGGTTCGCCGACTGGGCGGCGGCATGGAGGTTGTCGGCCACGGACAGGTGCGGCACCAGGTTGTCGACCGGGGTCTGGAACACCAGGCTGATCGAGTCGCGGCGCAGTGTCCTGCGGCGGCGTGGCGAGGGGTCGACCGGTGTGCCGCGGAAGACCACCCGGCCGCGCGTGGGGGCCTGGAACAGCGACAGGACGCGAAGCAGCGTGGACTTCCCGGACCCCGACGGTCCGGCGAGGACGGTCAGGCCCGACCCCGGGATGGTGAGCGTGACGTCCTGGAGTCCGGTCACGGCCTCCTCACGCGCGGAGGGCAACGGGTAGTCCACACCCACACCGGCCAGTTCGTAGATCGGGGCGTCAGTCACGCAGCAACTCCGCGACTCGGGCGGTGCGCACCGAACGCACCGCGATCCAGCAGGCCACGGCCACCACGGCCGCGCCGAACGCCACCACCGTCACGACGAACGGGGCAGGCGCGGGCAGCTCGGACGACGGCGGCAACCACCGGGCGGGGTCGAACCGCCGCACCGACACGGCTGCCACCGTGATGCCGCAGACGAGACCGACGGTCACGGCCACCAGAGCCACCGTGCCGAGTTCGGTGGCGTGGCTCGCCCACAGAGACCGGGGCCGCAGCCCCATCCGCATCGCGAGCGCGCCGGAGAGCATGTTCTGCCGCCGCCGCACCTCCACCGCGATCAGCAACGACAGGGCGGCCGCCACACCGAGTACCACGCCGAGCAGCGCGACGAAGGAGAACGTCCACTCCACGACGTAGAACGGCAGGGCGTCGAGTGCGGTGTCGCGGTCGGCCGGGTTCATGTGGACGACACCCGCCTCCCTCAGCGCGGTACCGACCTGTTCGACGGAGAGCGTGGACAGCACGGCCCACTGCGGTACCTGGCCGATCCGTTGTGCGTCCAGGACGGTGCGCGACACCAGGTAGCCCGACTGCGCCCCCAGCATCGGGGCCACCTCGACGGCCCCGACCGCGCGGAGCTTCCCCAGTGAGGTGTCGGCGGTTGCGGAGGCATCACCGACCCGGATCGCCGGCACGGTGTCACCGGACGGCGTGGTGAGCAGGCCGAGCAACCGGTCCAACTCCTCGCGGGGCAGGTGGTCGACGTACGCGGCGGTGGTGAACGTCGCGGGGTCGATCACGAGGACCTTGCCTGCCTCGCCGACGCCCAGGGTTCCCACCACCGTGCTCGTCGAACGCACGGGTTCCGGGAGCGGAGCCTCGCCGCGGCCGACCGCGTTCTCGACGTCGGTGCGCGACTCGGCCCCCACGAAGACCCCCGACTTCTCCGCGAGCGCCTGTTGTTGCCCCGCGGCGATGGAGGAGCCGACGGCCAGCGTGCCCACGGCGAGCACGGCGACCACCAGAACTCCCGTGACGGGAGCCCGTCCGTGCGCGAGACGGCGCACCGCCCACTGCAGTGCGGGCCGAGACCACCAGCGCATTCGGTGGGAGGCGCGCAACGCCCACCACGCGAGGCGTGCGGTCACCAGCCCGACCGTGAGGACCACCGCCACGGGATAGAGCAGTGCGAGCGGGTCGATCTCGGGTACGGGTCCGGTAGCCGCGACATCGCCGTAGCGGGGTAGCCGGGACCAGCCCAGCACGGCGACCCCCGCCGTGAGCAGCTCCCACGGCACGAGGACCAGCCGGCCCTTCCGCCGCCGGGGTGCGGTGAGCCCGAGGCCGAACTCGCGGTGGGCACGCACGGCCACCACCGTCACCAGCAGCGCCAGTGAGACGAGCAGTGTGCCCGCGGCCACCGCCGCGCCCGCGAGTTCCGCCCCCGGTCCGAACCGGCCCGGCGGAGCGTAGAGCGGCAGGACCACCCTGGCGAGCACCGCACCGGCCACGCCACCCGTCACGACCGCGAGCCCCAGCTCCGCCGAGGCGAGCAGACCCACGGCCAGGGGGCCGTGTCCCCGGGCGGAGTGCAGCCGTACCTGCGCGTGCCTGCGGTGATACCACTGGAGGGCCACCGTGGCGGAGCCGACGAGACCCACGCCCACGCTGAGCGCCGCGAGCGGCAGGATCGACCACGCCACCGTCGCCTGTGCCCGTTCGGCCAGCTCGGTCGAACGCGCGAAGGGCACGGACAGCAACGCGTCCCCGAGGCCCTGCGCGGTCAGCTCCTCCCGGACATCGGCGAGCAGGGCCTCGGCGCGACGTCGCGTGTCCTGAGCCTCGGCGAGGGTGGACGGCGCGGCGGTGGGGAAGGTGATCGTGAGTCGTTCGAGAGCGGAATGCCGCCGGGTGGCCTCGTCGAAGGCGGCGCGGTCGGTGGCGAACACGACCGAGCCGGTCGCGATGTGGTCCACCAGGCGGTTCTGCACGGCGAGGTCCTGCACCGAGCACCACCAGCGGGGTGCGGGGTTGTAGAGGTCGGTGTAGACGCCGGTGACCGGCGGCCAGTCGGCGTTGGTGGCCCGGCTGCCCGGTCCGAGGCCCGCGAAGTCCGCCAGATCACGGCCCAGCCACAGTCCGGCGTCGTCGCCGCCACGCACCTGGGACAGGTGTTCGGTGCCGCCGTCGCGGTAGGCGAGCCGGACGTCGTAGCCCTCACCGCCGCCGAACTCGACCCCTCTGACCAGACCGCTGAACAGGCTGACCGTGGGCGTGCCGAAGCCGTGGGCGGCGGCGTGCCGCGCCACGGCTTCGGTGACGGTCCGCACCTCACCGGGTTCGACCCTCGGCTTGGTGATCACGGGACCGTAGGAGTCCGGACAGACCGTCCCGGCCTGGTAGTCGAGGGTGGAGCCCGCCGATGCCGAGACGTGCAGTACCGCCCCCATGCCGAGGAAGCACGACAGCAGCGCGGTGACGGCGGCCGCCACCAGGGTGAGTGGACTCGACAACGCCGCTCGCGGCGCGGTGGTCCACGGCAGCCGGGGCGCCGGACGCGATGGTGGTCTTCGCCATGCGGGCATGCCGCATGCTAGCCGCTTTCCTGATCACCACGACAACGACGCCGATACCGCCTCAGCCGTTCTCCCGCCACCACTGCTGCCCGGAGTCCGGCAGGGTCGACACCGGGTCGTAGTAGGGATAGCGACGACGCAGCGCCTCCGGGTCGTCGTACTCGATGCCGGTGCGGTAGTTCTTCGTCCAGTACGAGATGCCGCGTTCGCGGTCGTACTCGGCGATCTGGTGCACCCACCGCTTGCCCACGTACGGCACGTCACACACGATGCGCGGGGTGGCGTAGCCGGGCAGGTAGCCCATGATGGCGTGCTGGAGTTCCTGCGCCTCCCACACCGCCAGCCGCCAGTGCTCGGCGTTGGGGATCATGTCGCACATGTAGAAGTAGTACGGCAGGATGTTCGCCTCGCCCTGCAACGCGAAACACAGGTCGAGCAGGTCGGCGGGAGTGGCGTTCACACCGCGCATCAGCACGCCCTGGTTGCGCACGTCCCGCACCCCGACGTCCAGGGCGGCGCGGGTGGCCTCGGCGACCAGCGGGGTCACCGACTGGGCGTGGTTGACGTGGGTGTGGATCGCGAGGTTGACGCCGCGACGGCGCGCGGTACCCGCCACGCGGGCGAGCCCCTCGACGACCTTGGGCTGGAGCCAGTGCTGCGGCAGACCGGCGAGTGCCTTGGTGGCGAGCCGGATGTCGCGCACGGTCTCGATGTCGAGCAGTCGCATGAGGAACGCCTCGAGCTGGTGCCACGGCACGTTCGCCACGTCACCGCCGGAGACCACCACGTCGCGCACGCCCGGCGTGCGCTTCAGGTAGTCGATCATGGCGTCCTGCCGGTCGACCGGCTTCAGCGTGAGCTTGTGCTTGTCGATCTGCGGCGTGGAGTTGCCCACCAGGTCCATGCGCGTGCAGTGCCCGCAGTACTGCGGGCAGGTGGACAGCAGCTCGGCCAGCACCTTGGTGGGGTAGCGGTGAGTCAGGCCCTCCACGACCCACATCTCCGCCTCGTGCAGCGAGTCGCGCTGCGAGTGTGGATGGCTCGGCCAGTCCGGGTGCCGGTCGCTGCGCAGCGGCATCATGTAGCGCCGGATCGGGTCGGCGTAGAAGGCGTCGGTGACCTTGGTCGGGTCCGTGCCCGCGTGCGGCGCCATGGTGTTGAGCATCTGCGGCGGCAGCAACATCGACATCGTCGCCATCTGCTGCTGGTCGGCGACGAGGTCGTCGTAGAACCGCTCGTCCAGCAGATCGCCCATGACGGCACGAAGCTGCTTGACGTTCCGTACGCAGTGGACGCGTTGCCACTGTGCGTCGCGCCACTCGGCCTCCGTCACGTCGCGCCAGCCCGGAAAACGCCGCCAGTCGGGTTCGACCAACTCGACGCGCCGATAGGTGTAGGGCTGTTCCGCGAGCTCGGTAGCAGGTTCCTGGGTGGCAGTCACTTCTGCTCCTCAGTCTCGACTACTCGTGGAAATTATCCTGTCATATCCACTCATGAACGCAAAACTTATCGTGTCGGCGAGGGTGGCAGACTCAGGGGCGTGAGTAGCAGCAACACGACGCTCCTGGTGGGCGGCCGCATCCACACCCCGAGTTCGCCCGACGCCACGGCCATGGCGGTCACCGACGGCACCGTCGTCTGGGTCGGCCAGGACGCGCCCGGGCGTGCGCTGCATCCCGACGCCGAGGTCGTCGACCTCCACGGCGCGTTCGTCGCTCCGGCGTTCGTGGACGCCCACGTGCACGCCACCAACACGGGTCTGCACCTCACCGGACTCGACCTCACCGGCGTCCGCGACGCGGCCGGACTCCTCGCGGCCGTCCGGAAGGCCGCCACTCCCGGCGAGGTGCTGCTCGCCCACGGCTGGGACGAGACGACCTGGACCAGTGCCCGGCTGCCCAGCCGCGCGGAACTCGACGAGGCCGCGAGCGGGGTGCCCGTCTACCTCAGCCGGGTCGACGTGCACTCGGCGCTGGTGTCCAGCGCGCTGCTCGACCTCGTACCCGACGTCGAGCGGGCCGAGGGCTACTCGCCCGACGGCCCGCTGACCCGCGCCGCCCACCACGCCACCCGCAAGGCGGCGTACGGGGCGATCACGTCCGAGCAGCGGGAGCGCGCCCAGCGAGCCTTCCTGAAGGCCGCCGCGGCGGCGGGCGTCGTCAGCGTCCACGAGTGCGCGGGCCCCGACATCTGCGGCGAGGACGACCTGCGCGCGCTCCTGCGCGTCGCCGCTGAACCCGGGTTCGTCGAGGTGGTGCCGTACTGGGGGGCGCTCGCCGACACCGCCGCGCTCGACCTCGCCCAGGAACTCGGGCTCCGCGGTCTCGGCGGCGACCTGTTCGTCGACGGCGCCCTCGGGTCCCACACCGCGGCACTGACCGAGCCCTACGCCGACCTGCCCCACACCGCGGGCGCCCGCTACCTCGACGCGCGGGCCATCGCCGACCATGTCATCGCCTGCACCGAGGCGGGGTTGCAGTCCGGGTTCCACGTCATCGGCGACGCCGCCGTGGCGGAGGTCGTCGAGGCGTTCGCCCTCGCCGAGGAGGAGGTGGGACAGCGAGCGCTGGCCAGGACGGGACATCGGCTCGAGCACGTCGAGATGATCACGCGGGAACAGGCCGCCGCCCTCGCGCGCTGGAACGTCACCGCCTCCATGCAGCCCGCGTTCGACGCGCTGTGGGGCGGTACGGACGGCATGTACGCCACCCGGCTGGGGCCCGACCGCGCCGCCACACTCAACCCCTTCGCCGCGCTCGCCGCCGAGGGCGTCTCCCTGGCGTTCGGCTCCGACGCTCCCGTCACCCCGCTCGATCCGTGGGGGAGTGTGCGGGCCGCCGTGCACCACCGCACCCCCGGCTCCGGGATCTCCGCCCGAGCCGCCTTCAACGCCCACACACGGGGAGGTCACCGTGCCGCCGGGGTGAACGACGGTGTGACCGGCAGCCTCGTCCCCGGCGCACCGGCCCACTACACGGTGTGGGAGGCCGACGAACTCGTCGTCGCCACGCCCGACACCCGTGTGCAGCGCTGGTCCACCGATCCGCGGTCGCGGGTGCCGGGGTTGCCGCCGCTCGATCCCGACGCCCCGCTGCCGCGGTGCGTGCGCACGGTCCGCGCCGGAGAGGTCATCTACGACGGCGACGGTGCGGACCGGGTCGGTGGTGAACCTTCGGCCGCTCCCACCAGGGCATAGGCTGAGCGCGTGACCGCCACGGCCTCACCGCCGGACGCCCCCCGGGGCGCCCGCCTCCAGTCGCCCGGCACGGCTCCGCCGACTCCTGCCCGTCGCCGCCCGTGTCGTGCTCGCCGCGGGGTCCGGCCTGCTGTTCTGCGCCGGGTTCGCCCCGCGCCCACTGTGGTGGGTGGTGCCCTTGGCCTTCGCCGGGCTCGGCCTCGTGCTGCACGGGCGCCGAGTGTGGGGCGCCGCGGGCTACGGGCTGGTCTTCGGGCTCGCGTTCTACCTCGCGCACATCGTCTGGATCCAGGACTTTCTGGGGGAGGAGTTCGGGCCCGCGCCGTGGCTCGCGCTCTCCGGCGTGCTCGCCGCCTACGTGGCGTTGGCGTGTGCCCTCATGCCGATCGTGTCCCGGCTGCCCGGGGCGCCGGTGTGGCAGGCACTGGTGTTCCTGCTGCAGGAGTCGGCTCGGCTGCGCTGGCCGTTCAACGGCTTCCCCTGGGGCCGGGTGGGATTCAGCCAGCCGGAGGGTGCCTACCTGTCCCTGGCTTCGCTCGGCGGCGCACCGCTGGTCGGGTTCGCTGTGCTCGTCACCGGGTTCGGGCTCGCCCAGCTCGTGGTGCGCGTCCGCGCCGGCGGTGTCCGCCCGAGCCGGGCGTGGGCCGCGCCGGCACTGGCCGTGCTTCTCCCTCCTCTGGCGGGGCTGGCCACCTGGCCCAGCGTCGACACGGCGCAGGAGGCCGGTACCCGCACCGTCGCCGTGGTGCAGGGCAACGCGCCCGATGTCGGCATCGGCCTGCTCGGGCAGCGCGACACGATCCGCGCCAACCACTTCGCCGAGAGCGCGGACCTGCTCGACGGCATCCGCTCCGGCGAGGTCCCTCGCCCGGACCTCGTCGTCTGGCCGGAGACGGCCACCGACGTCCGAGGCCCCGACCCGCAGCTCCAGACGCTGGTCGACGAGTTCGGCGTCCCCGTCCTCGTCGGTGCGCTCTACCAGCCGCCGGGCAGCGACCTGACCGAGAACGCCGCGCTCGTGTGGGAGCCCGGTGCGGGGATCACCGACCACTACGTCAAGCGGGAACTCGTGCCGTTCGCCGAGTACGTGCCGATGCGCGACATCGCCCGCTGGTTCACGCCGTTCGTCGACGACACCCGGGACATGCGATGGGGCGGCGAAGGCGCCGCCCTCGACGTCGCGGGAGCCCGGATCGGGGCGGTCATCTGTTACGAGGTCGCCTACGACTACGTCGCCAGGGACAACGTCCTGGCCGGGGCCGAACTGCTCGTCGCGCCCACCAACAACGCCTGGTTCGGGCGTGGGGAGATGAGTTACCAGCAGCTCGCGATGTCGCGGGTACGCGCGGTCGAACACGGCCGTGCCGTCGTGGTGGCGGCCACCAGCGGGGTCAGTGCCGTCGTCGCGCCGGACGGCGGTGTCACCCGCTCCACCAGCCTCTACACCGCCACGTCAATGGTGGCCGACGTGCCCCTGCGCCAGCAGACTACGCTGTCGGATCGACTCGGTGCGTGGACCGAGTACGCGCTGGTCGGGGCCGCGCTCGCCGCTGTGGTCGCCGGGTTCGTGCTCCGGTCGCACCCGAGCGGGACCACAACGCGCGCAGATGCGACAGAAGGGGAGCAGCATGGCGGAGGGGACACAGCACAGGGATGAGACTGACCCGGTGCTGGTGATCATCCCGACCTACAACGAACGGGAGAACCTCCCGCCACTCGTACGCCGCCTGCACGCGGTACTGCCGCAGGTCCATGTGCTCGTGGTCGACGACGGCAGTCCCGACGGCACGGGGGAGGTCGCCGACAAGCTCGCGGGGGACGACGACCGCGTGCACGTGCTCCACCGCACGGAGAAGGCCGGTCTCGGCGCCGCCTACATCGCCGGGTTCCGCTGGGCGCTCGAACGCGACTACGCCACCGTCGTCGAGATGGACGCCGACGGCTCGCACGCCCCCGAGGACCTGCCTCGGCTCCTCGACGCTCTCCGCGACGCCGATCTCGTGATCGGCTCCCGGTACGTGCCCGGTGGGGCGCTCGTGAACTGGCCGCCCCACCGGCAGCTGTTGTCGCGAGCCGCCAACCTGTACTCGCGGATCGCGCTCGGGGTGCCCGTCGCCGACATCACGGCCGGGTTCCGCGCCTACCGCCGCCGGGTGCTCCAGCGGCTGCCGCTGGACCGGATCGCGTCACAGGGCTACTGCTTCCAGATCGACCTCACGTGGCGCAGCGCGCAGGAGGGGTTCCGCATCCTGGAGGTGCCCATCACCTTCACCGAGCGCGAGCTGGGACAGTCGAAGATGAGCAGCGCCATCATCGGCGAGGCCATCCTCAAGGTGGCGCAGTGGGGGCTGAAACGCCGTGGCGACCAGGTGCGGGCCTGGCGCGACCGCGTGCGCCGCTGACGCGCAGGGCGGGGGAGGTGCGCCGGACACGCTGAAGGCCACCCTCCCGGTCGGGGAGGGTGGCCTTCACAGCACGGGTGGAAGTGCGGTCGCTACACCTAGCGGCCCCTGCGGTTCTTGAGCTCGGCGAGCCGCTCGTTCAGCAGCTCCTCCAGCTCCGGAATCGACCGCCGCTCCAACAGCATGTCCCAGTGCGTCCGGGGCGGCTTCGTCTCCTTGGGTTCGGGTGCTCCGCCGTTGACGATCTCCGACTCGCTGCCGTGCAGTCTGCACTCCCAGGTGGAGGGAATCTCCGCGTCGTCGGAGAACGGCACCTCGAACTCGTGGTTCTTCGGGCACCTGTAGCGCACGGTACGTCGGGGGGCTAGGTCGTGATTGCGGTCGGTCTCGTAACTGACCGCACCCAACCGGCTTCCACGAAGAACACGGTCGGCCATGATGGGTCCTTTCGGTCGGCTCCCGAAGGAGAGCCCGGGCGGTGCTCACCCTGTGCAACGACGGGAGTCGTCGGTTGAATTCCCAACAACACCGTCGTTACGCATGATGAACTACGTCACCCGCGTGAAAACTGCTTTTTCTCAGGGGAGGCGCTGCGCATCACACTGTGACGCGACAACGACAACCCCGCTCCTCATATCCCCCGCCTGGGTGAGAAGGCTCCGGCTGTTCAAGCCAACTGGAGTTGCCCTGGACCGGACGCGTCCGGCCCCACCTCGCCAAGACGGAAGTGCCGTCGACAAAGTACCTGGTAACGGACGGTAGCCGTCTCCGTCGACGAGCGTGTCGTGTCGGAGTTCACCTCACCGGTGGACACGGCACCGCCCGCGTTCGACGTCGTGTCGGCCACGAACACCGTGTCGCCGGTGCGTAGGACGACGCCGTCGCGGACCCGGGCGTTGAACCGGCCGGGCCTGCCGCACCAGCACAGCACCTCCACCTGTACGGGCTGGAGCTCGTCCGCCAGCTCGAACAACCGTCGGGCGCCCGGGAACAGTTCGCTGCGGAAGTCGGTCGCGATGCCGAAGCAGTACACGTCGATGCAGGCCTCGTCGGCGAGTTCGGTGAGCTGCTCCACCTGGACGGGCGACAGGAACTGCGCCTCGTCGACGATCAGGTAGTCGACGTGCTTGCCGCGTTCCCACGCCTGCCGCACGACCGCGCGTACGTCGGTGCCGGCCTCGACCTCCAGTGCCTGCCGCGTGATGCCGATGCGGCTGCTGATCTGGGCGGCGCCCGACCGGTCGTGGCGGACCAGCAGCAGCCCCTGCCTGCCCTGTCTGGCGAGGTTGTGGTCGATCTGCAGCGCCAACGTCGACTTGCCACAGTCCATCGGGCCGTAACAGAACTTGACTCTGCCGGTCACCGGCATGTCCCGGCGCCATGCCGCGGCGGGCACGGGGGAGAGGGCGTCTGTCGGGTCGGTGTCGTCGTCATGCGGAGCGGTCACGACGAAGCACCCTATCCGTACGCGGTGTCGCGGCTCTCGCAACACCGCGTACGGCTACAGCACCGACGGTTCGGGGTTACCGACCTCCGCGATCGCCCGCCGCACCGGGATCAGCGCCACCAGCACGAACCCGACGACGAAGAACACGAGCAGCGCGATGATCGCGTAGCGGAACGAACCGGTCGCCTGGCCGACGCCGGCGAACAGCAGCGGTCCCAGCCACGACGTGCCGCGCTCACCGATCTCGTAGAGCGAGTAGTACTGCGCTTCCTTGCCCGCCGGGATCATCTGGCTGTACAGGGAGCGGGACAGTGCGTTGGTGCCGCCCAGTACCAGGCCGATGCCCGCCGCGACGGCGTAGAACTGGAACTGCTGGCCCGCCTCGATGAAGTACGCCGAGGCGACCACCACCATCCACACCGCGAGGCTCGCCAGGATGGTCTTCTTCGCACCCCAGCGTCGCGCCACGAGTCCGTGCAGCATGCCACCGACGTAGGCCACGAACTGGATCACGAGGATGGTCGCGATGAGTACCTCGTTGTCGAACTTCAGCTCCTCGGAGCCGTACTGCGCCGACACGGAGACCACTGTGGAGATCCCGTCGGTGAACACCAGGTAGGCGCCGAGGAACGCCAGCGTCAGGGGGAACGCCTTCGCCGCGCGCAGGGTGTCGCGCAGTTCCACGAACCCGGCCTTCAGCACCGAAGCGCCGTGCTCGTGACCGTGAGGCGGTTGTCGTTCGGTCAGGCGGCGCAGCGGGACGAGCGTGAACAGTGCCCACCACAGTCCCGAGGTGAGGAAACAGATCCGGACGGCGAGCGACTCGCTGATGCCGAAGGACTCGTGGCTGAGGTAGAACACCAGCTGCGCCGCCAGTGCGACTCCGCCGCCGAGGTAGCCGAACGCCCAGCCACGCGAGGACACGTCGTCGCGCTCGTCGGGGGTCGCGATGTCCGGGAGGAACGAGTAGTAGGTGACGATCGAGGCGCCGTAACCGATGTTGCCGATCATGTACAGTGCCACGCCGAGTTCCCAGCGGTCGCCGGAGACGAAGAACAGCAGCGCCGAGGCCGCGGAGCCCAGGAACGCGAAGAACCCCAGCATGCGCTTCTTGTTCTGGCTGCGGTCGGCGATCGCTCCCGTGATCGGCAGGATCAGTACCTGGATGACGGTGGAGGCGGCGAGGAGGTATCCCCAGAGCGATCCGGCGGGGAACGTGAGTCCCAGCAGGCTGATGTCGCAGTTGACGAGGTTGTTCTCCACGCCGTGCTCGTCGACGCAGGGGGTGGGGCCGTTGCGTTCCGGATGGGACTTGGCGTCCAGTGCGGCCACCGAACTCATGTAGAGGGCGCCGAACACGGTGATCACCGACGTGTAGAACGTCGAGTTCGCCCAGTCGTAGAAGTACCAACCCCACTGTTCCCGCCGACGCTGCCGCTTGTCGGCCGTCGGTGACGGGCCACTGCCCACGGTGCTCATCCGGGCTCCTCGCTCGGTGATCGTTCCAGGTGAGCGGAGACTACTCGGCCGCGCCGCCCGGCGGAGCGGCGACTGCCGGACCGCAACGTCGTCGTCATTCCCGCATCACCGCGCCGACACCGCCACGTGCCGGTCCACGCGTCCGAGCACCGGCGGTCCCGCCGTGTCCGGTGCCTTCCAGGCTTCCAGGCGTCGCGCCGCGAGCATACGAGTAAATCGTATAACGACCTATACGGCAGGGCTTTGTGACGCTTTCCCGACGGAGCCGGCCAGCCGCTCGGCAGGAGCTCGCACCCTATCGAGCGGCTCCAGAGGCTCGTGGGCGAGCACGAGCCGTTCACCGGGAGCGCAGGTACTCCTCCCAGGTCACCCTGGGCACCTGCGGTCCGTCGTCGGGGCCGTTGTTCGCCAGTCCGTTGCGGCCGAGGTAGTACATGCCGACCTGCTTCTGCGCGGGTGTGGACAGATCGGTGTCGTTCACCGCGATCGCGTGGACGTGCCACGGCCAGTCGCCCTGGCTCGGGCTGCGCAACCACGCCGCGAAACCCACTCGCCGCAGCGCGGTGACCAAGGCGGTTCGCTGGGCCCGTGTCAACGCTTCCGCGTCGAGGTCGACGGCGCCTCCACCGTCGTGGGTGCCCGCGGAGGTGGGGTCGTTGCCCGGAGAGTACGAACCCTGTTCGACCACGAGCGGGATTCGCGAGAGTCTCGTGGCCTCGTCGAGCATGGCGACCGTGCGGGTGTTGAACGGAAAGCCCTGACGAGTCGTGCGGGCCCCCGGGGTGAGGAGACGGGTCAGCGAGAACCGTCCCTGCGCGAGCGTGGTGAGCGAGGTCCTGCCAGGCAGCCCGTTGGCCGCCAACCCGGTGTATCCCAACGATTCCTGCCACCGCGCGTACGCGGCCCGCGTCGCCGTGCCGAAATGCCCGTCCACGTACTGGCGCGCCAGCAGTCCTCGGTCGGCGAGTGCCTGTTCGACCAGTCGCACGCTCGTCCCCGCCCCCGGGGTGAGCCCCGTGCCGCTCTTCACCGGGTCCAGTTGCGCGGCGAGCACCACCATTTCCATGTCGGCCGCCGCGCCCGCGGTGGCGACGTGCGGAGCCAGCACGGTCGCCGCCGCGATCCCGGGAACCATGGCGAGAAAACGGCGACGATCGAGGTGGCTCGGCATGGTGTCACTGTCGTCCGGTCACATATATTTTTCGTACAAAACCGGCCTCACCTGCGGCTTCTCTTGCTTTCCCGTTCACCTCGGCCGCGTGGGCAGCCGGTCGAGGTGCTCCGAGTCGCAGGACCGTGGGGCATTGACCGGGTCGCACCGGGCGGGTGTGCCGCCGGGGACGCGGGCCACGTAGTCACTTCCGTGCCTGGCGGCGAGTCCCACGGCGGGGAAGTCGGTGCTGATGATCTGGGCTCCGCTGGCCAGCGCGGCCTCCAGTCGCGACGTGTCTCCGGAGCGGGCCTCGGAGAACGGCACGTCGGCGCGCGTGCGCACGAGGTAGCCCGCCCGCACGAGAGCGCGGATCTCGTTCTCGTGGGAGCCGGTGGGGTCGTTGCGCTGCACGTAGGCGGCGTCGGGTTGACCGGGGTTCGAGTTCGTGAACAGGACCCTGCCTTCGAGGCTGGGCCTGCCTCGCAGGTAGTTGTCCCGCGCGGGGCCTCGGTTGTTGTCCATCAGGAACAGCACCGTGCCGCGCGCCTGACGCAACGTCGGCCACCCGCCGGAGAGCACCGACTCCTCCAGCGTGCGGCCGGGGAGGCGGACGTCGTCGGGTGTGATCATGTCGTCCTCGCCGAACACCGACCGGATCTCGGCGTCGACGGCGTCGAGGTTGGCCTCGTTCCACGGCGGGCTCTTGGGGCCGCCGAGTGCTTCCTTGGCGGGGTCGGTCCGCTTGAACTCCAGCATGACCACGATCGGGACGTGCCCCGGGTTGGCTTCCGAGAAGTCGCGGACCTGCCGCAGGCAGGTGACGAGCGTGGCGCACGACGTGCCGTAGTCGTGGTCGGCCCAGTGCAGCACCTTGGTGCCGGGGCGCCGCATCGCCGGATCCTCGATCGGTCCGAGGCCGGCTTCCGTGCGCACCAGTGGTTGGGGGTAGAGGCCGCCCTCGGGGTCGGGGAAGAGGTCGAGTTCGATGCTGCGGACCGCCTGCTCGGTGAGCTGGTCGGGGATCGACGCATGCGAGTAGGCGAGGTTCCACCAGTTCCGGTCGGTGCGCTGCTGCACCGCCTTCTCCTCGTCGGTGAGTTCGCGGTGGTAGCTGTTGTGGGTGCCGACGGCCTGGATGTGGTTCAGCCGCACGACCTCGCTTCCGGCGCGTGGGCTCTGGTGGGCGTCGCCCGGCGTGGGCGCGAGGAGGAGTCCGGTGGTGGCGGCGACCGCCGCCACGGTGAGGTGTGTGCGGAATCGGTGTGGGGGCATGGCCGCTCCTGTCACGACAGGATCGTCTTTGGGGAGGAATGGTGCGCCGCGCCGGTGAACGCCTCGCGGCGGGATCGTGACCTCCGGTCGACAGCTCGAAAGACACGCGGGTGGGTCGCGACAGAGCCGTATAACGCTCTATATGCGGAGGTGTAGTGAACAAATCTGTGTCAGGCGACCTCGGAGGCTGAAAGCCTCGTACTCGCCGTGGCCGAGGTGATCACTTTGAGTGATCTTGTGTCATGGATGCTCACATCGCTCGACCGATAAGTACATACAAGGGCGTGAGCGAAAACCACTGCGTCCGCGCCTCTCGTGGCTTCCGAGCCCTTGTCCCCGCCCCCGCCTGGTCACAGCTTGTCCAACACGGGGTCCGTGCTTCTCACACCGCGCAGGAACGGCTGCTGCACCAGGGCGATTCGGGCGGTTGGGTGCTGCTGTGTGTGTCCGGCAGGCTCAAGGTCGTCTACGCCGAACCCGACGGGCGAGAACTTTTGATCGCTGTGCGCGGCCCCGGTGACGTGATCGGTGAGTTCTCCGGTTCCGACGGCCATCCCAGGTCGGCCACCGTCGCGGCGATCGAACCGGGCATCACCTCGAAGCTTTCCGCGCGGCGGTTCACCGACCTCGTTCGGCGGCTCGGCCTTGAGCGGCATCTGAACAGCTACATCCTCGGCAAGGTGCGGGAAAGCGCGGCTCATGCCTGGCAACTCGCTCACCTCACCACGGCGGCGCGCCTCGCCGACCTCGTCGCAACCCTCGTTGAGGCGGCGGGTCCGGACCACCCCACCCCGACCACGATCGCGATGTCACAGGAAGAGCTCGCCTCCGCGCTGGGCCTGGTGCGCTCGGCCGTCACACCGGTGCTCGCCAGGTGGAAGGCCTCGGGACTGGTGCGGATCACCCGGGGCCGCTTGGAGGTGCTGGACCTCGCCGCGCTCGCCGGCTCTGTGTCCAGTTCTGGACAGAACCGCCCGTGAGAGCGCGGCAACCTGATCTCTCGTCAGGAAGGCGCACCCGGGAAGGGACAGGGATGGAGCAGGAACTGTCGCAAGACCGCGGCTTCGGTGAACTCGTCGGAATCCTCGCGGTGGACGTCCGGCGCTTCAGCGCCCACAACGACGCCCAGCAGAAGACGATCGTGGACCTGTTGCCCGTGGTCCTGCGGGACTCCGCGACGAAGGCGGGGCTGCGGCAGTTGTGGGACGGGCACGGCTTCCGGGCCTTCCGGGGGGACGGCTATCTCGTCGGGGTACGACCCGAGTTGGTGGGTGCCGTCGTGGACAGGTACTTCGACTCCCTGCAGAACGAGCTGCGCCGCAGGGCGTGTGACCTACAGGCAGCCGGGGTGCGGCTGCGGTTGCGCGCGAGTCTGCACCTGGGGCCGGTGGAGTCGTTCGACGTGCTCGTCACCGACTCACCGCACGGCAGGGTCATGGTCGAGGCCGGGCGCATGGTGGACGCCGCGCCCGTCAGGGCGCTGCTGGACCACTCCGACGCCGAGGTCACCTTCGTGGCGTCCGTGATCTCCCGCTCGGTGATGGAACACGTCGTGGAGGCTGGCAGGTGTCTGCGGAAGCCGAGTGAGTTCGTCGAAACGTCGTTGAAGGTGGACGCGAAGGAGTACGAGGGAACGGGTTACCTGCGGGTGCCGACGCCGTCGGGTGAGCTGCTCACTTCGGGGCTGCTGGCGGTGCAGCAGCGACCGGAGGCGGAGGTGACCGAATCTCCCGAGGCAACCCGGAATGACGGTGGTGACACCAGCTCGTCCAACGTGGTCAAGGGGACCGTCGACACCGTCTCGCAGGTTCGGGATGTGCGAGGGGGCTTCGGCAACGGGGCCGTGCGCGGCGTCAGCGGTGGGATGGTGGTGACCGGGAACGGCAACGTCGCGGCGGGCCGGGATGCCAACGTGAACCGGTCCACGACGACGCAGGAGTTCTCGGGGACGTTCTTCACCCAGGGGGACGGCAACTTCGGGCCGGGCAGCGGGCGGCGTGTCGCTGACGACACCCGGCCCGCGGGGCGGTGAGGGGCGTGGAACTCGACGATCTCGACGCGTTCGGCATGCTTGCCGACGCCGAGCCCGCCGGACCAACGCCGGTCACCGCGACGCTCGGACAGCACGACGAGCACGCCCAGCCCGCACCTTCGACGAGCGTCACCGGGGACGGCAACAAGTTGGCGCAGCATGACGTCAACGACTACTCGTGGAACTTCGCCATCGAATCCGCCGTCATCCTGGGGACAGGGGAACCCGCCCGGGTGCGGCAACGCAGTGGGCGAGGGCTTCAGGACCCGGAGGCACTGCGGCGGCTCGCGCGCCAGTATGTGGCACCACCGGGACTGCTGGGAGACGACCCTGGCACCGCCTTCCGCGTTCTCGACGAACGGAACGTCCTGTTCCTGACCGCGGAGAACCGCAGCGGTGGGCAGTTCGCGGCTGGGCTGCGGCTGGGGCACGAACTGCGGAAGAAGTACCCGGGGCTCGCCGTTCGTGAGGAACTCCTCGATCCGGGCTTCCGGCTGAGCGAGCACGACCTGTTGGGCAAGCAGGGGAGCACCGCACTCGTGCTGGATCTCCGGGAGGCGGGCGAGGATGTCGGTGAGCTCCGTCGGAGCCTGGTGGAATTCGCGCGGGTACTCGAGAAGCGCCGGAGCTTTCTGATCCTGATGGTGCCGCGCAACCAGGTTCGCGAGTTCGACGAGACCTTGCCCGGCCGGGTGCACCACCTGGGCAAGCCGCCGTCTGTAGAGGTGCTCGCCCGTTACCTCGACGGAGTGGACGCGCACACCCTGGTGCAGGAGGCTGGCTGTGCCGAACAGCTCGAACACCTGTGGCCGCCCGGGGTGAAGGAGGTCGCCGAGGCGGTCACGGATCGCAGCCGTGAAGGGGAGACTCCGGCCGAGGCGCTGCGCACGGTCCTCGACAAACAGCGGTACGGCTGGGCTCCGGCGCTGCGCAAGGAGATCCGCAAGCGGCAGGAGAACGGTGACACCGAATGGCTCGCCCTGCTTGTGGCCTCGGCCGTGCTGGAACATGCCGAACCCCAGCACGTCGTCACCGCGGCCGATCAACTACTGGCCGCCAACGGGGTGGACACCGCGAGCGTGGCGCCGCTGTTGACTCCGAGCCCGTACGCCCGGTTGCACGACTTCGCCTCTGAGCACTTCGACCCGGCGAGCAGGAAGTTCCGGCCCCGCGGCTTCGCCACCGAGGTGGTGCGGCATCTGTGGCGGGAACATCCGGAGCTTCGCCAGTTGCTGCTCGACTGGTTGGCTGGCCTGCCACGGCAGATTAACGACCTCGGACGTGAGGAACTGGAGCGGATCGCTGACCGTTCCGCCGACCTCGCAGCCGAGGGAGGCCATCGGGTGGCGCTCGTGCTTGCGCGGCGTTGGGCGACGACTCACGCGGGGCGGGTGTCCCACGGGCAGCAGACCTCCGACCGGTGGCCGGACCGCCGTCGTCGGTCGATCGCAGTGCGGTTGCTGACGGCTACCGCCACGGACTCGTCGCTGGGCAGGGCGGTCCGGCAGGAACTGTGGGAATGGTCGAGGAAGTCCGACGCCGATCTCCAGTTGCTGACGGCCGAGGTGTGTGCGGGGATCGGTCAGTTCTTCCCGCGCGTCGCGCTCACCCGGCTCAAGCACCTCGCCGGTGCGAGGAACCCGGACGTGCGGAAATCCGTTGTCGCCACGCTGGGGCAGCTCGCGGAGCAGCTCGGCGTCTCGGCGTTTCTCGGCTATCTGACGGAGTGGTTCGACAACGCCCCGCCGCCGAGGTTGCAGTTGCTGGCCGACGCGGCGGCCGAGTTGTTTGAGACCCGTGCCCGCGACCTCGCCGCCAGCACGGCCGCGGCGTTCTGGGAACGTGCGCTCGACTCCATGCCGCCCGAGAATCTCCGGACCGCGGTCGACGGCTGGCTTCACGCGGCAGACGGTGCTCCACCCGAGCAGCGGGAGAGCCTTGTGGAGCTTCTCGTGCGAGCGACCGGCGCCAGCTCGCTACGCATTGCGCAGGTCCAGTACGCCAGCCGGAACGATCGAATCTTGCCGGACCTGCGCTCGTGCGGCTCGCAGCAGCGGGCCGAGACCGTGCAGTTGCTGTGGACGCGGCTGGACGAGGTCGATCCCGTGTGGGGGAGGGAGGGCGGCCTGTGACGAATTCGGGTATTTCCTGGCTGCGGCAGCTCCGAGCGGGAAGGGCGGGCAACGGCACGTCTGTGGGGAGTGGCCACACCTGGCAGGGTTGGCCTTCCCCCACTCGTGCTTCCGGAGAGCTGCCGTTGCCGAGTGCGGACGAACACCTCTTCTTCACGGCCGAGATCGTCTTCGAGGCGTGCTGGTGTGGCAACGAGGCGGCCCCGGCCGCTCTCCTCGACATCGCGAGGGAAGGCATCACCCGGCGGGCCCGCGAGGTGAGCAGGCGCCGGACTCTCACCGCTTCGGAGCAGGTGCGAGGTGAGTTGAACACCGCCCTGTTGAAGTGGGGCTGGGTTGCGGAGACGCCGGTGCAGGCACGGGGGCACTGCGTGTCGGTCAAGGCTGACCCGGAGTTGGTCGAGGCAGTGGCAGGACGGGAGCAGGCTCTCGCACAGCAGGTGGCGCTGTCCTGGCGAGCCAGGGATCGGGCCCTCCGGATCGAACAGATGTGTGCGCTCCTGCTCGACCCGCTGCGAGCGACCGCGTCATGGTTCCTCGACCACCCGGACAACCCCGATGAGCTGGTGTCGATCGCGCGGCAGTTCCAGGAACTGCGGGGGATCCTGGAGGCCGAGCAGCGAGGGGAGAGCGTGGGCGGGCTTCTCGACGAGCTGCTGGCCGGGGCTGACGAGGCCGTGAGGCTGCGACTGTCGAACGTCTTGCGGAAGGTCTTCTCCCAGTACGGGAGAGCGGACTTGGCGACTCGCCTCCGGCCTGGGGAAGACGATGAGGCATCCGGGACAGAGGTGTGAGCGGGCTTGTAAGAGAGAGGACTGGAATGGATCCGGTGTGGGAGGCGGTGGCGACCGCGCTGGCGGGGAAGGCCGGTGAGGCCGCCGTGGCGGGTGGCCGCAACGCGTGGGAAGCGCTCGTGAAGCTCGTGCGTACGCGGTTCGGCGACGACGTGGGTACGGCGGTCCCGAGCGAGGCGGGGGAGGGCCGGCCCGCGGCTGGTGCCACGGTGGAGTCCATGGCCCACGAACTCGCCGAGGCCGAGCGGGAGGATCCGGAGTTCGGTAGGCGGTTGAGAACCCTGTGGGAGCAGGTGGGCGATGTGGGGGCCCGCTCAGGAGAGGTGGTCAACCAGGTGTCGGGGCTGGTGTTCGGTCCTGTCGTGCAGGCGCGGGACATCCAGGGCGGGTCGTGGGTGGGTTCGCGACCGGATCGGCGAAGCACCGAATGACACACCTGGATGTATAACGTCCTATACGCTGGGGTTTGCGGGATCTTGTCCGATCGACCTGGCAAGTCGATCAACAAGCGTTCGGACCGTTCCGAAAAGCTCAGGAGGCTCCTCGACCTCGAACGGAAAACCGAGTACTGCCACCCACAGTGCGAGTTCGTCGAGGGAGTTCGAGCCCACGTGCAGTACGCAGGAACGGTCGTCGCGGGCTTCCAAGGTGCCGATCGTCGGGGCGATCCGGTCGGCGGCGACCTCCGCCGGGACGTGCAGTACGAAACGCCCGTGGTAGCGGTAGGCGCGGGTGGTGATGCCGAGGGCGGTCGCGGCCGCGGCCTCGGACTCCGGCAGGGGGCGGGGTGAGAACCGGGGGCCGGCCGGGATGCGTGGGCGGAGCCGGTCGACCCGGAACCGTCTCCAGCCGGATTTGTCCACGTCCCACGCCAGTAGGTACCAGTGGCGCCCACTGTGCACCAGCCGGTGGGGCTCGACCCGGCGGAGACTGCCGGTGCCGGTGTGGTCGGTGTAGTCGAAGCGGAGCTGTTCATTGGCATGGCAGGCCGCCGCGACGGTCGTGAGTACGTCCGGGTCCACGCCGGTGGCTCCGGACGGCAACGACGTCGTCACCGCCTCCAGCGTGCGGACGCGGTGTCGCAACCGCGTGGGCAGCACCTGGAGCAGCTTGGCCAGCGCCCGCATCGCGGTGTCCTCGATGCCGGTGACCGCGCCGCTGCTCGCGGTGCGCAGGGCCACCGCGACCGCGACCGCCTCGTCGTCGTCCAGCAGCAGGGGTGGCAACCGTGTCCCCGGACCGAGGCGGTATCCGGGGACACCGCTGCTCGCCGTGACGGGGTAACCGAGCGCGCGCAGCTTCTCGATGTCCCGCCTCACCGTGCGCACGTCCACGCCGAGCCGGGCGGCGAGGTCGGCGCCGGTGTGGTCGCCGGCGACCTGGAGCAGGGACAGCAGACGGAGCAGTCGGGCGGAGGTTTCCAGCACGCCTGTCAGTCTGGCTCACCGCGAAGGTCGTCCCGTGGCTGTGTCCACTCCCGTGCCCGTGACATGGTGCGCTGCCGGGTAGTCAGTGTCATGGCTGACTGGACCGGCATGTTCACCCTGGAGACCCCACCGCTCGAACTCTTCCTGCGGGGAACCGTCATCTATCTGACGCTGCTCGTGCTCATGCGCCTTGTCGGGCAGCGGGAGGCCGGTGGGCTCGGGCTCACCGACGTGCTGATCGTCGTGCTCATCGCGCAGGCCGTCGGCGGTGGCCTCATCGGTGACTCGCAGAGCCTCACCGATGCCGCCGTTCTCGCCGCGACCATCCTGCTGTGCAGTGTGGTCGTCGACGCGGCCGCGTACCGCTTCCCCCGGCTCGCGGCGTGGACCAAGGCCCGGCCGCGACTGCTGATCGAGCACGGGCGAATCAACCAGGCGGTGCTGCGACGGGAGTTCATGACGACCGAGGAGCTGCGCAGCCATCTGCGGTTGCACGGCATCGAGGACCTCACCGAGGTGCGACGTGCGTACCTCGAACCGAACGGGATGATCAGCGTGCTGACCGACGTGGGCGGGACAGAAACAGTCTCCCGACCGCCCGGGGTGTGACGGGTCCGAGTCGAGGAAAAGACAACCGAGGAGCTAGGGCGGTAGTTGTCCTCTTCGACCCATAGTGTCGATGCCATGAAGACCAGCACGGAGATCGCTCCCTTCTCGCTCGACATTCCACAGGCCGACCTCGACGCGCTGCACGCCAAGCTCGACGCCACCCGGTGGCCCGCCGCGCTGCCCGGCGGCGGCTGGGACACCGGGGTGCCCGTGGCGTGGTTGCGGGAACTCGCCGAGTACTGGCGGCACGGTTACGACTGGCGGAAGGCTGAGGAGGAACTGA
Organism: Saccharomonospora cyanea NA-134; assembly: GCF_000244975.1. NCBI lineage: Bacteria > Bacillati > Actinomycetota > Actinomycetes > Pseudonocardiales > Pseudonocardiaceae > Saccharomonospora > Saccharomonospora cyanea. The sequence continues at coordinate 2,854,834 of NZ_CM001440.1, read as the reverse complement.
ACACGTTCCCGCAGTTCACGACCACGATCGACGGGCAGAACATCCACTTCCTGCACGTGCGTTCGGCGCGGGCCGACGCGACGCCGCTGCTGCTCACACATGGCTGGCCCGGTTCGATCGTCGAGTTCCTCGACCTCATCGGCCCGCTCACCGATCCGCGCGGACACGGTGCTCCGGACGCACCCGCGTTCCACGTCGTCGTGCCGTCGCTGCCCGGGTTCGGGCTGTCCGGTCCGATCACCGAGGCGGGTTGGGACAGCACCCGGATCGCCAGGGCGTGGGCCGAGCTCATGCGGCGGCTCGGCTACGAGCGTTACGGTGTGCACGGTGGTGACATCGGTGCGGCCGTGTCCCCCGCGGTCGGCAGGCTCGCCTCGGGCGCGGTGGTGGGGGTGCACGTCAACGGCACTCCCGGCCTGCCCCCGATGTCGATTCCCGAGGACGAGCGGGCTTCGCTGTCCGATGTGGAACGTGACAGGCTGCGGCGCATCGAGGCGTTCATGCAGGAGGAGTTCGGCTACATCGCCATCCAGTCCACACGCCCGCAGACACTCGGCTACGGCCTGTGCGACTCACCGGTGGCGCAGCTCGCGTGGATCATGGACAAGTTCCGCGAGTGGACCCACCCGCGTGAGGCGCTGCCCGACACCGTGATCGACCGCGACCGACTGCTCACCAACGTGATGCTGTACTGGCTGACGGGCACGGCGGGCTCGGCCGCCTATGTCGGCTACGCGCAGGACGCACCGTGGGGCGCGGTCAAGGAGAACTCGGGTGTCCCCACGGCGGTGATCGTGTTCGCTCACGACGTCGGCATCCGCCGCTACGCCGAGCGGGAGAACACGATCGTCCGCTGGACCGACGTGGACCGGGGTGGCCACTTCGCCGCGCTGGAGGAACCCGAGTTGCTGCTCGCGGACCTGCGTGAGTTCTTCGGCGGCCTGACCGGCTGAAGCGCCGGGTGTGCGAACGCCCTGCTGTTAAGGCACGAGACAGCAGGGCGTTCGTGGCTCACCAGGGGTAGCCGCCCTTGGGGCGAACGCCCTCGAAGTCGGTGTCGAGCGCACCGTCGTGGTCGATGACCGACTCGTCGTGTTGTTCGGGATCGACCGTCTGGTTGTGCGCGACCTGGTCGCTGTAGGCGATGCGGCCCTCGCCGTCGAGCACGATCGTGTCGCCACGATTGACGGCCGCGTTCACGAGTTCCGCCAGTTCCTCGGGGCTGGCGTCGGGGTTCTGGACGGCGATCTGGCGGCCGAGTTCGTTGTTGTGCAGGTCCATCGCCTCCGACTGCATGTCGTTGGTGGCCCTGCGCTCGTGGGAGGTGGCGAACGCCTCGGCCCACTCCTCACCGAATTCCTGTGTCATCCGCGCGTTCCAGTACGCGTGCCGGAACGCGTCCGTGTGGCTGTGGGTGGTGTGTTCGAGGTGGGGGAACCGCTCCTCGCTCACGACGTAGGCTTCCTGCTGCACGCGGTACCACGTGTACATCTCGTCGGGGCGCAGTTGCCGGAACAGTTCCAGTTCCTCGGCGTTCCAGTTGCTCGACGGGATCTCCTTGCCGAATTTCTCCAGGATCGGGTTGATGATGTCGGCCAGATCCGGCGGTGGGAACTTCACCTGCGGTGAGGCGGAACCGGCGACCTGGTACTGCCGCAGGATCTCCTCCAGTGAACGACGTCCCCGCGGTGTCTCGCCGACGAGCTCGCTCAGGGCGACACCGCCGTAGAGCACGGTGCTCAGGTTCTTCGTCGCGTCCGCGGTGTTCTGGTGCAGTGCCGAGTACACGTCCGCCGCTTCTCGGAGGGTGGTCGCGGCCTGGTCGGCGAGGTCGGCCGCTTCGGGTTCCTCGCCGGTGAGGGCGGCGGCCCTGTTGGACAGATCTGCGAGATGTCCGTGAAGGCCGCTGTGCCGTTTGTGCGCGTCACGCGTCGCGTCGGCCAGAGCGGTGAGCACGCGCGCTGTGGTGCGCAGTGTCTCGGCCTCTGTCTCGGTGGCCTCGCGCTCGGTCTCGACGCGTTCGACGGCCTTGTCGGCTGCTTCGCCCTCCCACGCCTCGCGGAGGCGGCCGACGATGGGGGTGAGGGATTCGGCTGCGGAGTCGAGGTCGTCGGCGGCCCGGCCGCAGGCAACGCCGAGGTCCTCGATGCCGTCGGGATCGCCGGGAATCTCGGCTGTGGCGGTCACTGCCGACGACAGGACCGTGGCGACGTTGTCGGCCGTGACCTCGCCGGACCAGTCGTGAAGACGTTTGGCGAGGGAGTGCAGTTCGCTCTCGGGAAGCTGCCCCATGTCAGTTGCCTCCGAACAGGTCGGTGATCTGGTCAGGGACGACGCGGTCGATCGCCTCGCTGACCGCGTCCTCGACGCGCTCGTAGGCGGAACGGCCCTCCCGGATCGACTCGGCGACGCCGGCGTATTTCACGGCGCGGTCGTGCAGCAGAGCGGCGACGCCGGAGCGCACGTCGGAGAAGGCCGCGCCGCATTCGACGGTGGCGAAGGCGGCGGCGCCGTCACCGGTGCCGGAGTTCCAGGTCTCGCGAACCGAGCGGACGTCGGATTCGATGTCATCGACGGAGGACGCGATGTCCCCGAGATCGTCGTTGGATGTGAAGAAGCCCGTCACTGCTGTCCCCTCAGCTCGTGAGTCCGTGACCGACGATCGTATCGGGAGCATCAGGGCAGGACGGGCGTTTTCGGAATCTTTCTTCGCTCCGAGGTCACCGTGGGGCGGCTCCCGTGCTCACGCGGCGGTGTGGCTTGGTGAATCGGCGCGTGAGAGAAGCTGACCCCGGTATGCCGCGAGGCGGCCGGTCCGGTTGACGGTGAGAGCGCCGACGAGGTGTCCGTTGCGGTGGTAGCTCACGTCGAGGCGTCGCCCTTCGGGGTCGTGTTCGTGCACGCGGACCTCGTCGTGCAGCGCGGGAAGGCCGACCGAGCGGATCCGGGCGTCGTACAGGTCGGACCAGAACGACGGCACACCGGTGAACGCGGGCGGGTCGTCGGGGGCGAGGAGTGTGCGCGCCGCTGCCGTGCCCTGTGCCACGGCGTTGCTCCAGTGGCCGAGCGGCATCGCTCGGCCCTCCGCGAGTGGTTGGGGGACCCGCGCCACGTCACCGGCCGCCACGACGCCCGGCACCACGGCTCCGTGGACGTCGAGGGCCCTCAGGTGGCGGTCGCAGCGCACACCCCGCTCGATGTCGAGCCCGGAGCCGGTCAGCCATCCCGTGGCGGGGACGGCGCCGAGGGCGAGCAGCACCACGTCCGCGGACAGCGCCGTGCCGTCGGCCAGTTCGACGCCCGTGAGGTGGCCTTCGCGTGAGCGGAACCGGGCGACGGTGGTGCCGGCGCGCAGGTCGATTCCCGCCGCACGGTGCAGTGCGGCCACGAACGAGCCCGCTACGGTACCGACGAGGTGGTCCAGTGGCTGTTGCCCGGAGTGGACGAGGACGACCTCCACTCCTCGGGCGCGAGCCGAGGCCGCCACCTCACTGCCGAGGAAACCGCCACCGACGACGACGAGTCTGCGGCCAGGTCGCAGGTGCGCGCGGAGGGTGGTGGCGTCGTCGCGGGTCCGGAGGGTGACGACGCCGTGGTCGGGAACCTGTGTCGGGTCGGGCCAGCCGCGCGCGTGCGCGCCCGTGGCGACGAGCACACCGTCGTAGTGCAGGCGTGTGCCGCCGGCGAGGGTGAGCACTCGGTGGTCCGGCTGGAGCCGTACGGCCGACGTGCCGAGTCTCCATTCCACGTCGAGGTCGTGAGGCACGGGCAGGGCGGGGTCCGGTGCGATGTCGGAGGTCAGTAGTTGTTTGGACAGTGGTGGGCGGTCGTAGGGCGGGTGTGCCTCACCGCCCACGACGGTGAGGCGGCCGGTGAAGCCGTTGTGCCGCAGCGACTCGGCCGCGCGCAACCCGGCGAGGGACGCGCCCACGATCACCAGCTGTTCGGCGGTCACGGGGCGGTCTCCGTGACGGTGATCGCGCGCACGGGGCAACTGGCCGCTGCCGCCGTCACGCGGCCGAGCAGGTCGGCGGGTGCGGTGTCGGCGTGGACGAGGCGGTCGTCGTCGTCGAAGGAGAAGACCTCGGGAGCGGCGAACACACACTGGCCGTGACTCTCGCACAGGTTCATGTCCACGTGGATGCGCATGGGTGATTCCTTTCCGGGTGGGAGTGGAGCGGGAGGTGGGATTCAGCGCGTGGGCGGGTTGAACCGCGAGAAGGCGGGCTCGCTCCACCGCAGGGGGCTGGCGTGGGTGATCTCCCGGACCGCGTCGATCGAGAACTCGACGAGACGCTGGGCGCCGGGGAACCGGGCGGCAGAGTCCGGCTCCCACACGGTGCGGGCGGTTCCGGTGAGGTGGAGTGCCGTGCCCGTGTCCCAGCCGGGAAAGACGAGCCCCGCCGAGGGGTTGACCGCGAGGTTGCCGAGGGTGAGGAACATGGCGTTGCCGACGTAGTCCGGCCAGCGCAGCGTGGTGGGGGAGAGCACGTCGACGAAGCCCGGATTGCCGCCTCGGTGGGAGGCGTCCGCGTCGCCGGTGTCGGAGGCGGTCGCGACGAAGAAGGTGTCGGCCGCCCGGATCATGTCCTGCTGGTCGGGGCGTAGTGAGGTGCTGTCGGTGATGCGGCGGTCTTCCGGCCGGACCGCTCCGGTGCGGAGTACGGGCTGTCTTTTCTGGATGTACTTCGGGCAGTTGGCGATGACCTGGTCGAGGTCGATCTCCATCCGGTCCGTTCGCGCGACGGCGCGGCCGTTGAGCCGCATGCGACGGCGTGTCGCCGGCTCGATGGCGATGGCGCCGAGCCGCAGCGGCCGGTGTGGCGCCGTCCGGGCGATGGCGTCGGCCAGCGGGTCGCCGGGATGGGGCACCGCGTCGATGACGAGGCGGTCGGGGGCGGGTGTGTGCAGGAACCCGGGGTCTCCGGTGAGCTGGGTCGCCCAGAGCCTGCCGTCGGTGTCGGTCGCGCCGATGACGATCATGGGCTGTGTGGCGAGGAACGCCGCGGCCACCTCGGGAACGGCGTGATGGATGCCGCCGAGGGAGAACCGAGCCTGGTCACTGAGCCCGGCGCGCTCCTGTACCGCGAGTTCACCGCTGTGGTAGGTGGCCACGGCTGTCCTTTCCGGTGTTCGGATCGATCAGAAGAACCCGCAGGTGGGGGCACCGGCGACCGGTGCGTCCGCGGGGTCGGCGCCCGTGGGCGCGTAGATCTCCAGGCGGATGCCGTCGGGGTCGGTGAAGAAGATTCCGCCGGACTCGCCGTTCTCGCCGTGCGGTACGACGCCGTCGTAGGAGAACTCGGCGCCGAGCTCGCGCAGCACGTCGGCCTTGGCGTTCACCTCGTCCATGGTCTCGACCTGGAACGAGAGGTGGTGCAGGCCCGGTGTGCTGGGGCTGAACGCGCCCTCGCTCTGCTGCCACAGCGTGACGAGCAGTTGCCCGTCCCTGCCGAGGAAGGCCCACCTGCGACCGTCCTCCTTGCCCTCCGCCATCACCTCGAAGCCGAACACGGTGCCGTAGAAGGCGAGTGACCGATCGAGGTCGGTCACGTTCAGTCCGATGTGTCCGGTGGTCAGCTTGCCGTCAGGGGCCACAGTCATCACATGCCTTGGGTCGGTGGTCGCGATCCGTCGCAACCGTTGAAACGGACTTTAACGGTTAGAATTGAAGGCGTCAACCGGTGATCCGCGGATCATCGGTTAGGCTCGGGTGGTACGGCCGCGAAAACCGACCCTCGGAGGATGAGTCCGGTGACATCCGCAGCGGACCCGCGCCCGCTCACCGGCGAGCCGCTGTCCATCGACCTGCTCAACACCCGCTGGATCGACGGCACCGGCCACCACGACCTGCTCGCCGACGTCGAGGGCCTCGCCGTGTGGCTGGACTCGCCACCCGTGCGCCGGGCGCTCGGCGACCTCGTCGCAGGCGCCGACCGCCCCACCCTCGATCGGTTGCTGCGGGCGAGGGCGGCGTTGGACGGTCTGGTCGCGTCGTCGCCGGACTTCGACGGCGACGCCCTCGCGGCGGCGAACGCGGTCCTGTCCCACGGCTGGACGACCCGGTCGCTCACCGCCGAGGGGCCACTCAGCGCCGTCCGGGTCGAGGAACCCTCGTGGGGGCCCGCGTGGGCCGCGGTCGACGACTTCCTCCGGCTGCTCGGCGAACACCCGGAGCGCATCCGGGCGTGCGCGAACTCCGAGTGCGTTCTGTACTTCTACGACACGTCGAAGAGCGGCAGACGTCGCTGGTGCTCGATGGCGGGCTGCGGAAACCGGGCCAAGGCCATGCGGCACTACCAGCGCACCACTCGCAACTGAACGCCGTCCCGGTGCCGCTCGTGCGCCGAGCGACGGCCAGGGAAGCGACTCCGTCCGCGCCACGCTCAGGCGCCCGGGGAGGTGACTCCGCTTCCGGAGTCGGCCGGAGTCTCCGTCACCCCCGGGCGGCCACACCGGCCTTCGCTCGCTGTTGCAGTGCCTCGTCGGCGGCGCTCAGGGCCAGGCGTACCGCGCCGAGGACCACGGCCTCCTGGCCCACGGTCGAGGCCGCCAGTCGTGGTGTGCGGACGCAGACGTCGGAGATGTGCTTCTCCAGCCGGGGCAACAGCAGGTCGCCTGCGCTCGCGAGCCCACCACCGAGCACGATCATCTCGGGGTCCACGGTCAGCGTCATCGCCACCGCCTGCCGGGCGAGCACGGCGCAGAACTCGTCGACGATCCTCACGGCGTCGGCCTCGCCGGCTCTGGCGCGATCGAGGATGCGACCGGTCACCCGGTGGTCGTGGGACCGCCCCGAGTCGCCCGTGGCGGGGCCGAGCAGCAGCTCGCGTGACCGCTCCCAGGTCGCGAAGTCGAGCAGGCCGATCTCGCCCGCCGCGCCGCCGAAACCGCGGTGTACCCGGCCGCCGAGGACGAGCCCCGCGCCGATGCGTCGTCCGATCAACAGGTAGACGAGGTCGTCGACGTCACGGGCGACGCCGTGTGCGCGTTCGGCGAGCGCCGCCAGGTTGGCGTCGTTGTCCACCAGCACGGGGCAGGGGAACGATCGGGAGAGCCTGCGAGCCAAGGGGAAGTCGACCCAGCCCGGGATCACTGTGGACAGTGTGACGGTGCCGTCCGAGGCGATGATGCCGGGGCAGCCCACGGCCACCGCCATGACGCTCGACCGGTCGACGCCCGCGGTGTTCAGGCAGCGGGTGCCGACGTCGCGTACCACGGAGAGCCGGGCGTCGGCGTCGAGGCGCGGATCGACTCGGGTCTCCGCCACGTGCACGGTGTCGCCGTTGAGGTCGGCGAGGACGCCGAGGACCCGGTGGGCGCCCACGTCGAAGCCCAGGACGTATCCGCTGTCGCCGCGGAACACGAACCGCCGTGCCGGTCGGCCGACCCGGCGTTGCCCGCGCGCCTCGTGCTCGGCCGCCCAGCCCTGCGCGACGAGGTCGTCCACGGCGGCCTCGACCGTGGGGCGGGAGAGTCTCGTGACGCGGGTGAGGTCGGTGATCGTGGCGGGACCGGATTCGCGCAGCGCGGACAGCACCGCCACGGAGTTGATCAATCTCAGGAGCGACTGGCCGCCGCCCTCGGGACGCGAAGTGGACACGAACTCTCCCTTGACCGGACGCCAGCAATCGTAGACCATGCCGTATTAATTAAAGGAAGTTTCCTAAATAACTGCCTGGGAGGACCTGTGCCAGCGCCGGTCACCATCGCCGTAGTCGGGGCGGGTGTGCGAGGACGTACCTACGCCGCGTGCGCCGCGGCCACGGGCAAGGCGAGGGTCGTCGCCGTCGCCGAGCCACGCGCCCAAGCCCGTGACACGCTCGCCACCGAGCACGACATCCCGTCCGACGCCGTGTTCACCGACTGGCGCGCGCTGCTCGACAAGCCCCGCATCGCCGACGTCGCGGTGATCGCCACCCAGGACGCGGACCACGTCGAGCCCGCCGTCGCGCTGGCGCGCCGGGGCTACCACCTGCTGCTCGAGAAACCGATGGCCACGTCGGAAGCCGACTGCGAGCGCATCGTCACCGCCGCCGAGGACGCCGGCGTGCTGCTGGCCGTGTGCCACGTGCTGCGGTACATGCCGTACTCGCGGCGGCTGAAGGCCATCGTGGACAGCGGACGCATCGGCGACATCGTCAGCGTCGAGCACCTCGAACCGGTGGGGTGGTGGCACCAAGCGCACTCGTACGTGCGAGGCAACTGGCGGCGGGAGGACACCTCCACGTTCATGCTCATGGCCAAGTCGTGCCACGACCTCGACTGGCTGTCGCACCTGATCGGCAGGCCCGCCGTGCGGGTGTCGTCGTTCGGCGGGCTGTACGAGTTCCGGCCCGAACGCAGGCCCGAGGGCGCCGCGGACCGGTGCCTGGACTGCGCCGTCGAGTCGACGTGCCCGTACTCGGCACCCCGGATCTACCGGCCCCTGCTCGCCGAGCCCGACCGGCTGTGGCCGCTGTCGGTGCTCACCGACGACCGGACCGAGGAGGGGTTGCTCGCCGCTCTGCGCGACGGCCCCTACGGGCGGTGCGTCTACGCCTGCGACAACGACGTCGTGGACCACCAGGTGGTCAACCTCGAATACACCGGTGGGGTCACCGCCTCGTTCACCATGACGGCGTTCACCCCGCTGGACTTCCGGAAGACCCGGATCTTCGGCACCCGCGGTTCGATCGAGGGCGACGGTCGCTCGATCACCGTGCACGACTTCCTCCACGGCACCGAGGTGATCGACGTCGGCGTGTCGGAGGGAGCCACGGCCGACGACGGGCACGGCGGTGGCGACCAGGCCCTGGTCGACGCCTTCGTGGAGGCCGTGGCCACCGGCGACGCCGGAGCGATCCTCTCGAGTGGCAGGGAAAGCCTCGCCACGCACCAGCTCGTGTGGGCGGCGGAACACGCACGGCGCTCCGGCACCGTCGTCACCCTGCCCGAGCCCACCACTCCCACATCCTCAGCGGCCCACATGGAGGTGGCACGATGAAAACGGCGACGATCGCCCGGATCGCCGCGGCGTTGACCGGCGTCCTCGTGGCGACGGCATGCGGTTCGGACCCAGGCGGTGAGGCCCAGGGCGACCCCGACGGACGTGGCCCCATCACGTTCGCCACGATCAAGGACGGCACCGGCACCGTGCCGGAACTGGTCGAGCAGTGGAACGCCGAACACCCCGACGAGAAGGTGACGATCGTCGAGCTGCCCGAGGGCGCCGACGGCCAGCGGCAGAAACTCGTCCAGCAGGCACAGACGGCCTCCGACTCCTACGACGTCATCACCATCGACCTGCCGTGGAACGCCGAGTTCGCCGCGCGCCGCTGGATCACCGAACTGCCGAAGGAGTCCTTCGCCGTGGACGGGTTCTTCCCGGCGGCGCTGGAGGGCTCGCAGTACCGGGGCAAGCTGTACTCGATCCCGCACTTCACCGGCTCGGCCATGCTGTACTTCCGCGAGGACCTGCTGGAGAAGGTGGACGCCGAGCCGCCGACCACGTGGGACCAGATGTGGGAGGTCTGCGAGCAGGTACTCCAGCTGCCCGAGGCGAAGGGCATGTCCTGCTACGCGGGCCAGCACGACAAGTACGAGGGCCTCACCGTGAACTTCGCCGAGGCCGTCGCCTCGGCGGGCGGGCAGGTCTTCGACGAGACGGGCAAACCGACCGTCGACACACCGGAGGCCGCCGAGGGTCTCGGGTTCCTCGTCGACGGCTTCCGCGAAGGACGCATTCCCGCCGACGCCATCACCTACAAGGAAGAGGAGGGCCGCCGCGCCTTCCAGCAGGGTGAGCTGGTGTTCCACCGCAACTGGGCCTACATCTACAACCTGGCGAACGCCGACGACGGCTCCTCGAAGGTGGCGGGGGAGTTCGGCGTCACCGTGATCCCCGGCCTGGACGACGCCGGTGTGTCCGCGCTCGGCGGTAACAACCTCGCCGTGTCGGCGTTCTCCACCAAGCAGGCCACGGCCCGTGACTTCATCGCCCACCTGACCAGCCTGGACGTGCAGCTGAGGCACGCGAAGGGCTCGGCGTACCCGATGACGCGCACCGAGGTGTACTCGGATCCGGGGCTGCAGAAGCAGTACCCGTACCTGACCGTGCTCAAGGAGGGCATCGAGCGGGCGCAGCCGCGGCCGTCGATCGTGCGTTACGGCGACGCCAGCACCGTCATCCAGACCCACGTCTACGCCGCGCTGAAGGGCGAGAAGTCGGTCGACGACGCCCTGGCGGCCATGCAGCGGGAACTGACCGAGCTCACGCAGGGGTCCTGAGGTCGATGGCACGGTCGAGTCAGGGGCGCACGGCGGCGCTGCTGCTGTCCCCGACGGTTCTCGTGCTCGGCCTGGTGGTGGGATATCCGCTGCTGGCCGCACTGCGAGAGTCGCTGTACCGCAGCGGTGACGAGATCGACGAGTCGGGGTTCATCGTCACCGGGGACCGGTTCGTCGGTGCGGACAACTTCGCCGACGCCTTCACGGGTGACCGGTTCTGGAACGCCTTCGGCAACACCACGTTGTTCACGGTCACCACGGTGACCGCCGAGGTGATCATCGGTGTGGCGATGGCGCTCGTCATGCACCGGGCCATGCGAGGCCGGGCTCTGGTGAGGGCCTCGATCCTCGTGCCGTGGGCGATTCCCACGGCCGTCGCGGGCCTGCTGTGGCAGTGGATCTTCCAGTCGAACGGCGTGGCCAACGCCGTGCTGGGCACCGATCTGCTGTGGACGGCCGACGGGTGGGCCTCACAGCTCGCGGTGATCATCGCCGACACGTGGAAGACGGCGCCGTTCGTCGGTCTGCTCGTCCTCGCGGGGTTGCAGCTGATCCCGAACGACGTCTACGAGGCCGCACGGCTGGACGGCGCGAGCGGCTGGCAGCAGTTCTGGCGCGTCACACTGCCGCTGGTGAAACCTGCCCTGCTGGTGGCGGTGCTGTTCCGGCTGCTCGACGCGCTGCGGATGTTCGACCTGCCGTTCGTTCTCGTCGGAGCGCAGAAGGCGTCGGTGGAGACACTGTCGATGCTGGCGTGGGACGAGGCCAACCAGGTGCGGTACGGGCCCGCCGCGGCCTACGCGGTGCTGCTGTTCTGCTACATCGCGGTGGTGGCGTTCGTGTTCGTCAAACTGCTCGGCGCCGACCTGCTGGGTGAGCGCCGAGCCCGCAGGACCTCGGAGGTGTCGGCGTGAGCACGACCCGGTCCGGTCTCGCCACGGGAACGGTCGGCGCGACCGTTCGCCGTATCGCGCCCTATGCGGGCGTCGCGGTGATCATCCTGTACTGCCTGGCGCCGTTCTACTGGATGGTGGTGTCGAGTTTCCGGCGCACGAGCGACATCTTCGACCTCTCGGCGCTGCCGTCACCGTGGTCGCTGGAGAACTACCGCGCCGTGTTCTCCGGCGACAACGAGTTCGGTCGCGCGCTGCTCAACAGCCTGCTCGTGGCCGGTGTCACCACCGCGGCCACGATCGTGGTGGCGACACTGGCCGCGTACGCACTGGCCAGGTTGGAGTTCCGCTTCAAGAACGCGGTGCTCGCGGTGGTCATCGCGACCTCGATGTTCCCCGGGATTTCACTTCTCGTACCGCTGCTGAAGCTGTTCACCGACATCGGCTGGATCAACACTTACCAATCGATGATCGTGCCCAACCTCTCGTTCGCGCTGCCACTGGCGATCTGGTATCTCACCACGTTCTTCCGCCAGTTGCCGTACGAGCTGGAGGAGGCGGCGCGAGTGGACGGCTGCACACCTGGGCAGGCGTTTCGCAAGGTGATCCTCCCGATCGCGGTTCCCGGCGTGTTCACCACGGCCATCATCGTGTTCGTGGTGGCCTGGAACGAGTTCATCATCGCGCTCACCATGGTCAACGACCCGTCGACGCAGCCGGTCACCGTACGGATCTCGCAGTTCGTCGGGGTGGCCGCGCACGACAGCCCGTTCGGCACCCGCATGGCCGCGGGCGTCATCGCCACGGTGCCGCTGGTGATCGCGGTTCTGATGTTCCAGCGGCGCATCGTCGCGGGACTCACGTCGGGGGGCGTGAAATGACAGTCGACGACGGGAGCAGTGATGCCGCCCCAACCTGATGCCCTACCGAACAGACGTGACTTCCTCGCCCTGGCGGGGCTGAGCACGGCCGCTCTCGCGCTCGGCAGCGGCATGCCCGTCCACGCGGCCCAGTCCGCGGCACCGTCGTGGGGCCGCGTACCGGGCGAGCCGTTCACCCTCGGCGTGGCCTCCGGCGATCCCGAGTCCACGAGCGTGGTGCTGTGGACACGGCTGGCTCCCGATCCGTTGGCCGCCGACGGCCACGGCGGGATGCCCCGGGAGAACGTCGACGTGCACTACGAGGTGGCCGAGGACGAGCGGTTCTCCCGCGTCGTCCACCGCGGGCGCGCCGTGGCGACGCCGGAGCTGGCGCACTCCGTCCACCCCGAGGTCCACGGGCTGCGTCCGGGACGCGAGTACTTCTACCGCTTCCGCGCGGGTGACCACATCAGTCCCGTCGGCCGCACCCGCACGGCGCCGGGCCGCCACGACCGCGTGGACGCGCTGCGGTTCGCCAGCGCGTCGTGCCAGGCGTGGTACCACGGTCACTTCACCGCCTACCGCCATCTCGCCGACGAGGACGTCGACCTCGTGTTCTTCCTCGGCGACTACGTCTACGAGTACGCGATCAACGACGGCAACCTGTGGCGGCGGGGCGTGGACCTCGACCCCGTGCACGACACCACGGTGCGGACCCTGGAGCAGTACCGCCTGCGGTACGCGCTGTTCAAGACCGATCCCCACCTGCAGCGCGCGCACGCCCTGGCGCCCTGGGTGTCCACCTGGGACGACCACGAGGTGCAGAACAACTACGCCGACGCCCACTCGCAGTACGGCATCTCGGTGTCCGACTTCGAACGGCAGCGGGCCGTGGCCTACCGCGCCTACTACGAGAACCTGCCGCTGCGGCGATCCACCCTGCCGCACGGGCCGGACATGCGCCTGTACCGGCGGCTGCGGTGGGGATCGCTGGCCGACGTGCACGTGCTCGACACGCGCCAGTACCGTGACGACTTCCCCGCCGACACCAGCGCGGGCGGTGAACACACCGACCCCGAGCGCTCCATCCTCGGCCGCGAGCAGGAGCGGTGGCTCGACCAGGGACTGCGGCGGTCGTTGGCGACGTGGACGGTGTTCGCGCAGCAGGTCGTCATGGCGCAGATCGACCGCGACACCGGGCCGGGCCGCACGTTCAGCATGGACCAGTGGGACGGCTTCACCGCCAACCGCGGCCGGGTGTTCGACGCCGTGCGCCGCTACGGGGTCGACAACCTGGTGGTGCTGACCGGCGACATCCACCGGCACGTCGCGGCCGACCTCAAGGCCGACTTCACCGACCCGGACTCGGCCACGATCGGCTCCGAACTCGTCGTCGGTTCGGTGGGCTCCGACGGTGACGGCGCTCCCACGGACAACTACACGGACCTGTGGCTTTCGAACCCGCACGTGAAGTTCTACGACGGTCGCCGGGGCTACCTGGTCGGGGCGATGACGCCGCGGGAGCTGACGGCGGAGTACAAGGTGGTCGACTACATCGAGCGGGACGACCGGGCACCGGTGTCCACTGTGGCGCGGTTCGTCACCGAGGCCGGCAGGCCGGGTCTGAAGCGGGAGGCGTGATGAGTGCGAGCAACGGCACGGTGCCGTCGGTGGTCGACCTCTCCGCGAAGGGTGACATCGGCCGTATCGAGGCGAGTTGGACGGCGCGGCGGCAGTACCAGCCGCTGGTCGACCACTTCGCGGTGTACGCGGCGAAGCACCGCGACTTCCGTCCGTCGGCCGACACGCTGATCGGCAAGACGATCGACACCCACTTCCGGCACGACGGCCTCGGGCCCGCGGGGCAGACCTGGTACTACCGGGTGGTCACCGTGGCCGCCTCGGGGCAGACGAGCGCACCTGCCGGGCCGCTGCGGGCGACCTCGGCGGAGTCGGTGACGGTGTCGGGTACTCCGGTCGCGGTGATCGGCGACTTCGACCGCAGATCGCTGGAGCTGGCGCTGGCTCCGAACGGCTACGGCGACTACCTCGACAGGTTCCCGAACGGCGCCGACTACACCCACGGCGTCAGCACCCCGGGGACCGACTGGCCGTACCTGCACCCCGGACCCTCCGACCGGTGGGCGGGCAGCAGGGCGCACACCTTCCGCCTGCGTTTCACCCTGCCGGAGAAGCCCGCGACCGACCTGGCGCTGGCGATCTGGCTGATCGACACCCACGCCAGCATCCCGGGAGTGCTGGAGATCTCCTGCAACGACACCGCCGTGGCCGGGATCGAACTGGAGAAGGGTGCGACGAAGGGCTCGTTGCAGGGCGACGCCACCGTCCCCGGCAACCCGCTCGTGCCGTCCATCGTGGAACTGCCGCTGCCCGCCGACGCGGTGAAGGCGGGCGAGAACGTCCTCACCCTGCACAAGGGAGAGGGCTCCTGGCACGCCTACGACGCGCTCGGGGTGTTCGCCCCGCGCCGGTAACTCCTCCGATCCGGTCCCCGCCGACCGTTGGCGGGGACCGGATCGGAGGGGGGAGACCGTGAGCACGGCTTGCCACATCATGTCAACGGTCGGATACACGTTGTTATCGTCGGGTGCATGTCAACCGAACTGGGGGAAAAGGAATCCGATGACGGCACGGGCTCGGCGCCCGCCCGACGTCGTCGCTTCGGCCGGGTAGCGCGGGGAGCACGCCCGCACTGGCGGGGCGCCACCTCTGCGCTGCTCGCGCTGACCGCGGCGCTCGTGGCGTGGAACACCGCTGACCAACTGGTACCGGGTGTCGGTGGCGAGCTGGCCGGTCAGCTCGCGGTGAACGGGGTACTGGCCGTGGCGATCGCGGCGGTCGTCACGGGCCTGCTCTTCGTGACGGTCGGACGACGAGCGGCTCTGCCCTGGACATACACGGCCACGTTGCTGATGAGCCTGGTGCTGCTACTGACACTGGGGGCGGGCGCGACTCGGACCGGGTACTTCGCCGCAGTGGGAATCCTCGTCGTCGGGGTCTCCCTGCTCGGCGGCGCCGTCGGCGGCCTGCTGCCCCACCGGGGCCGCCGACCATTGCGGAGCAGGGACCCGCGCGTCATCGCGTTCGCGCTCGCGGTGCTGGTGGTCGGTGGGCCCGCAGGGTGGCTCGTGACGGCAGGGCAGAAGCCGGTGACCGTGGTCGACGACGGCGAGGCGACACACACGCTCGGGCGGAACCCGGCGGCAGCGGGCCCGCACTCCGTCGCCGAACTCACCTACGGCAGCGGACACGACCGCCGCCCCGAGTACGGCGCCGACGCGGACCTGACCACCGACTCCGTCGACGTCTCCGCGCTCGTCACGGGATGGAACGAGGACCGGCACGACCTGTGGGGGTTCGACGCGGACGCCTTCCCGGTCAACGCCCGCGTGTGGTACCCGCAGGGCGACGGCCCGTTCCCGCTGGTACTGCTCGTGCACGGTAACAAGAGCAACGCCACCTCGTCGGAGGACGGATTCCGTTACCTCGGTGAGCAGCTCGCCAGCCACGGGGTGATCGCGGCGTCCGTGGACCAGAACTTCCTCAACACGGGCGTGCTCGACCGCAGCGGCGGACTGCGGGGCGTGGAGCAGGTCCGTGCCCGGATGCTGCGCCACCATCTGACCGTGTGGAAAGCGTGGACCGAGCAGGACGGTAATCCGTTCACGGGCAAGGTGGACCTCGACGCCGTCGGGCTACTCGGGCACTCCCGTGGTGGTGAGGCCGTCGCCGCGGCCGCCGAACTGCTGCAGAACGAGCGAGTGGACGGTCTGCGGGTGCGGTCGGTACTCGCCCTCGCGCCGTCCGACGGCCAGTCCACTCCGGACGGGCAGGCCGTGACGTTGCGTGACGTGAACTACCTCGTGCTCCAAGGCTCCCACGACGCCGACGTGGTCAGCTTCGGTGGCCTGAACCAGTACGAGAGGGTCGAGTTCACCGGCGCCGAGTACCGCTTCGCCGCCTCGTTGTACATCGAGCGCGCCAACCACGGTCAGTTCAACAGTCGCTGGGACCGGCACGACGTCGGGTACGGGCTGCCGAAGCTGTTCCTCGACGACGACGCACTCCTGCCGGGCGAACAACAGCGCCGCATCGCGAAACTCTACGCCACCGCCTACTTCACGGGCACACTCGGCGGCGAGACCGCCGACCTCGCGCTCTTCCGTGACCATCGTGCGGCCGCGTCGTGGTTGCCCGACACCAACTATGTCAGCCGATTCACCGACTCCACCGCCGTCGTGGCTGACGAGGAGTCGGTGCGGATCGACGGGGCCGAGGAAGCCGTCCTGTCCCCGTTGCCACTACGGTCGGGGCCCGGTGAGGACGTCATGCACCACGTGGAATGGGCCGCCGAGCAGCGCCCTGTGGTCACCGCTGCGGCGAAGGCACGACCGGGAATCGACGCGGTCGTCTTCGACGCCGTCGCCACCGGCGAGTCCGGCACCGTCACGGTGCGGCTCACCGACGCGACCGGGGAACACGCCGCCGTGCCGCTGGCCGACGTGCGGCCACTGCACACCGCAGTACCGGGACAGTACCTCGTTGCCCCATGGCTGCACACGCTGCCGGTGACCGAACCCGTGCCGCAGACCCACCGCGTTCCCGTGGAGAGCATGACGAGGCACAACCCGGCGTTCTCCCCCGAGGAGTTGACCTCCGTGGAACTCGTGTTCGACGGCGAAGGAGGCGGATCGGTGTTCGTCGGTGACATCGGTGTGACCGGCGGGCGGCCCGCGTAGCCGGAAGCAGCCACGGCCGTCCTACCGCGGGCGATCTGGTTGATCGACACCCGTGCCGGTATCCACGCGGCACCACCACAGCCCGCCGGTGCGTTGCGGGCGGGCGAGCACGTCCTCACCCCGCACAGGGGAGAGGGCTCCTGGCACGCCTACGACGCACTGGGCGTGTTCGCCCCGCGCCGGTAACCGTCGTGATCCGGCCCCCGCCGGCCATCGGCGGGGGCCGGATCACGGGTGACGTTGTCACGCAACCGATCGAGAAGCGCCTCCAGCTTGTCCGTCTGCTCCGAGTCGAGGCCCGAGTGCAGCCGTCGGTCGAACGCCACGGCGGCGTCACGCATCCGTCGGAAGGCGGCTTCCCCCTCCGCCGTGAGTTCGACGAGGTGCACCCGCCGGTTCCCGGGGTCGCGCCGCCGCGTGAGCAGCCCACGTTCCTCCAGGTTCGTCAGGTGTTGGGTGAGCGTCGCTCCGCGGATGCCGATGGTGTCGGCGAGGTGGCGCTGGCTGGCGCCCGAGCCCGCCTTCAGTGACATGAGGATGAGCCACGCGGGTCTCGACCCTCCGACCTCGGCGAGCGCGTCGTCGAACGCCTGACTCACCGCCTTGGCCGTGCGGGCGAGGCGCAGTCCGAGCGGGGGGCCGTGTGGGGGTACCGGCATGACGATCAGTGTACCCACCACCGTTCGTAACCTAATAAATTGACGCCTAACGGTTCGGTACCTAACGTCGGTGGTATGCGTATCAGCATGGCGCTCACCGACTATTCGGTGCCTGGTGGGCCCGCCGAGCTGGCCCGGCACCTGGCCGGTGTGGCGCGAGCCGCGGAGGACGCGGGCCTCGACACGGTGTGGGTCACCGACCACCTGGTCCAGGGGGATCCCGCCGACAACCCGGACGAGGCCATGCTCGAGGCGTACACGACGCTGGGGTTTCTGGCCGCGCAGACCCGCACCGTCCGCCTCGGTGCCATGGTCACCCCCGTCACCTACCGGCAGCCCAGCGTGCTCGTGAAGGCCGTGACGACCCTCGACGTGCTGTCCGGAGGACGGGCGTGGTTCGGCGTCGGTGCCGGATACCACAAGGCGGAGGCACAGACGATGGGACTGCCGTTACCGCCCGTCGCCGAGCGGTTCGACCGGCTCGACGAACTGCTTCGGCTGGCTCTGCACATGTGGTCGGGCGACGACACGCCCTTCCCCGGCCGCTACCACCGGCTCGACCGCGCCGTGTGCAGCCCGCCGCCCCTGTCGCGGCCGCATCCGCCGATCCTCGTCGGCGGCATGGGAGAGCAGCGCACGCTGCGGCTGGTGGCCCGTTACGCGGACGCGTGCAACCTCTTCGACATCCCCGACGGCGGGCGGACACTGCGACACAAGCTGGAGACGCTGGCGGAGCACTGCAGGACCCAGGGCCGCGACGTCGACGACATCGAGGTCACGGTCAGTACCCGACTCGAACCGGGGGAGACCCCCGAGGCGTTCACGCGGCGATGCCAGGCGCTACGGGAACTGGGTGCCGAGCACGTCGTCGTGCTCGCGGACGGCCTGTGGACCGAGCAGGCCGTGGGCGTGCTCGCGGACGTGGTCGAGTCGCTGGGGAGGCGGCGATGACCCGCGCGGCCGCCCCGACCGCCACCGGCACGGCGACACCGCGCAGGCTCGGCCGACGGGCCAGGAAGACCACACTCGTGGTCCACATCGTCACGGCCGGTGTGTGGCTCGGGCTCGACGTGGCCATGGCGGTACTCGTGGCCACCGCGTGGCTGACCGACGACCGGTTCGTGGTCACGGCGTGCTACACCGCTCTGGCGGCCGTCACCGGGTGGCCACTGCTCGCCGCGGGAGTCGGCTGCCTGCTCAGCGGAGTCGTACTCGGACTCGGCACCCGTTACGGCCTCGTGCGCTACTGGTGGGTGGTCGTGAAGCTGGCCATCGCGGTGGTTTTCGTGGCGCTCGTGGTCGTCCTGCTCTGGCCCGCCGTCGAGCAGGCGGCCGGACAGGGCCGCGCGGCGGGCGGAGCGCCCGCGACCGACGTCGCCCGGGCCCTGCTGTTCCCGCCGATCGTGTCGACGACCGGCCTGCTCGTCGCCACGACCCTGGCGGTGCTGAAACCGTGGGGACGCATCCGGCGCCGCTGACGCCCGCACACAGCCCGTGCAGTCGGTCAGCCTCGCCAGTCCCGGCTGTCTTGCCTCAGCAGCTCGTACTCCACGTCGCCGTGCTCGGAGCCGGGGATCGGCTCGGGCCAGTCCTCGTGGAACGTCCGCACGTGACGCAGTCCGGTCTTCTCCAGCACCCGGCGGGAGCCGTGGTTCACCGCCATCGTCGTGGCGTACACCCGGTGCACACCGAGCTCGGTGAACCCGAGACGGACCAGTGCCTGTGCCCCCTCGGTGGCCAGACCCCGGCCCCAGCACCGGCGGTGCAGCCGGTATCCGAGCTCCACGTCGTCGAGCGCGTCGGCCTCGGAAGGCCGGAACTCGAACCAGCCGAGGAACGCCCCGTCCGAGGAGGACTCGGCGGCGAACACGCCCAGCCCGCCGAGCCGGTCGTAGTCCGACACCAGCGACGGCAGGGTCCGGCGACGCACCACCTCGGCGGGCACGGGCCTGCCGTTGCCGACGAAGCGCATCACGTCCGGGTCGCCGTGCAGCGCGGCCAAGTCGTCGCCGTCCTCGGCGGTGAAGCGGCGAAGCACCATGCGTTCCGTGACGCAGAAGACACGCATGTGTCGACGGTCGCCTGGGCGGGCGTCCGCTGCAACCGATTTTCGGTGTTCTTCCTATGATGTGTCGGCCCGCCGCGATCATGAGCGAGCACACGGGGAAGGAGCGGCGACATGTCCGCGAACACCGATTCCGCCACGCCCGACGAGGAGCCGGCGGCGACCGCCTACGAGGAGCGCGGCGAGGTCGGGTATCGGAGATCCCTGTCGCACCTGCAACTGCAGATGATCGCGTTCGGTGGCGCGGTGGGTGTGGGGCTCTTCCTCGGACTCGGTGAGCAGCTGAGTTCGGTCGGTCCCGGCCTGATCCTGTCGTACCTGGTGGTCGGGGCGCTCGTGTATCTGCTGATGCGGGCACTGGGTGAGATGACGGTGTACCGGCCGGCGACCGGTGGCTTCGTCTCCTACGCGCGGGAGTTCGTGGGGCCGAGGTTCGCGCACCTGACGGGCTGGATCTACGTGACCGTCGCGGTGCTGGTCGGCATCGCCGAGATCTCCGCCGTCGGCGTCTACACCGCCTACTGGTTCCCGGACGCGCCCGCGTGGCTGTCACCGCTGGTGGCGCTGTGCCTGGTGTTCGGCACGAACGTGTTGACCGTGCGCGCGTTCGGGCTGATCGAGAGTGCGGCGGCGGCGATCAAGGTGATCGCGATCGTGCTGTTCCTGGTCACCGGTGTGCTCGTGGTGCTGTTCGGTGGCTCGGGCGCACCCGAGGCGAGTGTGACGAACCTGTGGGAGGGCGGGTTCCTGCCTCACGGGGTGTGGCCGGTCGTTCTGGTGATGCAGGCGGTGGTGTTCTCGTTCTCCGCCGTGGAGGTGACCGCCACGGCGGCCGGTGAGGCGAAGGACGCCGCGAGGTCGATGCCCAAGGCCGTGCGCGGCGTGGTGTTCCGACTCGGCCTGTTCTACATCGGGTCGGTGCTGGTGCTGTCGATGCTGCTGCCCACCGACCACTACAGCGGTGACGAGTCGCCGTTCGTCACGGCGCTGTCGAGCCTCGGCGTCCCCTATCTCGGCGGCATCATGAACCTGGTGGTGTTGAGTGCCTCGCTGTCCGGTGTCAACGCCGCCCTCTACGCGACGATCCGGTTGCTACGTAACCTCGCGGCCCACGGCTCGGCTCCCAAGGCGACCGTGTTGATCGACCGCAGGGGAGTGCCGACGGGAGCGCTGGCGTTCACCAGCCTCCTGTATCTGGTCGGGGTGGTGCTCATCCTGTTCGCCGACGCCGGGTCGGTGTTCTTCCTCGCGTTGGACGCCGCGTCGGTGGGCATCCTTCTCGCCTGGATGGCGATCTTCGTGTCGCATCTGCGCTTCCGCGCGAGGGTGCGGGACGGCTCCATCGCGTCGGTCGACTTCCGGATGCCCGGCTTCCCCTACACCGACTGGGCCTGCCTGGCCGTCCTCACGGCGATCTTCTGCTCACTGGTCTTCGACAGCGGCACGGCCTACGCCGGGCTCATCGCCACGGTGGCGCTGCTCGCCGTCCACGGGGCGACGTACGAGATCGCCAAACGCCGGGTCGCCCGCAAGGGCCTTCCGGACGTGACACCCGTCGGGCGGGCGAGGGGCTGATCCCCTCGCCCGCCCGACGGGCCCGGTCGTCACACCTTCTCGGCGGTCCGCTCCGGGTCGTTCTCCCAGCACTGGATGCCGCGCACGTCCGACATGGTGTCGCGCGTGAACACCGGGTCCAGGCCGTTGCGGCGCTGCTGCTGGTAGTCCTTGAGCAGCCGCACCACGAGCGCCCCGAGCGGGGCCACGGCGAGCAGGTTCACCACCGCCATCACGCCCATGGTGACGTCGGCGAGGCTCCACACCACCTCCAGCGAACTCACCGCACCCAGGAACAACACGCCGAGCACCGCGAGCCGGAACAGCGGCACCACGCGGTCGTCGCCGGTGAGGAACCGCAGGTTGGCCTCACCGTAGAACGTGTTGCCCAGCACGGAGGTGAAGGCGAGCAGGAACACGATGACCGTCAGCAGGTGCACGGCCCACGCCCCGAGGTTGGCCTCCAGCGCGCTCTGCGTCAGCGACGCGCCGACCTCCTCGCCGTAGACGGGGTCGGAAACGAGGATGATGAACGCCGTGATGGAGCACACGATCAGCGTGTCGAAGTAGACGCCGAAGGTCTGCGCCAGCCCCTGCTTGGCGGGGTGACTCACCGCGGCGCTGGCACCGGCGTTGGGCGCGGAACCCATGCCCGCCTCGTTCGAGAACAACCCGCGGCGGATGCCCTGCATTATCGCCGTGCCCACGGCAGCGCCGCCGACCTGCTCGAAACCGAACGCCGAACCGACGATGTCGGCGAACACCTCGGGCACCTTCTCCAGGTTCATGCCCACCACGACGAGACCCACGAGCAGGTAGATCAGCGCCATGAACGGCACGGTCAACTGAGCGACGTGGGCGATGCGGCGCACACCGCCGAACACCACGGCACCCACCAGAGCCACCAGCAGCAGCCCGACCACCGGCGCCAGCCAGCCCTCGGCCTCCGCGGCGCCGGTCGCGGTGGTCACCGAGTGCGACACGACGTCGGCGATACTGTGGGCCTGCACCATGTTGAAGCTGAAACCGAACGTGAAGATGATGACGACCGCGAAGATCACACCCAGCCACCGGGCGTTGAGCCCGTACTGCATGTAGTAGGCGGGACCACCGCGGTATCCGGAGCGGTCGCGGACCTTGAACAACTGCGCGAGCGTGGACTCCGCGAACGCGAGCGAGCTGACGACGATCGCCATCAGCCACATCCAGAACACCGCACCCGGACCGCCCACGGCGATGGCGATCGCCACGCCCGCCACGTTGCCCGTGCCGACGCGCGCCGCCGCGGAGATGGAGAAGGCCTGGAACGACGAGACGGCCTTCTTGCCGTCCTGGGCCCGCTCCGGCTTGCTGCGAAGATCCCGGATCATCTGGGGCAGCATCCGGAACTGCACACCCGCGGTGCGCACGGTGAAGTAGAGCCCCAGTATCACCAGCAGCGGGATGACGAGGTAGGTCCAGAAGACGTCGTTCACCTCGCCGATGGATTCCATCAGCGCGTCCATGCGCTCGCTCCTCACCTTGTGGGTAGTCGAGGACTTCGATAGTCGCGACAGTGTACGCAGGTGACGACGTGGTCCATCCCACGCACGGCGTTCAGGGACGCACGATCTCCCTCACGATGCCGAGCCGCACCAGATCGGCCGGGCGCAACCGGAGCTCGTCGGCCGTCGCGGGGACTTCGAGCGCGCTCCGTTTGAGGATGGCCGCCGCGGCCTCCGGCGACGTGACGGAGAAGTAACCGTCCGGAGTGGCCCACAGCCGGCCCGGCGCGGCGAACGCCAGCGCTCCACCCGAGCCACCCTCCCCGATCAGCACGCTCGTCACGGGGACTCGCGCCGAGGCGATCGCCTCGAACAGGGCCGCGATGGAGGGCCCCACACCGTCGCGTTCGGCGGTTCCGTCGGCCGCCGCACCCGGTGTGTCCACGAGGGTGAGCACCGGGACACCGAGCCGGTCGGCCATCCGCACCAGGCGAGCCGCCGTGCGGAACCCGGCCGGGCGCGTGGCCGTGCCGCACTGCGCGGCGTAGGCGACGGCGGCGCCGTCCCGCCACCCGAACCCGCACAGCACCCCGTCGTCCACACCACCGGCCCGGTCCCCCCGGACCGGCTCCCGCCACGCGAAGTAGGCGTCCAGGTACCGCGCCGCGCGAGGCCGTTCCGGCGCCCTGGCCCGGATGACCGCCTCCCAACCGGTGCGGGATGAACCCGCGCCGCCCAGCGCCCTCGGAGGCTCCGCCGCCCGCGGGGCCGGAGTGGTGAGCAGCCTCAACCACCGCGCCAGCGCGTCTCGCAAGCGGCCCCGCTCGACGATCTGGTCGACCTGCCCCGTGTCCCGGTGCGCCTCGGCGGTGTACGCGCTCGCGTCGCCCCCGGGCCGCACGCGCGAACCGGCGAACCCCACCTGGGCGCCCGGCAGCGCCAGCACCACGTCGGCGCCGGCACCGAGCGTGGCCCACCCGCCACCGGTCGTGGGATCACACAGCACGGACACCTGGGGCAGCCCGGCCACCCTCGTGGCCGCGACCTCACGGGCCAGCACGTGGAGCTGGGTCAGGGCGCGCATGCCCTCCTGCATCCGGCTGCCGCCGGTCGCGATCAGTGACACCACCGGAAGTCGCCGCTGCCGCGCACGCTGGAACGTCAGCGCCACCCGGTGACCCACGGCCTCACCGATCGAACCGCCGAGGAAGCCGAACTCGAACACCACGAGCGCGACCTCGGTGTCCCCGATCGTCGCGCTGCCGCACACCACCGACTCCGGCTCGCCCGTGCGCTCGGCCGCCCGGGCCCGCGCGTCGTCGTAGCCGCGCCAGCCGATCGGTCCGTCCACGAAAGCCCCGCCCGGGGTCTCGGGCAGCCACTCGGTGAACCGCGTCGCTATCGAGTCGATGAGACCGCGAGCCGATTCAGCCATGCAGCGCCCGTTTCATGACCTTGCCCATGTCGTTGCGGGGCAGCGCGTCGAGGAACCGCACCACGCGGGGCCGTTTGTGCGGGGTGAGCAGACGCGCGACGTGCTCGGCCAGTTCCTCCTCCGCCGGTGCGGTTCCGCGCGGCACCACCCACGCCACGATCCGCTCTCCGAGGTCGTCGTCCGGCTCGCCCGTCACGGCCACCTCGGCGACACCCGGGTGTTCGAGCAGCGCGTTCTCGATCTCGCCCGCGCCGATGCGGTATCCGCCGCTCTTGATGAGGTCGGTCGCCTTGCGTCCCACGATGCGCACATACCCGTCCTCGTCACGGACAGCCATGTCGCCGGTGCGGAACCACCCGTCGTGGAACGCCTGCGCCGTCGCGTCGGGGCGGTTCAGATACTCGGTGAACAAGTTCGGACCCCGCACCTCGATCTCGCCGACGGTCTCGCCGTCACGCACCTCGATCGGCGTGCCCCGCTCGTCCACCAACCGCAGCTCCACCCCGCGCAGCGGCAACCCCACCGTGCCCGGCCTGCGTTCACCGTCGGCCCGCACGCTCGTGTTCATCAGCGTCTCGGTCATGCCGTAGCGTTCGACGACCCGCTGCCCCGTCGCGGCGGTGATGCGCTCGTGGTCGCGCACGGGCAACGCCGCCGAGCCCGAGACCAGCAGGCGAGCCCCGGCCAGCGCCGCCGCGAGTTCGGGGTCGTCGTCCACCTCGTTCGCGATGCGGTGGTACATCGTCGGGACGCCGAACATCATGGTGGCGCCGGTGGTCAGCTCCGCGGCCACGGCGGCGGGGGAGAACCGGCCGACGTGGCGCACACTGCCGCCCCGCCGGAGCGGTCCGAGGACGCCCAGGATCAGCCCGTGGACGTGGAACAGCGGCAAGGCGTGCACCAGCACGTCGTCGGCCGTCCACTGCCAGGCGTCCCGCAGGGCGTCGAGCGTGCTGGTGACGGCGCGACGGGGGAGCACCACGCCCTTGGGGGCGCCGGTGGTGCCGGAGGTGTACACGATGAACGCCGGTGCCTCCCCGCCCGGCTCTTCGGGCAGCGGCTCCGCCTGCTGCGTCCGGTCGTCGAGGGTGACGTCCAGCCGGGTCACGGTGTCGAGGCCGGAGGGCAGGACGGTGCCCGGCTCGACGAGAACGAGGCCCGGCCCGCTGTCGGCGACGATGTGCGCCAGTTCGCGTTCCCCGATCTTGGGGTTGATCGGCACGGCGGGCACACCCGCGAGCAGGGCCGCCACCGTGCCCACGGCGGTCTCCAGGCTCGGCGTCGCCCACACCGCCACCCGCGGCGGCTCGCCCACCGCCGAGCGGATGCGGTGGGCGAGCGAACCCGCGACCCGGGCCAGTTCGCCGTAGGTCAGGGCGCGGTCGCCGAACCGCAGCGCGGGTTCGTCCTGGGCCGTGTGCAGGGCGGGGAAGAGCACGGTCACCGATCTCCTTGTCGTCGAGTTCCGGGCACGGTCGGGGCGGGCTCAGCCGAAACCGGGCACGATCAGCATCAGCCACACCGCGGCGGGAGCCGCGGCGACGACGATGCCGCCGTACACCAGCAACTGCCGGAAGAAGCGGTCGCGGTCGACGTGCTGCGCGCTCGCCAGCACGAGGGCACCGTTGGTGGAGAACGGGCTGACGTCCACCACAGTGGACGCCACCGCCAGTGCGGCGATCATCGCGACCGGACCCACCGCCCCCTCCAGCAGGAACGGCACGGCCAGCGGGATGAGAGCGCCCATGATGCCCACCGACGAGGCGAACGCCGACACGATGGCACCGATGTAGCAGATCAGCAGCGCGGCCAGCAGCGGGACACCCACCTCCGACACGGCGTTGCCCGCGTATTCGATGGTGCCCATCTCCTGCATCACTCCGACGTACGTCAGGATGCCGCAGATCAGCAACACGGTGGGCCACGTGATCTGCCCGATGGCCCGCTTGCTGGTGTCGGGCCAGAACACGCTGAGCAGCACGGCGAGCGTGATCGCGGTCAGCCCCACGTCGAGGTCGAACCCCAGTGCGCACACCACGAGCGCGACCAGTGCCGCGAGGGTCGCGCCCCGCACGGGCGTCAGCGTGGGTGGCTCGGCGTCCGGTGCGCCCTCGGCCGACGCACCGGACGCCGAGGTACCGCCGGAAGCCGAGCCCACGGGGGCGAACCGCCGGATGGACACGGCTCCGGCGCGGGTGAGCTTGAGCCCGCCGCAGACGACGAACACGATCGCCGCGATCGCGAGGTTGGCGACGAGGCTCGCCAGGAAGAGCACCAGCTCGTTGCCGGGCAGTCCCTCCCGGGCCACGATGCCGTTGACGATCGAACCGTAGACGCTGATCGGGGAGAAGCCGCCCGCCTGAGCGCCGTGCACCACCATCGCGCCCATCAGCAGTGGGCTGATCCGGTACTCCGCCGCGAATCCGAGTGCCAGCGGTGCCACGATGGCCACCGCGGCGGGACTGACCGCGCCGATGGCGGTCAGCGCGGCGGTGATCACGAACATCACCCAGGGGACGAGGGCGAGCCGTCCGCCCACGAGTCTGATCGACGCCTGTACCAACCAGTCCGTGGTGCCGTTGGCCTTGGCGATCGCGAAGAGGTACGTCACCCCGACGAGCACGACGAACAGGTCACCCGGGAACCCCGCGAAGATCGCGTCGGCGTCCATGTCGGCCACCAGCGTGCCCACGCCGAACGCGGCGGCGAACGCGAGCGCCCCCATGTTGACGGATCTGGTGGTGGCGACGAGGAACACCACAGCCAGAACGATGATCGCGACGACTTGGGGGGACATACGCGAAGGCTCCCGTCTTTGGGCTCGCTCAGGTGCGTCCGAGTGGCCTGGTGGCTCAGTGGCTGAACCACTTTGCGTGAGCCGGACCACACCTGTCAAGATCCTTCGTGGCTCGGTGGCTGAGCCGGTCGCGCCGCCCGCGCGCTGCTAGGCTGCGGTGACCGAACCGGCGGGGGACCACGTGCCGAAGAGGGAAAACGAAGTGTCCGACGCTCTACGTCCGATGGCGCGGCCGAGGCTGTACGAACAGGTCGTCGAGCGGCTGCGCGAGTACGTCGCCCACTCCCGGCTGCGTGCCGGAGACAGGTTGCCCGCCGAGCGAGAGCTGGCGCAGCGGCTCGGAGTGAGCAGGGCGTCGGTGAAGCAGGCCGTCGTGGTGCTGGAGGTGCAGGGGCTGGTCGAGACCCGGCACGGCGGAGGCAGCTACCTCGTTCGCGACACTCTCGACGTCGAGCCGGTGGAGCAGCTCGTCGCGCGACGGCAGCGGTTGCCCGACGTCCTCGAAGCGCGCGAGGCGATCGAGACGAAGCTCGCCGAACTCGCCGCCGAGCGCCGAACGCACGAGGACCTCGACGAGCTGGAGTCGGCCCTGTCCCATATGCGTGCCGAGATCGAGTCGGGTGGACACGGTGTCGAGGGCGACCGGCGTTTCCACGCCGCGGTGACTGCCGCGGCCCGCAGCGCGCTGCTCGCGGAGTTCATGCACTCCATCTCCGAGCAGATCACCGAAAGCCGCACCGAGTCGCTGCGCCAGCCCGGAAGGCCCCACCGCTCGCTGCGTCAGCACCAGGCCATCTTCGACGCCATCAGCGTGGGCGATCCCACGCGCGCGGCGGCGGCCATGCGCCGCCACGTGCGCACGGTGGCGAAGGTTCGGCTACTCGACTGGGACCCGGACGAGGACGCCTGAGAGCGGTCGGTGACCGGTCATACCTTCCGTACGGTCACACCCGCTCTGATCAGTGCCTCCGTCTCGTCGTCCGGGGCTGCTCGGTCGGTCACGACGGCGTGCAGGTCGGCGGCGGGGGCGACGAAGGCGAGGGCGGTGCGCGTGAACTTGGTGGCGTCCGCGACGGCGATGACGCGATGGGCCGAGGCGATCGCGGCACGCTTGACCGCGGCGTCGTCGAGGTCGTAGGCGGTCAGACCGTGTTCCGCGCTCAACCCGCAGCAGCCGAGCACCGCCGTGTCGAAGCGGAGGGAAGCCAACGCCGCCATGGTCAGGGGGCCGGTGAACGAGAGCTCACCCGGCCGTGGTCGGCCACCGGGGACCAGGAGTGTCAGGTGTGGCGCGCCCGCCAACGCATTCGCCGCGTGCAGGGAGAGCGGCATGACGGTGACACGGCGCTGTTCCAGTGCGCGAGCCACCTCCAGGCAGGTGGTGCCGCTGTCGAGTACGACGGACTCGCCGTCGGCGAGCAAACCGGCGACCTCGGCGGCGATGCGCTGTTTGGTCTCGGGAGTCTCCTGCACCCGGAGCGCGAACGGTGCTTCCTCGCCGCGTAACAGCAGTGTGCGGGCGCCTCCCCGGTATCGCTCCAGCACCCCCTGGGCGGCCAGGGTCTCGAGGTCCCGGCGGATGGTCATGGGGGAGGCGCCCGTGAGTTCGGCCAGTTCGGCGACGCCGATGCTGCCCGCCTCGCGGACGGCCAGGGTGATCCGCCTCAGCCGGTCTGCGGTTGCCATGCTCGGTATTGAACAAAAATCTCGTTCGAAAATCAAGATATCGAACAAGGAAGCTGTTCGATATGTTCACTAACATGGATCGATCGCTGCGGGCCGCGCGGCTGGCCACCTTCGTCTACTTCGGTTTGAACGGCTTTCTCATGGGGATGTGGATCGTCCACATCCCCGCTGTGGAGGAGCGAGCCGGGATCAGTCACGCCGTGCTCGGCTGGCTTCTGCTGCTACTCGGTGCGGGTGCGTTCGTCGGCATGCAGCTCGCCGGCCCGCTGGCCGACCGTGCCGGTGCTCGCGTCGTGGTCCCGGTCAGCGCGGTGCTGTGCAGCGCCACCCTCCTCCTGCCCGGCCTGGCCTCCGAGAGCTGGACGCTGGGAGCGGCGCTGCTGGTGTTCGGCTTCGGCAACGGGTGTCTGGACGTGAGCATGAACGCTCATGCCGTCCAGGTGGAGTGCGGCTACCGGCGGCCCGTCATGTCGGCCTTCCACGCCACGTTCTCGATCGGTGGAGTGCTCGCCGCGCTGGCCGGGGCGCGCACTCTTGGGTGGGGTTGGAATCCGGCGGTGACTCTCGGCGCGGTGGCCGCGCTCGGTGTCGTCGTCGCCGTGCTGTTCACACCCGCACTGTTGTGTCCCGACCCGGTCCAAGGCTCGCGGGCTTCCGAGGCGGTGGGGTCCCGGCGTCGGACTCCCCGACGTGTCTGGCTGCTGGCCGGGCTCGCGCTGGCGCTGATGCTCTGTGAGGGCGTGGCGAACGACTGGAGCGTGCTGCACCTTCGGGAGGTCCTCGGCGCCTCCGAGGCCACCGCTGCCCTCGCCTACGGTGCCTTCGCCACGGCCATGACCGCCGGGCGCCTGCTCGCCGACCGTGTGACCGCGCGTGTCGGCCCGGTGGCCGTACTCCGCTACGGCGCCGTCGCTGCCGCGTTCGGTCTGACGGTCGCCGCGCTGTCGCCGTGGACACCTCTCGCTCTGGCCGGTTGGGCAGTGTTCGGACTCGGCCTCTCCGGGTGTGTGCCCCAGATCTTCAGCGCGGCCGGACACGCCGATGTGGACGCCGCCGGAGCCAATGTCTCCCGGGTCGCCGGGCTGGGCTACCTGGGCATGCTCGCCGGGCCCGCCGTCATCGGCCCGCTGACGCAACTCGTTCCGCTCAACCTGACCTTCTTCCTGCCTGTGGCGCTCTGTTTGGTAGCCGCGGTCACGGCAGGGCTCCTGTGTTCCGAGCGGGCCACGCCCGTGGCCGCGGAAGCGCGGTAGTACGGCCGGTGCCGGTGTCGTGGCTTCCGGGACATGCCGGGACGTGCGGCGGTCACCAGTGCCGGCTCAGGCCGTCGAGCAGGGCTCGCACCGGCACGGCCGGGTCGAAGGCGGGGTCGGGCAGCGTGCACTGGTGCAGCAGCAGCCCGTCCAGCAGGGAGCGCAGCGCGGCGAAGTCGCGCTCGGGGTGGGTCGAACCCAGTCGCTTCAGCCACGGCGCCCCCCAGGCCTCGAGGCGCCGTCTGCGTGTCTCGATCTGGGCGCGGAGGTGCTGGTGATGCGCGGCTTCGAGGAAGATCGCGTGTCGGGCCAGTGTGGCGGTACGGGCGGTCGTCGCGAGTTCGTCCACGAACTGGGTCACGGCGTCGGCGAAGCCGTCGAGAGTGAGCGTGATGTTGGCCAGATCGGCCGAGAACAGCCCCCATGCCTGCTCGTCCTGGGCCACGAGCCGGTCGAGAACGCCCGCGACGAGCGCGTCCCGGTTGCGGAAGTGGTTCGAGGTCGACCCCTCGGGCAGCCTGGCTTCCGCGTCGACGGCCCGGTGGGTGAGTTGCCGCGTGCCCTGGGTGCCGAGGACGCGGATCGCGGCGTTGAGTACCTGGTCCTTCCGTGTGCTCACAGCCGTACACTACACCCGTAGTAAGGATCACTACATCCGTAGTACGGTGGCGGAATGGAAGCACGGATAGTCGGTGGCGGAATCGCGGGGCTGGCAACGGCGGCTGGGCTGACGCGCGCGGGCTGGCGGGTGCGCGTGCACGAGCGCGCGGAAGCTCTGGCGGACGACGGCACGGGCCTCGGCATGTGGCCGAACGCCGTACGGGCTCTCGGCGAGCTGGGACTGGCCGATGAGCTACGCCGTCGTGGTGAACCGCAGCGGCCGGGCGTGATCCGGCGTTGGGACGGACGGACCCTTGCCGAGATCGACACCGACCGCATCCGTCGGCGTACGGGTGAGGACGTGTACGTGGTGGCGCGGCCGGAGTTGCTCGCGCTGCTGTTCGAGTCGTTGCCCGACGGTACCGTCCACTTCGGCCGGGAGGGGACGGGCGACGCGGACGTGCTGATCGGCGCCGACGGCGCGCACAGCGCGGTTCGGCGGCGACTCTTCGGCGCGCGTCACGGCCTGCGCGACACCGGGCTCACGGTGTGGCGCGGGGTGGTCGGCGCCGGTGTGCGCAGTGCGGGCGAGGTGTGGGGGCCGAAAGCCAAGTTCGGCTATTCACCGCTGACGGCCGACCGCACCAACTTCTACGCCGTTCTGGAGACGCCGCCCGCCCGACGCGGCCCCGCCGAGGAACACGCGTCCCTGCTCGCGCACTTCGGCCGGTGGCCGGAGCCGGTCCCTTCGGTGCTGCGGCAGGCGAGTCCGGACGAGCTGCTCCGTCACTCCCTGCACTACCTCGATCCGCCGTTGCCGAGCTACGTCGTCGGAAACACCGCCCTCGCGGGCGACGCCGCCCACACCATGACACCGGACCTCGGGCAGGGCGCGTGCCAGGCACTGCTCGACGGGCTGACGTTGGCCCGCTGCCTCGCGCGGGCCTCGACCGCGGCCGACGTGCGGGCGGCGCTGCGAGAGTACGACCGGCGGCGTCGCAGGCCGACTCAGCGCATCGCGACGGCCGCGCGTTGGCTGGGGCGCGTCAGCACGGCGCGACGGGGCACCGGGGTCCGCGACGCGGTGGTGCGCTCGGCCGCCGTCCTGTCCGGGTGATCGGACGGCGCTTCACTCCGCCAGCTCCGCCGCGGCCTCGGCGAGGTCGGCGGTGAGGGTGGCGGACAGGGCGGCGTCGCGCTGCACGCTGTTGCGGCGTTCCCAGTAGCCGCGGGTGGTGGAGGCGTGGGCGTGCCCGGCCCACTCCTGCACCTCCTGCAACGGCTTCCCCTTGTCGAGCAGGGCGGTGATGGCCGTCGCCCGCAGCACGTGCGGGGTGACCTTTCGCGGTTCGCGCAGCCGGGCGTGGCGGGCGAGTCGCCGGGTGATGCTGATGAGCTGGTGACGGTCGCGTCGCAACCCTGTTTCCGGGTGGACGAGCACGGGGCCGGTGAGTCGGCCGTCGAGGTATGCGTCCAGGTGCCGCGCGGCCGTGTCGCCGAGCCTGCGCCGTACCCACCGGCCTCCCTTGCGGGCCACCGACAGCACGGGGGGCACGTGGGCGCGATCGAGGTTGTCGATGTCGAGGGAGACCACTTCGGACTCCCGAAGTCCCTGGGTGAACAGCAGTTCGAACACCAGGTGCTCCTCGTGGTCGGAGCACGCGGCGGCGAGCGCGGCGACCTCCGGCAGCTCCAGGACACGGGTGGCGCCGGGTGGACGGCCGTTGGTCGAGGTGCCGATCGGGGGTGCGTGGGTGGCCAGGTGTACCGGGTTCTCCACGGCGAGGCGGTGCGCGCTGCGGGCGTGGTCGAACAACGACGACAGTGCGGAGAGGTAGCGGCGCTGGGTGCGCGCCGACCAGCCCTTGCTCTTGGCGTAGAGCGACCAGGCGGTCACGGTGTCGAACGTGACGCCGTTCAAAAGGTCTGCGGGGCGGCGACCGGTGGCGGCGCTGAACCACTCGGCGATGCGGCAGACGTCCTCGGCGTAACCGCGTTTGGTGTCCAGCGAGCGGCGCTGGTAGCTGGACAACCAGTGCAACACCACGCCGAACGTGGTCCGGTCCAGCGACCGCGACAACGCCTCGAGCCGCTGCGCGCCGATGTCGGCCACCAGTTGGTGGCGCACCGCGTCGTCCACCTGGCGGGCCGACAACCCGGGGGAGGGGAGGGCCAGATGGGTGGGTCGCAGCACGGCGCCGGGAACGGAAAGGCCGGTGCGCGGGGACGTCATCATGGTGTGGTCGAGCGGGTCCATCATGCTCCGGTGAGCAGGGAGCGCGTGCGGGCGGGTGCCCATGGCGGGATCTCGTCGAGGATGTCGGCGAGGGTCACGCTTCCGAGGCTCCGCCGCCATGCCTCGTGGGCGTCGGCCATCTTCGCGGCGAGCACGCAGGTGTCGCGACAGTCCTCAGGCGACAGTGCGCCCCGGCCCTGCTGCCGGATCTCGTGGCACTCGTAGGGGGAGGCTCCACCGTCCACGGCTTCCACGATCTGCAGGAGCGTGATGTCGGAAGCCGGGCGGGCGAGCCGGTAGCCGCCTCGCGGCCCCGTCGTCGCGGCGAACACGCCGGCCTTGGCGAGAGCCTTCAGTTGCTTGGCGAGATACGGTGCGGGCAGATCGTAGTAGTCCGCGAGCTGTGCCGCCGACACGGTGGCTCGTGGTTCGAGCTGCGCCAACGTCGTGGCGCAGTGCAACACCCATTCCGTACTCACTGGCAGCTTCACGCGTCCAGTGTATCGGAGATATTGTGGATCTGTTAAGTCTGCGATACTGTCGTGTTCCCGATACACGAAGGAGATCGTCATGCGAATCGCGGTTGCCGGTGCCACGGGCAACATCGGGGCTCTCACCGTCGCCGTCCTCGAACGCGACGGACACGAGGTCGTCCGCATCAGCCGTTCACTCGGCGTGGACCTGCGCACCGGCGAAGGCCTGGACAAGGCGCTCGCCGGAGTCGACACCGTCGTCGATGCCATCAACATGACCGCGTCCGACGAGGCCACCACCGTGGAGTACTTCGGTGCCACGACCCGCAACCTCCTGGCCGCGGGCGAACGGGCCGGTGTCCGCCACCACGTACTGCTCTCGATCGTCGGGATTCACGGCGTCGACGGCAATGCGCACTACGCGGGCAAGCGGGAACAGGAGCGGCTGGTGGAAGCCGGGCCGCTGCCGTGGACCATCGTGCCGTTCACGCAGTTCCACGACTTCGCCGCGATGGTGACGGGGTGGACCGAGCAGGACGGTGTGGCCACGATCGCGCCGCTTCTCGTGCAACCCATCGCGCCGTCCGACGTGGCCGAGATCCTCGCCGAGGTCGCGACCGGAGAGCCCCAGGGCCGCCACGTCGACGTCGCCGGACCCGAGCCGCACGACCTCGTCGACATGGCAAGGCGAACCAACCAGGCGCGCGGACGGGAGGTGAAGCTCGTGCCGACGTGGTCGGGGGTGTTCGGGCCCTCCATGGCGGGCGAGGTGCTCCTGCCCGGCAAGGACGCGCGCGTCGCCCCGACCACGTTCGACGAGTGGCTGCGTACTCAGGAGCCGATCGCCGGGGCGTGATCGGCGTTCAGCCGAGCCAACTGGTCGGCGCTGAGTTCGGTGTCGAGCGCGGCGAGGTTCTCCTTCAGGTGCCGGATCGACGTGGTGCCGGGGATGGGCAGCAGGTGCGGCCCACGGTGCAGCAACCATGCGAGCGCCACCTGGTTCGGGGTCATGCCGTGCTCGGCCGCGACCTCGCCGAGCGAGGGCACCGCCGCGTGGTCGAACGACAGGGGGAAGAACGGCACGAACGCCGTGCCGGAGTCCCGGGTGTGTTCGACGACGGCGTCGTGGGAACGGTCGGTGAGGTTGTAGAGGTTCTGGACGGCGGCGATGGGAGCCACGCTCCGCGCCGCGTCGACCTGCTCGGCCGTGGCTTCGGACAAACCGAGATGCCGCACCTTCCCGGCGTGGACGGCATCGGTCAGCGCGCCCACCTGTTCGGCGAGGGGATAGGCGGGATCGATGCGGTGCAGGTACACCAGGTCGATGACGTCGCGGCCGAGGCGGCGGAGGCTGAGTTCCACCTGCTGGCGCAGGTAGTCGGGATGTCCGAGCGGCACCCAGGTCGCGGGGTCGGGCCGCACGACCCCGACCTTGGTGGCGAGCACGACGTCGGACACTCCGGCCAGAGCCTCACCGAGCAGCCGTTCGCCCTCCCCGAGTGCGTAGGCGTCGGCGGTGTCGAACAGGTTCACCCCGGCGTCCGTGGCCTCACGCAAGAGTCGCGTGAGGTCGGCGCGGTCGGTGGGCGCGGCCCACACCGGCGCGCTCGCTCCGCGGCGGTTCGCCGGCTCGTCGGCGAACCGCATGGTGCCAAGGCCGATACGGCGCACGTGGAGGTCGCCGCCGAGTTCGAAAGTCGTGGTAGTCATGGCGAAGAGCATCGATGCTGACATGCATGAGAGGGGCAAGGCGAGAGTGAGCCAGAACACGCGAAGGACG
The DNA here is from genome assembly GCF_000244975.1 of Saccharomonospora cyanea NA-134. Lineage (NCBI taxonomy): Bacteria > Bacillati > Actinomycetota > Actinomycetes > Pseudonocardiales > Pseudonocardiaceae > Saccharomonospora > Saccharomonospora cyanea. The sequence continues at coordinate 2,820,030 of NZ_CM001440.1, read as the reverse complement.
CTGCGGATCGGTCAACTCGCCGCCGAGACCGGGGTGAGTGCCCGGTCGCTGCGCTACTACGAGGAGCAGGGCTTGCTCACGCCGTCCCGAACCCCGTCGGGGCAGCGACTCTACGACGAGTCGGACGTCGAGCGTGTTGGTCGTGTCCGGCGGTTGCTGGACGCCGGTCTGTCCACGACGGTCATCGCGCAGGTGCTGGCGTGCTCGTGCGGGGGTACCGGTGATGTCGAGCCCTGCCTCGATCCGCTGCTGCGGGAGGAACTCGCGCGGCTTGACGCGAGGCTGGCCCAGCTGGCGTTCCACCACGGCCGGCTCCGCGAGCTCGTGGAGCGCGGCACGGCGCCGGTGAGCGGTGATCGGCCGCATGACCCCGGCCTGCTGCTCAACCGGCCGACGACGGGAAACCGGTGTCGCCGTGCAGGCGTGACCGGCACTCCTCCCACAGTCGGGACAGCAGTGCCGACCGGGCGTGTTGTCGCCGTCCATCCGGAGTCTCGGCGTCGAGTCGCCGTTCCCGAGCCAGCACCAGCGCCCGGTTGAGCAGGAACGGCACCTCGATGCCCGCCTGTTCGGCGATCCGCTCCACCCGTGCGGACGCACCGGGCGTGGTGGCGAGGACGGTGTGGAGCAGCGCGAGGTCGAGCCCCGGCAGATACAGGCCGGTGAACTCGAAGTCGACCAGCACGCACCCGCCATCGCGCGGGATCAGCAGGTTGGGCGGGATGGGGTCGCCGTGGTTGGGCTGCCACGGCATCCCGTCCCGGGACACTTCGGCGAGCAGGCGGTGCAGGGCCGCGTGGTCGCTGTCGTCGAGGAACCCGAGGCCGTGGTACTTCGCGATCCGGGCCGGGTAGTCGAACACCGTACGCAGCACCCCGGACGGCGGTGTCCACCGGGCGAAGACCGAGACGGTGTCCACGGCGGACTCCACCAGCGGTGGGGGAAGTGAGCGCGGAGCGTATCGCCGGGTGCTCACCGGATCGCCGTCGATCCGTTCCAGCACCAGCGAACACCGGCCGTCGGTGTGCACGAGGGCGGGGATGCGCACCGGTGGCGGGTTCTCGGTGAACACCAGGTACAACCGGATCTCCTCGGCGAACGTGCTCACCCACGGCTCGGCGTCGGTACGCAGTGTCTTGACGACCACGGGGTTGCCGCCCCGGTGGCCGAGGGCGAGACAGGACTTGTCGGTGACCCGCAGCACCTTCTCGACGACGGTGCCGCCGAGGTCGGGGTTCGTCGGTTCCGGCACGCCGTCCATGGTGGCCCTTCCACGGGCGGTCTGCCGTGACCGGCACCGTTCCGGCTCGCTCCGGGCATCCGGTCCTGCCGGGTCCGGTCGCGTGAGACGACCGGACGGTGTTGAGCTGCGTCACATGTCGCTGGGGCGGGAACTCGCCATGCCCCGCACAACGTAGGGAGGGACAAGGACAAAACCGACATCACCACTGCGAAGGACGTCCATGGACCCCTCCCGAAGTACCGGCAGCGCCCTCACCGGGCGCTGTTCCTGTCCGCCGTTCGCCTGGGACCTGACTCCCGGCGTGCGGACCGACCGCCGCCGCGAGGCGGTGGCCGACTCGTGACTGTGGTGAACATCCTGCTCGGACTCCTCGTGGTACTTCTGCTGACCGCGGCGACGGGCTACTTCGTGGCTCAGGAGTTCGGCTACATGGCCGTCGACCGCTCACGGCTCAAGGCGAGCGCGGCGGCCGGGGACGGCGGCGCGCGGCGGGCGCTGGACATCACCCGCCGCACCTCGTTCATGCTCTCGGGTGCGCAGCTCGGCATCACAGTGACGGGGCTGCTCGTCGGCTACGTCGCCGAGCCGATGATCGGCGCCGGAATCGGTGAACTGCTCGGTGGCGTCGGCGTTCCCACGGCGGTCGGCGTGGGGGTGGGAACCGTGCTGGCGCTGTCGCTGTCCACGGTGGTGCAGATGGTCTTCGGTGAACTGTTCCCGAAGAACCTCGCCATCGCCCGGCCGGAGCCCGTGGCTCGCAGGCTGGCCTGGTCCACCCGGCTCTATCTCGCCGTGTTCGGCTGGCTGATCCGGTTGTTCGACCATGCGTCGAACTTCCTGTTGAGGGCGTTGCGCATCGAGCCGGTGCACGACGTGGAACATGCCGCCACGCCGCGGGATCTGGAGTACATCGTCGCCGAGTCCCGGGAGACGGGGGACCTGCCCGAGGAGCTTTCCACGCTGCTGGACCGGGTGCTCGACCTGCACGAGCGGACCGCCGAACACGCCATGATTCCGCGAACCCGGGTGACCACCGTCCCGGCGGGTGCTCCGGTGGACGAGGTGGTGGCTCTCATGGCGTCCGGGCACTCGCGTTACCCCGTGGTGCGCGACGGGGTCGACGATGTCGTCGGCGTGGTGTGCCTGCGGGACGTGCTGGAATTGGATCCTGGGGATCGGCGTACCACGGAGGTGGCGGACATCGCTCGGGAGCCCGTGCTGGTGCCGTCGTCTCTGCCGCTGACCCAGGTCGTCGCCCGGCTCAGGGCAGCGGGTGAGCAGCTCGCCTGCGTGGTGGACGAGTACGGCGGCCTGGGCGGGGTGATCACGCTGGAGGACATCGGCGAGGAGCTGGTCGGCGAGATCGCCGACGAACACGACCCGGCCGGGCACGAGCAGCCCCGGATCGATGAGGACGGGTCGTGGGTGTTGCCGGGCACCACGCACATCGACGAGGTCGAACGCCTGCTCGGTCTGGACCTGCCGACTGGGGACTACGAGACGATCGCGGGTCTTCTGATCACCGAGCTGGGCACGCTTCCGGAGCCGGGGGACACCGTCACCGTGACGCTGCCGGGAGAACCCGGTGCGGAGGACGAGCCTCGGGCGCGGTTGACCGCCGTGGTCGAGGACGTCGACCGCCGGGTTCCGAGGACGGTGCGGTTGCGGCGGCACGACGCCACGACGGCCCGGGAGGTGAACCGGTGAGCGAGCTGAGCCCGTGGGCCGCGCTGGGTGTTTCCGCGGCCGTCGTCGCGCTGAGCGCCTTCTTCGTCGCGGTCGAGTTCGCGTTGATCGCGGCCCGCCGCTACCGGTTGGAGGAAGCCGCCCACACCAGCCCTTCCGCGCGGGCGGCGTTGCGGAGCGCCCAGGAGCTCTCCCTGCTGCTGGCAGGGTCGCAGCTGGGAATCACGTTGTGCACGCTCGCCCTGGGGGCGGTCGCCAAACCCGCCGTGCACCACATGCTCACTCCCGTGATGGAGGGCTGGGGGCTCCCGGCGACGAGCGCCGACGTGCTCGCGTTCGTGGTGTCGCTCGTGGTGGTCACGTTCGTGCACCTCGTGGTCGGTGAGATGGCCCCGAAGTCCTGGGCCATCGCCCATCCGGAGAAGTCGGCGACGCTGCTGGCGATTCCGATGCGGTTGTTCATGTGGGTCTTCCGGCCGGTGCTGGTGGTCCTCAACGGAACGGCGAACTGGTGTCTGCAGCGGGTCGGCGTGCGGGCGGTCGACGAGGTCGGTGCCGGGCACACGCCCGAGGCGTTGCGGCAGCTGGTGGAGCATTCGGCTCGGACGGGCACGCTCGATCCACATCGGCGTGACCAGCTCGCCGCCGCCCTGGAACTGCACTCCCGGCCGTTGCGAGAGCACGCGCGGCCGAGCGAGGACGTCGTCGCGGTGACCCCGGCGGCCGACGTCGCGCGGATTCAGGCGACCGCGCGGGCGAGTGGGCACCTCCGGCTCGTCGTGAGAGCAGGGGACCGGGCCCGGCCGCTGGGTGTGGTCCACGTACGGGACACGCTCACAGCGCCGACCGGGACGACGGCTCGCGACCTGATGCGCCCGGTGCTCGCTCTGCAGGCCACGACACCGGTCCACAGTGCGGTGAGCGTCATGCGGGAACGCCGAAGTCACCTGGCCGTGGTTCTCGACGGTGACGACGTCACAGGGATCGTGACTCTGGACGACCTGCTGGAACCGTTGCTCACAGTCGGTGAGGACCGCCCGGCCGCGTCAGGTTCGTAACTCTCCTCAGCGAGGGGTCTCACCGGGCTCCCGGGAGGGCCCGGTGAGACCGTCCACCACGAGACCGTGGCGTGAGAGGACGTGGCCGGTAACGAAACGGGAACCACCCGACCTCCAAAATGTATAACGCTCTATACGGCAGGGAGTTGTGCGGCCGTCCCGGAGCGACTGCGGGAATTCCTGCGGCACGTTCGCCCGCGTACGTTCCTCAGCTCCCGTCGAAACGCGCTGTCCAATCCGGTGCCGCACCACGGGCGGTGACGTCGATTCACCCAAAGGTCTGGACGAATTCAACGTGAGGGCCGTCTAACCTGCGAGGTAACCCGGTGGCTGGTCCGTGGACGCTCGATGTTCTGCCTCCGGGACGCCTGCTGTTCAGTTCGGTCCGGAATCGTCTTGTGGGCCGGTCACAGCGGCCGGTACCTCCCCGACGACTCACCGGAGGTCAGTGAAAGTGAGGCCCTCAGTGCGAGAACCGAGGAAGGTCCGCGCTGGAGTCACCGCGCTCGCCGCTCTCGCGGTGGTCGGCTCCGGCACCGTGATCGCCACCGCGCCGGACGCGGTGGCCGACCCCGTATCGACATGGAACGACTCCGCCTACCGCGGTCAGGTCGAGGTGGTCCGCGCGCAGGACGGAACCGAGCGTTCCGTCCTGCGCGGCAAGGTGTTCGTGGACCGTGACCGCGACAGTGTCAGCGACGCCAACGAGCGGGGGTTGCGTGGTGTCCTGGTGTCCAACGGCCGGGATGTGGTGACCACCGACTCGCGAGGGCGCTACGAGCTGCCCGTGTACGACAACATGACGGTGTTCATCACCCAGCCGTCCGGGTATCAGGTTCCGGTCGACGAGCACAACGTCGCACAGTTCCACTACAACCACCTGCCGGAAGGATCCCCTGACCTGCGTTACGGTGGTATCGCGCCGACCGGGCCGGTGCCCGCCGCCGTGAACTTCCCGGTCGTGCGCAGCCGCGTCACGCAGGACCGGAAGCAGCACTGTGTCATCGGCGGTGACCTGCAGACGTACGACAAGACCGAGGTCTCCTACGCCCGCAAGGGCGCCATCAACGATCTGGCGCAGCGCAGCGACTACCAGGGCTGCGGCACCCTGTTCATCGGTGACGTCGTGGGTGACGACCTGTCGCTCTACCCGGACGTGAAGAACCTGACCAGCGTTCTGAACGGGCCCGCCCGCTTCCTGCCCGGCAATCACGACCTCGACTTCGACGCCGAGACCGCCGAGCATTCGTTCGACACCTTCCGGGCCCAGCTCGCGCCGGCCTACTACTCCTACGACGTCGGCGACGTTCACGTCGTGGCGTTGAACACGGTGCGCTACCCGTGCACGCCGGACGTCGACAACGCCGACGGGTTGCGTCCGAACTGCGACGACCCGGAGAACAAGCCCGCGTACAACGGACGGCTCGACGAGCGGCAGCTCGCGTGGTTGGAGCAGGACCTGGCGAGAGTCCCGAAGAACAAGCTCGTCGTGATCGCGAGCCACATCGGACTGCTCAACTACGCTGACGAGGGCAGTCCCGTGCACCAGGTCGACCAGGTCCGCGAGGTGTACAGGTTGTTGGAGGGCCGCAAGGCCGTCGCCGTCAGCGGGCACAGTCACTCCATCGAGAACATGAGGACCGGGGATCTCGCCAAGGGCTGGCGGGACCTCTTCGGTCTTGAAGGGCTGCCGTTCCCGCACATCACCGCGGGCGCGATCTCCGGGGACTGGTACTCCGGTCAGCTCACCGAGGACGGTTATCCCGTCGCGGTCGGCCGGGACGGTGGTCGACCGGGTGTGCTCACGCTGGACATCAAGGGGAACTCCTTCACCGAGCGGTACACGGTGACAGGGCAGAGCGACCAGGTGCAGACGCAGTTGGGATTGAACACGCCCACCTACCGCGACTGGTACGTCGCCCGGCAGGAGTGGAACCGCACGCGTGACGGCGCGGCGCCGGAGTTGGTCGAGCCGACCGTGGTGAGCCGGGCCGACCTGAAGGGAACCACGTGGCTGACCACGAACTTCTGGATGGGGTCCACCGGTTCCACGGTGGAGGTGAGCCTCGACGGTGGACCGGCCCGTAAGGCGGTGCGCACACAGCGGATGCGGGGTGAGGACCAGTTCGTCGGTCCCGAGTGGTCGGACCCGCATGCCGTCGCTCAACAGCTGGTCCACGGCGGCAGCCTCGCCGACCGGTCGATGCATCTGTGGCGGTTCGAGCTGCCTGCCGATCTCGCGGTGGGTGCGCACGAGGCGAAGGTCACCGCGACCGACGTCCACGGTCGCACGTTCACCGATGTTCTGGCCTTCGAGGTCGTGGAGCAGCGGTAGTCGGACAACGTCGGAAGTACCGGCGCAGGGGGCCGTCACCAGGAGTGGCGGCCCCCTGCCGTGCGTTCACCGCAGTCGACTCCGGGGGTCGCTGACACGCGACGGCGGCCGTGTTCTCGACGGATCTCGGGACCGCTTCCCGCGCTGGCGAACCGGCGGATTTCCGGAATGCGGAGGTGTTCTGACGTGATCATCGGTACCTCGTGGACTCGCCGCAGCCGGTGGGGCAGGGGAGGGGACTGACCTGCCTGTTGCTGGCCGTGGGAGCGACCACTGGCGGTTCGTAACGCGGGAGAAGGTCGCCGGGCGGATCTGCCGCGACGTCAGGTCCGCCCGGCGATGTCGCGTGGCTGCGAGAGTTCGCTGACACTCGAGTGGTGTATAACAACCTATACGGCCGGGCTTTAAAGGACAGTTTCCCCATACAAAGCACCGCCCAACCGCCCAATCGCTACTGAAGCAAGGAAAAGAGGAGCCGAACGAGGCCGGCGGCGACTTCCTGTCGAACCGGCCAGGTGACGCCGATTTCGGCGAGGGCGGCCGGCGCGAGAAACAGGACCGAGCGGAGAACGAGCCATGGCACTTCGCGGTGTGGAGGTCGGTCGGCTGCCGCTTCACCGCTGGTAGGGGCGGTGTGTCATCGGCGAGTGGTCTGGACATCTGATCGATAAAGGGCTGGACCAATTGGGCGGTCTTGCTTGATCGTGGTGCGGCTTGCCCGCACGATTCGGTGGACGTGCCCGGCACACGTGTGACCAGATCCCGGCTTTCCGGAGGGACTGCCATGCCTGTCGAAAGACCGCGTGACCCGCATGCACGCACTCGAACATCCCGCCACCGACGCTGGACCACGGCCACGCTGGCCGCCGCGCTCGTGACAGCCGCGTTTCCCTCAGCGTCCTGGGCCGCGCCCGAGCCTGCCGAGGGCCCGGTTTCGGTGTGGCCCGCGCCGCGCGAGCTGACACACCGTGACGACGGTTTCCCGCTCACTCCGGTGGTGGGGCTGGTGACGTCCGGGGACGCCGACGCGGCCACGGAGAAGGAGGTGCGGCGGGTTCTGCGTGAGGTCGGGGTACGGCGGATCGTCCCGGCACACGACGGCTCGCGCGCTCCCGTGACCGTGTGGCTGGGTGACGGCGATCGGGTGTTGTCCGAGCTGGGTGTGGCCGGTGCCGACGCGTTGGCGGCCGAGGGATTCGTCGTCGCCGCGGGACATGACGACGACGGGCGTGGGCAGGTGGTGCTCGACGGTGTCGACGCTGATGGCACGCACTACGCCACGCAGGTGTTCGAACAGGTCGTGCGGCCGCGCCGGGGTGCCGACTGGGTGCCGGGTGTGGAGGTCAGGGACTGGCCCGCGATGGCGTACCGGGGGGTGATCGAGGGGTTCTACGGCACACCGTGGTCGCACGAGGACCGGCTCGCGCTCATGGACTACCTCGGTGACCATCGCATGAACACCTTCGAGTACGCGCCCAAGGACGACCCGTATCACCGGGAGCGGTGGCGGGAACCGTATCCGGAACAGGAGTTGGCGAGGCTGGGCGAGTTGGTGGACCGCGCCGCGGCGAACCGGGTGGACTTCACGTTCGCGCTGTCGCCCGGGCTTTCCGTCTGTTACTCCTCGCAGGACGACTTCGAGGCGGTGGTCGCGAAGTTCGAGGCGTTGTACGGGTTGGGGGCGCGGTCGTTCAACATCCCGCTCGACGACATCGACTACAACGCCTGGCACTGTGACGCCGATGTGGAGCGGTTCGGTACCGGGCCCGGTGCGGCGGGGCGTGCGCAGGCGCATCTGTTGAACCGGGTGCAGCGGGAGTGGGTCGAGGCGAAGGGTGACGTGGCGCCGTTGCAGATGGTGCCGACCGAGTACTACAACGTCGCCGAGTCTCCCTACAAGCGTGAGTTGCGGGAACGGATGGACAGCGACGTCGTGGTGATGTGGACGGGCACCGCTGTGGTCCCGGAACGCATCACGGTGGCCCAGGCGGAGCGGGCGCGGCAGGTGTTCGGGCACGAGATCCTGATCTGGGACAACTATCCGGTCAACGACTATGCGGCGGGGCGGTTGTTGCTGGCGCCGTTCTCGGGTCGGGAGAACGGGTTGTCGGAGCAGGTGGCGGGGATCGTGTCGAACCCGATGAACCAGGCGGCGTTGAGTGAGCTCGCGTTGTTCTCGTTCGCCGAGTTCGGGTGGAACGACGTCGACTACGACGCGACGGAGTCGTGGGCGGCCGCGACGGTGGAGTTCGCGGGTGGTGATGCGGAGCTTGCGGCCGCTGTGCGGGTTTTCGCCGACCTGTCGTGGTATGACGGGACGCTGCACCGGGTGCGGTCGCCGCGGCTGGCGGGGGAGATCGACGAGTTCTGGCGGGTGTGGCGTTCGGGGCAGCGCGCCGAGGCGCGTGCTCGGCTGGTGGAGGTGTTCGACTCCTACGTCGCGGCGACGGTGGAGCTGCGGGGCTTGCCCGATCCGCGTGCTCGGGTGGAGATCGATGCGTGGTTGAGGGCGGCGGATCACTGGCTTGCCGCTGGTCGGGCGGCTTTGGACATGCTCGCCGCCTATGAGGCCGATGACCGTGGTGTCGCGTGGGAGCACCGTGGTCGGGTCGCGTCGCTGGTGGAGCAGGCGCAGGCGGTCCGTGACGACAAGGCGCCGCATTCGTCGACGTGGCCGAAGATCGCCGATGGTGTGTTGGACTCGTTCCTCGCGGAGGCGAACGGTCTCGTGGACGAGTGGTTCGGTGTGGGTGTGGGGCGTCCGGTCGCCGAGGTGAGTCTTCCGACGTATCAGCAGCATGTGCCGGCGAACATGGTGGACGGGGATCCGGGCACGTACTTCTGGAGTTCGCGTGCGTCACGGGTCGGTGACCATGTGGGTGTCGATCTGGGTGTGGTGACGGAGATCGGGCGCATCGATGTGCTGATGGGGAAGTCGGGTAGTCCGGACGACTACTTCCGTGAGGGAGTGTTGGAGTACTCGGTGGATGGTGAGGTTTGGACGGCGTTGACCACGGCGTCGGCGTCGGAGGTCGGTGTGGCCGCTCCGGAGGGCACGCGGGCGCGTTACGTGCGGTACCGGGCGACGGCGGACGGTGCCGGGTTCTGGCTTGTGGTGCGGGAGTTCGCGGTGGAGACGCCGGAGCTGGTGTCGTACACGGTGGAGGCCGTGCCGCCGGGTCGTGAGGGTAGTGGTGCGGGCAGGGTTGTCGACGGTGATCCTGCGACGGCTTATGTGGCGGCTCGGCCTGCGGAGTCGGGCGAGGCGCTGGTCGTGAGGTTGTCGCGGGTGCGGCCGGTGGAGCGGGTGGTGGTTCTGCAGGATCCGGGGGCGCCTGTTTCGGCGGTGGTGCAGGTGCGTGAGGGGCCGGGTGAGTGGGTGACGGTGGGCGAGTTGTCCGGTGGGTACACGTCGGTGGACGTGGGTGGTGTGCCGGTGGGTGAGTTGCGGTTGGTGTGGGCCGGTGGTGCGCAGCCGAGGGTGCACGAGATCGTGCCGGTGTTCGGCGGCTGACGGGTTGGGTGGTCGTGCTGCTGTCGTGGTGGTGCGACCACCTGGCGGCCTGTGGGTTTTCGGGTGCGGTGGGTTGTCAGGGGGCGAAGACCGTGCTGGCCAGGGTGACGTGGACGGCTGTGCCGCCGAGGATGCTGAGTAGGGCGTTGCGGCGCCACAGGTGCAGTCCGGCGGTGACGGCCAGGGCCGTGAGTGGGGCCAGAGCGCGGAGTTGGGGTAGCGGTAGGTCGCGCAGGCAGTAGACGACCAGGATCATCATGACGCCGGCGGGCATGCGGGTGCTGAGGAATCGGATGGTCGCGCTGGCGCGGAGGGGGGCGAGGGCGGTGAAAGGCAGGGCTCGCAGGGCCCAGGTGACGGCGGCGGCGACGAGGACGGCGGCGACGGCGTGGAGGGGGTCAGGCACGGTTCCGTCTCCTGGCGGTCGTGAGGTGTCGGATCAGCAGTCCGGCGGTGAACAGGGTGAAGGCGGCCAGGAGCAGTTGGTTCGGGAAGAGAATGCGGGCGGCGACGGCGCTGAGTAGGGCGAGTGCGGGGGTGGGCAGGTCGCCGTGTAGGTCTTTCAGGGCGTCGAGGGTGAGGACGGTGAACAGGGCGGTCAGGGCGAAGTCCAGGCCGGTGATGCCGTCGGGGATGAGGGTGCCGAGTAGGGCTCCGGCGGTCGCGCTTGCGGCCCAGTACAGGTGCATGAAGAACTGCAGGCACAGGATGCGTCGGCTGGGCCAGGAGTGGGCTTCGTTTCCGGCGGTCAGGGCGTATGCCTCGTCGCTGAGGGCGAAGGTGCCGTAGGCCTTGCCGAGGCGGCCGGTCAGGCGGTGCAGGGGGTAGGACAAGGCGTAGAAGACGTGCCGGACGTTGACCATGAAGGCGGTTCCGGCGATCGTGGCCAGTGGGGCGGTGGTGGTGACCATGCCGATGAGCAGGAACTCGAACGAGCCGCCGTAGATGAGCGTGGCGGAGAGTCCTGCCCACCACCAGTCGAGGCCGGACTGGGTGGTGAGTGCTCCGAAGGCGAGGCCGAGCGGGACGAAGGCCAGGCCCACGGAAGTGGAGTCACGGAGGGCGGCTCGTACCGGGGACGGGGTTGGTGGTGGCGGGGTGGCCGCCGACCGGGATTGGCCTCTGGCATCGGCGGGACGTATGGGCATGGGGACATTCTAGGAATGTTTGTGTCTCATATGGTTTCCTGTTGTGGCTCTATCATGGCGGTATGGGCAATGAAGTGAGCATTGACGCGGTGGATTGGGAAATTTTGTTTCAACTGCGTCAGGACGGGCGGTTGACGAACGTCGAGCTGGCCAAGCGGGTCGGCCTGACCCCGCCTCCTTGTCTTCGCCGGGTCAAGCGTCTGGAAGAGGCCGGTGTCATCGCCGGCTACCGGGCTGTCATCGATCCCGAGGCGCTGGGTCGTGGGCTGGAAGTCCTCGTCGACGTCGAGGTCGGTGCCGGTGATCTCAAGACCTTCGAGGAGTTCGAAGCCACGGTGGCCTCCTTCGAGGAGGTCGTCGAGTTCCGCCGCATGTACGGCCGCCCCGACTACTTCCTGCGTGTCGCGGTCGCCAACCACGCTGCCTATGAAGCTTTCCTCACCAGCAAGCTCAGTGGTCTGCCCGCTGTGCTGCGCATCGAGTCCCACCTCACCATGAAGAAGATCAAGGCCTGCGACTGAGTCCGGGGGAGGAAGCAGGTGGTCCTGCCGTCTTCTCGGTCGCGAGGTGGGGCGTTTCGTGTCGGCGGGGCCCCGGCGAGGTCACTGGTGTGTGGGGCAGGGTGGTGCGACGGTGTCGAGGTCCACGGTCGTGACCGTGCCGCCGAAGCCTTCCTCGCGGTAGCGGCGGCACGCCTCGGCGACGTTGTCGGGGTCGACCGCGTAGTCGACCGCCAGTACCGTCTTGCCCGCGTCGCGCAACGCGCGGACGTGGTCGAGGTTCTCGGTGCAGTAGTCCTGCACGCACGGCCGGTCGGTGTCGAGGAAGAACAGGTCTTCCATGCCGATGCCGTCGATCGCGTCGACGTAGCCGTCGACCTCTCGTAGCTCGGGCGCGTTCTGCGGGAAGACGAGGAACTCCGGGTTCTGGGTGTGGGCGTGTTCGGCGATTCTCATCACGAGGTCCGCCATCGCTTGGCGCAGGCTCTGCCTGCTGTGGTGTGGCAGTCCGGAGAGGTCGATCTGCTCGTAGGCGATGAGTGTGTCCAGGTACACGCCGTCGAATCCGGTTTCCATCGCGCGGTCCAGGCGGGGGCGCACGGTGTCCTGCCACCATCGTTGGTCCCAGTACCGGACGAAGTGCTCGCCGGGCCAGGACGGCACGTCGCTGAGCAGCAGGTCGGTTTGCCGGGTTCGGATGTGGTCGAACTCCGGCCGGAAGTCCTCGATGGACCCGATCTCGAAGTAGGCCAGCACCGTCTTGTCCGAGTCCCGTAGCCGCGTGATCTCGTCGGTGGTGAAGTAGCCCTGCCGGCCGTCGCGTGCGAGGTCGATGACGGCGACGTCGTGTGGCGCTTCGGTGAGTGCGTCGAGTTCGCCGTCGGGGTAGCCCTGGAGTTGGTAGGCCATTCGGGGCGTGGGTGGTGGGTCGGTGGGCTCGCCGGGGCTCGGCTGGCAGGCGGCCAGCGCCACCGTGAGGGCGGCGAGCAGCGACGATAGGTGGTGTGTGGTGGCGGTGGCGCCACGGCGCATCGGGACCCCCGGTTTCGATCCGCCGCATTGTAGCGAGCGCAGGCTGCGCACGCGTGTCCGTACTTCCTGTACGCGCTGTTGGGGTCAGGCGTCGGGTGGCTGCTCGGTGCCGGTCCTGTGGTGATCGCTGTCGCGGTCGCCGGGCCGGGGTGGGCGGTCGTGTTGGTCGGTGAGGATGCGATCGAGGCGGGCGTGGGCCTGCCGTAGCTGGTCGGTGAGCTCGGCGATACGCGCGTCCTTGTCGGTGGCCGCGGCCTGTGCGGCTGTGGCCTTGGCTTCGGCCACGGAGCGTGCGGTGCGTTCGGCCGCGAGCTGTTCACGGATGGCGTCGAGGTCGGCGCGCAGTGTCGTCGCGTCCTCGCGGGCCGAGATGAGGTCGGCGCGGGTCTGGTCCAGTGCGGCGCGGAGCGTGTCGTTCCGGGTGGTGGCGGCGGAGAGGCGTTCCGTGGCCGTCGAGTGCGCCGTCGTGAGCTCGTGCAGCTCGCGGTTGGTTGCCTCCAGTTGTCGGGCCAGGTCGTCGCGTTGGGATCGTGTGGCGTCCAGGTCCTGTCGTGTCCTGTCGAGTTCGGCGGCCAGGGTGTCGCGAGTCCGTAGTGCCGCCTCCGCGGTGGACTCCGCTGCTCCGCGGGCGCGTTCGTGGTCGGCGATCGCCGACCACGCCTGGTTCTTCACCGTCTCGGCCTCGGCTCGCGCGTGCTGGGCGGCGAGTTCGGCCTGTTCCCGCGCGGCGCGGTCGTCCCGGGCCTGTGTGAGTGCCTGGTCTCGGGCGCGTTCGGCCTGCTCGGCGCGCTGTTGGGCTTCTTCGGCGTCGGAGCGGGCTGCCAGTGCCTGCTCTTCGGCGTGTTTCACCTGTGCGAGTGCGTGTTCCTCGGCTGTGGTGAGCCGCTGTCCCATGTCGGTGAGCGCTGCCAGCAGGGGAGCGGACGCGGTCTCGAAGGCCTCGGCCGCTCGGCGCAGCTCCACGAGTGGTTCCACCACGGCTGCTGTGCGCGCGGCCCGGCGTTGTCTCGAGGCGGCGTCGGCGTGGGACTTGCAGCAGTAGGACGACGGTCTGCCGCCTTTGCGTCGCCCGTTGGTGTCCACCGCGGGTGGCGGTAACGGGTTGTCGCAGCCGTCCAGCGCGCACACGCCCTGTGGGTTGTTCTCCCGCGCCGGTTCGGCGCTCACCAGCTCCTCGACCACCCGTCCAGTTTCGCCCACGCCGTCGCGCGGTCAGGCTCCGGGCGGTGCCGCCGTGCCTCCGGCGCTGTCGTGTGAGGCGGTTTCGGAGGTGGGGATGATGCTGATGCCGCCCGAGCTTTCCAGGATGGCGTACTCGATCTGGTCGAGTCGCAGCAGTCCTTGCTGGTTGCGGGCCACGGCGAGTATGTCGTCGACGCTGATGTGTTCCTTGCGCAGGTGGTGTTGCACCGGCCTGCCGTGTTCGACCAGCACCACCGGCGCTCCCTCGATCAGCCTGTTGACCTTTCTGGACTTGAACTTCAGCAGGTCGGCGACGCGGTCGAGGAACACGAGCGTGATGATCGCCAGTGCGGCCGTGGTGATGGAGAAGTCGTCGCCGAGCAACGCCTGCTGAGTGGCTTCACTGATGACCAGCAACAGCACCAGGTCGACGGTCGTCACCTGCGCCATGGTGCGTTTGCCCGTGACCCGGAACAGCACCACGATGACCAGGTAGATCGCCAGTGCCCGTACCACGATGTCCACGACGCACCCCTCCCGGTCACGGGTAGACGAGCTGCCGGAAGTGCGCGGGAGCCGCGGACGAGCCGCCCACCGTCGCGTCCAGCATGCCCATCCCCGAGGTGGGGCGCAGGTCGAACGTCACCGTCAGCGGGCCGTTGCCCCGTACGGGGAACTCGTAGACGAGGCGGTCACCCTCGGCGGTGACCGTGTCGGGTTCCGGGGTGGTGGCCATGATCTCGTTCTCGGACAGGTACTCCTGGGAGATGGACAGCCGGATCGAGCCTTCCCGCGCGCTTCCCGGGGGGAACCGCACCTGCAGCGTGGTCTCCCCGAGGTTGCGTACGAATCGTTCGTAGTCGACCTGCAGCCGTCCATCGGCGCCGGTGGTCTGCGCCTGGCTGCTCACGCCGCCGCCCCACACGCCGGCGAGGCCGGCCGCCACGATCAGCGCCATCCCCGCCCAGGCGATCCGGTTCACGACCCACTCGCGGCGCTGGGACGACGGGTCCTCGTCGATGAGGTCGGCGATGTCGGAGTCGTCGCCGGAGTCGCTCACCCTGCCTCCTCCCACACGGAACGGGCAGGTTCTTCCCAGCGGCGCCGGTTCCGAAACCACGGTGCCGGCGAGCGGGTTCGGCCTGGCCGGATTGTCGTACCGGTGCGCTAGCCTGCCGGGCCGTGACCGACCGACCTTGCGAGGGTTCCGCGCTGCACGTGATGCGAGTCCACTACACCGGCACGGAGGCCGACGCCGCGCCGTTCGTGGCGGCACACGTCGAGTACCTGCGACGGCACCACGCGACGGCACCTTTCTGGTGTCCGGCCAGACCGTGCCGTCATCGGAGGGCGGGGTGATCGTGGCCCACGGTGTCGACCGCGACACGATCGAGGCCATCGCCGCGCGGGACCCGTTCGTGGTCGCCGGGGTGGCGCAGTACTCGATCACCACCGTGATCGCGGGTCGTGTCCATCCCGGCTTCGTGGACTTGTTCACCTCAAGGTTGTGAGGCCGGTGACTGCCCACGCCGTCGAGAACCCGGGGGAGTGAAGGGTCGGTGCGTGGACCGCATTGACGAGGAGATTGACGAGGAGTTCGAGCAGCTCCGCCGGTTGGCCCGCCTCAGGTCCGACAACCCGGTACGAGCCGACGAACTAGCCGCTGGTGGATCACGCGGTCTCGGCATGCGCTTCGCCACGGCCGCACTGGCTTGATGGGCCGTGGATGCCTGTCGTGTCCGATTTCGGTCACCCGGGTGGATGTCTTCGGTGTGGCACGATCCATAATCGATTCAGAACCGGTGCCCGTTCTGGTTACCGTGGACACCGTCTGTGAAGCGCCAGCGTCGGCCGCTTTCCTGCTGAACCGCTGCCCGTCGACGTTCCCCGCGCACTGACGCGCTCCGTCGGCGCAGCGTGAACGACACGTCCGCACGTTCGCTTCCGGAGACAGCCATGTCCTTCGCCCTGCTGGCCCTGGCCATCGCCGCGTTCGGGATCGGTACCACCGAGTTCGTCATGATGGGGCTGTTGCCCGACGTCGCCGCCGATCTCGCGGTGTCCATCCCCGATGCGGGCGGCTACGTCTCGCTGTACGCGCTCGGGGTGGTGATCGGCGCGCCGCTGCTGACCATCCTCGGGATGCGGACCCGGCGCAAGTCCCTGCTGCTGAGCATGCTCCTGCTGTTCACGGCCGGGAACCTCTTCTCGGCCTTCGCGTCGACGCACGGGCTGCTGCTCGCGGCGCGGTTCGTGTCCGGCCTGCCGCACGGCACGTTCTTCGGCATCGGGGCGGTGGTGGCCGCCGACCTGGCGGCCCCGGGCAGGCGGGCGCAGGCGATCTCCACGATGTTCCTCGGCCTGACCGTGGCCAACATCGTCGGTGTCCCGCTCGGCACCCTGCTGGGACAGACGTTCGGCTGGCGTTGGACCTTCGGGCTGGTCGCGCTGATCGGTGTGGCCGCGCTCGCCGCCGTCGCGGTCCTGGTGCCCGCGCAGCCACGGCCCGCCGACGTCAGCCTGCGCGGCGAGCTGCGGGCCTTCCGCAGCCCCCAGGTCTGGCTGGCCTTCGCCGTCGTGGTGTTCGGCTTCGCCGCCACGTTCTCGTTCTACAGCTACATCAAACCGGTGCTCACCGACGTCACCGGCTACTCGCCGACCGCGGTGACGGTGCTGCTGGCGTTGTTCGGCGTCGGGATGACCGTCGGCACCGCCGTCGGCGGTCGTCTGGCCGACCGGGCGCCGCTGCGGACGCTGTACGTGTTCCTCACCGCCCTGGCCGCGAGCCTCGCCCTGTTCGTGGTCACCGCGCACCACGCGGTGCTCGCGCCGATCACGGTGCTGCTGATCGGCGCGACCGGATTCGCCGCGATCCCCAGCATCCAGACACGCATCCTGGACCACGCCCGGGAGTCACCCGCACTGGGCTCGGCCAGCGTCCAGTCGACGTTCAACATCGCCAACGCCCTGGGCGCCTACCTGGGGGGCTTGGTCATCGCCGCAGGGTTCGGGCTGACGTCGCCGAGCTGGGTGGGGGCGTTGCTGGCGGTCGTCGGCCTCGGCTTCGCGCTGCTGTCCGGGTGGCTGGAACGACGGTCGCAGCCCGCGGGCCCTGTTCGGGCACAGCACGCCGGTGGGCCCACCGACTACGCCACGGTGGGCCCACCGTCTCCCGAGTGATCGATCCGGTGACCGGCCGGGGAGGGAGAACGGAGTTCGGATCCGGGTCCATCGCCCCGTCGCGATCCGGGCCGAGTGGGGCGCCCGCGGCGCCACGCCTGTTCAGGGCCACCGCGTTCACGACAGGTGGTGCACCTCCGCCAACCCGTACACCGGGGTGGGAACGCCCTCGTAACGAGCCTTCAGCTGCAACGCCAGGTACAGCGAGTAGTGGCGTGACTGGTGCAGGTTCCCGCCGTGGAACCACAGTCCCGGTTGCCGGGTGGGCTTCCACATGTTCCGCTGCTCGCCCTCCCACGGCCCCGGGTCCTTGGTCGTGTCCGAACCGAGGCCCCAGCACTTGCCGACCCGGTCGGCCATCTCCTGGCCCGCGAGGTCGGCCACCCATCCGTTCATCGACCCGTAGCCGGTGGCGTAGACCACGAGGTCGGCCTCCAGTTCCGTGCCGTCGGCGAGGACGACGCCCGTGTGCGTCAGGTGGTCCACCTCGCCGTGCGCCAATTTGATCTTTCCCTCGGCCACGAGCTCCGACGCGCCGACGTCGATGTAGTAGCCCGAGCCGCGCCGCAGGTACTTCATGAACAGCCCGGAGCCGTCGTCACCCCAGTCGTGCCAGAATCCGGCCTTCTCCAACCGCTCGTAGAAGTCCGCGTCCCGCTGCCGGATCCGCTCGTAGATCGGGATCTGGAACCGGTGCATGATGCGGTAGGGCTGTGACGCGAACGTCAGATCGGCCTTCTCGGTGGTCATGCCCGTGGCCAGCGCGCGTTCGGAGTACAGGTCGCCGAGGCCGAACTCCATCAGCGAGTCCGACTTCACCACGTGTGTCGGGGAGCGCTGCACCATGGTGACGTCCGCGCCGTGCTCCCACAGCGCGGCGCAGATGTCGTGTGCGGAGTTGTTCGACCCGATCACGACGGCTTTCCTGCCCGCGTAGGCGTCGGGGCCCGGATGCTGTGACGAGTGGTGCTGGTCGCCCTCGAAGACGTCCATGCCGGGGAACGACGGGATGTTCGGCTTGCCCGACATGCCCGTGGCGAACACCAGGTGGCGGGGCGTGAGCACGACCGTTTCGCCGTCACGCTCGACGGTGACACTCCACTGCTCCGTGCGCTCGTCCCACGACGCCGCCGTGGCCTCGGAACGCGTCCAGTAGGGCACGTCCATCACCCGCACGTACATCTCGAGCCAGTCGGCGATCTTGTCCTTCGGCGCGAAGACCGGCCAGTTCTCGGGAAACGGAAGGTAGGGCAGGTGGTCGTACCAGACGGGGTCGTGCAGGCACAGGCTCTTGTAGCGTTTGCGCCACGAGTCGCCGGGGCGGTCGTGGCGTTCCACCACCAGCGCGGGCACGCCGAGTTGGCGCAGCCGTGCGCCCAGGGCGATGCCGCCCTGCCCGCCCCCGATGACGACGACGTAGGGCTGGCGTTCGTAGCCGAGTTCCCGCGCCTCCCGCTCGCGTTCCTCCGCCCACGACCGGCGACCCCGCACGACACCGTGCTCGACGCCCTTGGGGCGGCGTTCCCGTCGGGGTTCCTCGAACCCCTTGAGTTCCTGGAGTGTGGTGAGCAGCGTCCACGCACCGTCGTCGGTCAGCCGGAGATGCCCTTTGCCCCGGCCGGTGGCGGTCTCGAACTCCAGCCACGCCTCCGTGACACCGTCGGCCTCGGTCGGGGTCTCGGTGGTGTGGAAGCCCGACGGACAGGTGTGGTCCAGGCACGCGCCGAGCATGTCCGCGACTCCGTCGCGGCCCTCCACCGTGGTGATGTTCCAGGTGAACGACACCAGGTCGCGCCAGTAGCTGTCCACCGCGAACATTCCGGCCGCCGCCTCGACGTCACGGGCCGTCAGCGCGGCCTCGAACCGCTCCAGCCAGGCGTCGACGCGGGCCTGCGGGGAACTCGCCTGCGCCGGCCGGTCGGTGATCTGTGTCATTGCCGCTCCTGTCCTCGCCGCCTGCGATGTAGGCGTCGATCACACGGCAGGGGCGCATCGGGCGGCAACGGTTGCAGCGGATTGCACACCTTGGCCGGGTCGCGGAGGGCACTTATCCTCGGATCTCTCGACGCAATGGTGCGGGAGGTGGACCGTGGCCGTGCCCAGCGCTGTCCCTCCGGGGCGGAGCCTGCCAGCCCACGCGCGTGATCTCGTCCGCATGCACGACGCCGTCATCGCAGGCGGCCGCCCCCCGCTAAGTCCTCGCGCGGTGGTGTCCCGGTCGTGGTCCCGCGTGCTGCGCCTCGGGCTGAGAGCCGACGGGCTCAACACCCGCGGCTGGCGCAGCGACGCGGAGCTGGCCCGCAGGCGGGAGACCTCGCCGCTGCGCGACGTCGTGGCCGACCTCCGGCAGGCGGTCGCCGCGATGGCCGACGCCTCCCAGGTGCTGCTGGTCGTCACCGACCGGGACGGCGTCATCCTCTGGCGGGAGGGCGCCTCCGCCGTCCGTCGCCGCGCCGACCGCCTCGGGTTCGCGGAGGGAGCCGAGTGGAGCGAGCGGTGGGTGGGCACGAACGCGATCGGTACCGCGCTCGTCGAGGCCGCGCCCGTGGAACTCCTCGCCGGGGAACATTTCGAGCGGGGGCAGCACTCGTGGTACTGCACCGCGTCCCCGGTGCACGATCCGCGGACGGGCGAGCTGCTGGGCGTGATCGACCTCAGCGGTCCCGCGTTGACCCTCCATCCGGCGATCGGTGCGCTGGTCGACATGGGACGCCGGCTCGCCGAGTCGCAGGTCCGGCACCGGCACCGGCAGCGTCTGGACCGGTTACGCCGGGCCGGTGAGCCGCTGCTGGCCTCTGGGCCCGGCCTGGTGGTCGACGGCGACGGGTGGGTGGCGGCGAGTGCGGGCGTGTGGGTGGGGGAGCGGATCGCCGCTCCGAGCGGCCGCGAGCCGATCGCGGTGCCCGGCCTGGGAGCGTGTGCGCCCGAGCGTCTGGGGGAGGGCTGGCTCGTTCGTCCGTCGGGACAGGACCGGACGGTGTGGCTCGACCTGGACCTGACCGCCGCACCGGCGCTGACGTTGCGTGGCGGCGACATCGGCTGGACGCGTCCGCTGACGCGGCGGCACGCCGAGATCCTGACGCTGCTGCACCGGGCGGGCCCAGCCGGGTTGTCGGCGGAGGGGTTGAGCCGGGCGCTGTACGGGGACGCCGAGCACGTGGTGACGGTGCGGGCCGAGGTGTCCCGGCTCCGGCGGTTGCTGGGGGCACTGGTCACCACCCGGCCGTACCGCCTGGCCGACGGCGTGCGGATGACCGTCCGGCCGGGCGATCCGGGCAGCGGTAGCGTGCTCACCCGCGGGCCGGGTCGGGCTCCTTCCTCCTGCGGTGGTGCCGTTCCCTCCGCAGCATCACGGCGTCACGCAGGTTGACAGGCGACGCATGGCAGGAGCTTCTGCGAGGGTCGACGCCGCGGGGCACCTCGACGGACTCGCCCCCGAGCCCCGGCACCTGCCGTGGTCGGGACCAGTCGCCGTTCCGCCGCGACTCCGGTGCCGACCGCCCGCGAATCAGAGCCTCAGAGCGCGGGAGCGAGGCCCTCCCAGCGGACCACCCAGCCCTCGTCCGGGAAACCAGGGGCCGACCCCGCCGGTCCGGGGCGGCCCCTGACGCCCTGAGGTCCTTCGGGCGAGTCCCCCCATCCCGCGCACATCATCGCGACGGCGTAGAGCAGGCCACCGGCCGCCGGGAAGTACGGCGAGGGCACGCCACTTTTGCCGCTCGCGGGCAGACCCGTGTCGGTGAACCCGAACCGTTCGTGCAGCAGGTAGTCCACCGCGGTGCCGGGATCGCCGAGGCGGGCGGCGTTCATCGCCAGCAGCGGGAAGTCCCAACTGTAGAGGTTGCTGACCGGCCAGGTCTCGCGGACCTTGCGCGTCGTCGCCCGCATGATCCCCACGTCGACGCCGTCGCCGGGCAGCATGCCGAACGGTGCGACGGGGTCGGGGTGGTTGGTGTTGTGCTCGGTCCACATGTTCTGCACACCCTCGTAGAGCACGTAGACACCGTCCTCCACCGGCAGTGGCGCGAGGCCGTCGAGCACCTCGTCCCAGCGGGGGTCACGGCGCAGTCCCAGACGCTCCCGCCACCGCTGGGCGATGCGCAGTCCGAAGCGCCAGTAGGACAGCTCGAAGGCGGGGTTCAACGTCTCGGCGGGCGGGTTGCGCTCGTTGCAGCACATGATCGGAGGTCCGATGACGAACCGTCCGCTCTCCTCACGGTGGGCGAACGAGGCCATGAACTCCGCGGTGTCGTGGACCACCTCGCGCCACTTCAGCAGGGTGCGCCGCCCCGGGTGCGCCTGGTGATCGAGTTCGGCGAGGAAGACGGGATGCGGCTGTTGCCAGATCAGCAGGCAGGTCGGTGTCCCCGGTGACTCGCGGCCGATCGCGTCGCCGTGTGTCGTCGTCATCTTCGGCCACCGAGCACCGTGAAACCCCTGGGACCGCGCCAGCCGCCGAGCGGTGGGGAGCAACCGTTCGTAGACGTCGACGCTTCGGTTCAGCAGCGGCCAGCGGTTCCAGAGCGCGTACTGGAAGGCGTGCCACCAGTACATCTCCATGTGGAACTTGCCGTACCAGCCGTTGTTGACCAGACCGGACTCCTGCGCGGGGTCGTTGCCGGCGTCGTTGACGGCCAGGTGGTACTGGCTGAGGACGACCCTGCGTTCGAGCTCCCGCCAGCGTGGATCGGTACTCGCCGAAAGATCGATCGCCCCGCCGCTGCGCCAGTACCGCGGCCACCACGCCGCGCTCTGGTGCACGACCTCGGCGGCGGTCGGCACCCGGTCGGGAGCGGCGGGAGCGAAGAGCGCGGCCACGTCCAACCGGTTCCCACGGCCGGTGACCTCGTATCGGTGCCGTCCCGGATCGCACCGGACTATCTCGGCACCGGGTGAGAGCGCGAGGCCGACCCGGTAGCGGGTGGCGTCCATCGTGTGCGTGACCACCGCCGTGCGGCCGCGGCGACTCAGGGCGGTGGAATGGAGTTCGGGGCGGTCCCACAGTCCGACGTACGGCGCCTCGAACTTGCTGCGGCCCGCTGTCGTGGCGTACGGGAAGTCCAGGAACACCGCCAACCGACCGAGCCCCACGAGGTCGGATTCCACACGCGCGGCCACGACGTCCTGCCCCGGGTGGCAGGCGGTGAGGACCGTGATCGCGTGGCCCTCGAGCCGGAACCTGCTGCGCAGAAGTCCTGTCCAGGGATCGAGTTCCTGGACGACGTCCGTGAGGTCACTCTCGACGGCCTCGCTCCCGTCCTCCCTGAGCAGTCGCAGACCGATCCGGCCGAGGTTCACCCGGTGCGGGTTCTCGCGTAGCCAGTTGTGCAGTTCCGGCTCGGCGTCGTCATCGGTCCAGTAGTACACGTCCCGGCCGTAGGTGTCCCAGATCGTGCCCCGGTAGTCCGAGATCCTCTTGCCCGGTGGCAGGGCGTCGACGTGCCAGCCCCAGTCGGAGAGCGTGTTGAAGGGCACGAAGGTCTGCAGCCCGGTCACGTCGGCGCCGAAGGCGAACCGGCCGTTGCCGACCTGGGTCGGCAGTTCGGGATCGCTGTCGTGGCGCACCACCCGGTGGCGTGCCACGACAGCGGCGCGATCGACACGGGCGCCAGGACGGTCGGTGCCGGGTGCGGCCGCGGCTGCCTCCGCTTCGAGGATCCGGGACATCAGCGTCGCGGAGGTCGCTGCCGCGATGCCCTTGATGACGGTTCTGCGAGAGTGCTGCTGGTCGGTCACGAACGATTCCTTCCTCGGACGGGTATGTCCCCTGTGCTCCGAAGCCGGGAGGGCGTGCCACCGAATCGCTGAAACGTTTCATTCCACTGTGAGTGCCGTCACAGTACAGAGTTCGGGTCTCGGCGACAACCCCGGTGGAGCCCGTCTGACCGTGTTCGGCCATCGGAGCCGGGCGCGGTCTTGACAGCGGTCGCCGTCGCGTACTTCACTCGATGAGCCCGAAACCGGTTTCTCCTGGTGTGTACGGACCGTTCCGACTCACTCCCACCGTCACCTCGTCTCGCCTGCCGGGGAGAAACCGAGCGTGACCGTGGAGAAACCGCTTTCACCTCGACGAGGAGGTTGCCGCATGCGGATGTTCGGGAAGGCCCTGGCTTGTCTGATCCTGTCGGTGGCGTTGGCGGTGCCCGCCGTGCCCGCTGTGCCCGCCGCGGGCTCCACGATCCCCGATCCCACCACCGGAGCCGGGCAACCGGGGAATGAGCCGGGCCGCGTGCCCATGGGATGGGACCTCGCCGCAGAGATCCGGGACCGTGTCGTCCCGCCGGACTTCCCCGACTTCGAAGTGTCGATCACGGACTTCGGTGCGGACCCCACCGGGGAACACCTGAGCACGGCGGCGTTCCGGGACGCGATCGAGGAAGTCAGCGCGGCGGGTGGAGGCCGCGTCGTCATCCCGGCAGGCGAGTTCCTGACCGGTGCGATCCACCTGCGCAGCAACGTCGAGTTGCACGTCGGCAGTGGCGCGGTGGTGCGGTTCAGCCAGAACCCGGACCACTACCTTCCCGCCGTGTACACCCGCTGGGAGGGCGTCGAGCTGTACAACTACTCGCCGTTCATCTATGCCAGGGGGGTCGAGAACGTCGCCATCACGGGGTCGGGTGTCCTCGACGGGCAGGCCGACGAGAAGCACTGGTGGAACTGGAGCGGCTCCACGCAGGCCGAGGACCGGGAGACGTTGTTCCGGATGGGGGAGCAGGGCGTGCCCGTCGAGCAACGGCGGTTCGGCGCGGGCCACCACCTGCGGCCCAACTTCGTCCAGTTCTACGACAGCCGGAACATCCTGGTGCAGGGCGTCACGTTGAAGAACTCTCCGATGTGGATGATCCACCCGGTGTTGTCGCACAACATCACCGTCGACGGGGTCGTGCTCGACAGTCCCGAAGGACCCAACAACGACGGGGTGAACCCCGAGTCCAGCCGGGACGTGGTGATCAAGAACTCGCGGTTCGACAACGGGGACGACTGCATCGCCATCAAGTCCGGCCGCAACGCCGACGGCCGCAGGATCGGTGTGCCGAGCGAGAACATCCTGATCGAGAACAACCACATGCAGGACGGTCACGGCGGCGTGGTCATGGGCAGCGAGATGTCCGGCTCGGTGCGCAACGTCTTCGCCCAGCACAACGTCATGGACAGCCCGAATCTTCACCGCGCGCTCCGCATCAAGACGAACTCGGTGCGCGGCGGGATCGTGGAGAACGTCTATTTCCGCCACAACACGGTCGTCGAGATCGGTGACGAGGTCATCCGGGTCAACTTCTTCTACGAGGAGGCGGACAGCGGCCCCCACACACCGATCGTGCGCAACATCCACATCGAGGACCTCCGCAGCGACAACGGGGAGTACGCGCTGTACCTGCGCGGGTACGAGCGTTCCCCGGTCAGCAACGTCACCGTCACCGACTCCGTCTTCACCGGGGTGGAGCACCCGCAGCTACTGGAGAACGTGCAGGGGCTGCGGATGAGGAACGTGACGATCAACGGCGAGAGTCACGACACCGGGCACGTCTGCGACGGCCGGGTCTGGAGCGGATACGTCCTCACCGGCGTCACCGACCGCGCCCTCGACGAGGGCCGGTGCCTGTCGGATCTCATCGCCGACGACGGGGGCTGGCGTTCCCAGGACTTCTACCGCGCCCATGTGAACCGGGTGACCGCGCAGCTGGTCCACCAGGGTGCCATCACCCCCGCCGAGCGTGGCGAGCTGCGGGAGGCTGCCCGGCAGCCGGTGAGCTCATGAGCCTGACCTCGTGCGCGGCGGGGCGTGGTGCCGGGCCGCGCGTACGACCACCGCACTCGAACAGTCACCCGATCGTCGTTTCTCCCTGTGGAAGGTGATGCGGATGCCACGCGTCCTGCCTCTCGTTCTGGCCCTGTCGCTGGCCGGCTCCGCCGGGTCCGCGGTCGCCGCGCCGGCGAGCACACCGAGTACCGACTGGCACCATGCCGCGGAGATCGTGCGCTCCATCGACGAGCCCGACATCCCCGCACGCACCGTCGACGTGACCGACTACGGTGCCGTCGGAGACGGCAGTACCGATGCGCGTCCCGCGATCGAGGCAGCTCTGGCGGACATGGAGCGGGCGGGTGGTGGCCGCGTGGTGCTCCCGCCGGGAACCTGGTTCAGTGCGGGTCCGATCCGGTTACGCAGCCACGTCGACCTGCACGTCAGCAGCGGAGCCACGCTGCGGTTCAGCGAGGATCCCGCCGACTACCTGCCCGTGGTGCCCAGCCGCTGGGAAGGAACGGAGATGTTCGGCTACTCACCCCTGCTGCACGCGCACCGCGTCCACGACGTCGCCGTCACCGGTGGCGGGCTGATCGACGGCAACGCCGAGGACGGGTTCGCGGCCTGGCGCGAGTTGCAGGGCGAGGACCAGCAGGCGTTGCGCCGGATGGGCAAGGAGGGCGTTCCGGTCGAGGAGCGGGTCTTCGGCGAGGGGCACTACCTCCGGCCGAGCATGTTGCAGTTCTACGAGTCCAGCGACGTGCTCGTGGAGGGCGTGACCATCGTCGACGCACCGATGTGGGTCAATCACTTCATCTACAGCGATGACATCACCGTGCGCGACGTGACGGTGAAGACCCACCGTCCCAACAACGACGGTGTCGCCATCGACTCCAGCAGCGACGTCCTGGTGGAGAACAACGACTTCCAGGGGATCGGTGACGACTGCGTCGTGGTGAAGTCGGGGCGGGACGAGGACGGCCGGAGGGTCGGCAGGCCCAGCGAGAACATCGTCGTCCGCGGAAACAGGATGAGCGGCACCGAGGGCGGGTTCGCGATCGGCAGTGAGATGTCGGGTGGTGTGAACACCGTGTTCGTCGAGAGGAACACCATGGACACCATCGGTTCCGCCCTCTACATCAAGGCGAACCTCGACCGCGGCGGTGTGGTGGAGCGAGTCCGTATTCGCGACATCACCGTCGGTACGGCGGAGAAGGTGCTGCGGTTCCAGACCGACTACTCCGGATACCAGGGTGGGAACCATCCTCCCGCCTTCCGCGATTTCGTCGTGGAGAACGTGCGGGCGGGCATCGTGAGCGACGCGGCGATCACTGCCGTCGGGGTGCCGTCGTCGCCGGTGCGGGATGTCACCGTGCGCCGGATGTGGGTGGACCAGGCCAGGATACCGCTCGAGCTGAAACACACCGAGAACGTCCACCTGCACAACGTGTGGATCGGGGGCCAGCGGATGGACGACGCGGAACCGACGGCAGGCTGATCGCCTCGAAAGTCACCGGACCCGCGCCCTCACCACACCGAGAAGCGCCCCCCCCCCCCGCGAGCGCCACTGCGACACGATCGGCCGATGTCGGCAGACGCCGGGCGCGGGAGACTGAGCACCGTAACGACGAGGTCGATGTCACCGAGGGGTGTCGATGCCGACGGTCGTACTGCTGGGAACGTTGGACACCAAAGGCGCCGAGTACCGATTCGTGCGGGACAGACTGCGGGAAGCCGGGATCGGAACAGTACTCGTCGACTGCGGCGTCCACGGCACCGACGTCGCCGGGGTCGACATCGACGCGCCCGCGGTGGCCGCCGCCGCGGGCGCGTCGCTTCCGGAGCTGCGTGCCGCAGGCGATCGCGGGACCGCGGTGACGGCGATGGCCGCCGGTGCGAGGAAGACGCTCGCCCGGCTGTGGGAAGCCGGGGACCTGGACGGTGTGGTGGCGCTGGGAGGGTCGGGCGGCACCGCGCTCGCTGCCCACGCCATGCGTGCCCTGCCGGTGGGGGTGCCCAAGTTGATCGTGTCCACCGTCGCGTCCGGGGACACGCGCCCCTACGTCGGGTCGCAGGACCTCACGATGATGTACTCGGTTGCCGACATCGCCGGGATCAACCGGCTCACCGCGCGGATTCTCGGCAACGCGGCAGCGGCGATCGCGGGCATGGTGCGTGCCCCCGTCCCGGTGGCACCACGGCGTCCCGTCGTCGGCGCGACGATGTTCGGCGTGACCACGCCGTGTGTCACGGCCGCCCGGCAACGGCTGGAGGCCGACGGTTACGAGGTCCTGGTGTTCCACGCCACCGGAACCGGAGGCACCGCTCTGGAGGGGTTGGTGGGGGACGGGACGGTCCACGGAGTCCTCGACATCACCACCACCGAGCTGGCCGACGAGCTGGTGGGCGGCATCATGAGCAGCGGACCGGGGCGGCTGGAGACCGCGGGTCGGCTCGGCATACCGCAGGTGGTCTCCCTGGGCGCACTCGACATGGTCAACTTCGGACCGATCGACACGGTCCCGCCCCACTTCCGCGACCGCTTGCTGTACCGGCACAACCAACATGTCACCCTCATGCGCACGACACCGGAGGAATGCGCCCAGCTCGGCCGCACACTGGCCGAGAAGCTCAACGCCGCCACGGGGCCCGCCGCCATCTTCGTGCCGTTGCGAGGTGTGTCGGCGATCTCGGTCGAGGATGGGGTCTTCCATGACCCCGAGGCGGACACGGCGCTGTTCTCGGCTGTGCGGGAGACTGCCGACACCGCTGTGGTCGATCTGGTCGAACTCGACACCCACATCAACGATCCCGCGTTCGCCGGAGCCATGGTGGAATACCTCGAAGCGGCGGACACCGAGTGAGGACGGGAGAACGGTCGATGAACCGCAGGGACGTGCTGTCCGGACTTCGTGGCGTCGCCGAGCGCGGTGGCGCGATCATCGGTGCGGGAGCGGGAACCGGGTTGTCGGCGAAATGCGCCGCGGCCGGGGGCGCGGATCTCCTGATCATCTACAACTCCGGGCGCTACCGGATGGCGGGACGGGGCTCGCTCGCGGGTCTCCTGCCCTACGGTGACGCCAACGCCATCGTGCTGGACATGGCGCGTGAGGTACTGCCGATCGTGCGTGACACTCCGGTACTGGCCGGTGTCTGCGGCACCGACCCCTTCCGGCGGATGGACGTCTTCCTGCCCGAAATCCAGCGCCTCGGGTTCGCCGGAGTCCAGAACTTTCCCACTGTGGGCCTGATCGACGGGATCTTCCGGGCCAACCTCGAGGAGACCGGAATGAGTTACGACCTGGAGGTGGAGATGATCCGGCAGGCGCGGGACCTCGACCTGCTCACCGCGCCGTACGCCTTCACCCCCGAGGAGGCGGAGAAGATGGCCGCCGCCGGTGCGGACATCCTCGTCGCCCACGTGGGGCTGACGACCTCCGGCACGATCGGCGCGCGGACAGCCGTGGACATCGACGAGGCGGTGTCGCGCGTGCAGGCGATGCGCGACGCCGCGGCGGCCGTCGACCCGAACGTCCTCGTGCTCTGTCACGGCGGGCCGATCGCCACACCGGACGACGCCGCCTACGTACTGCGGCGCACGCGCGGGGTCGTCGGCTTCTTCGGGGCGTCCAGTGTGGAACGCCTGCCCACCGAGCACGCCATGACCGAGAACATGCGCCGGTTCAAGGCGCTACGCCACGCCACGGCGACGTAGGCCGCGAGCGCCGCTCGATGCCGACACCGGAGAGGAAGCCGGCGGGCGGAACCCGGTGTTCCCGCGGGCCCGGGGCCCAACGGTGCACGGCCTACCCGATGGAGCCCACGTCACCCTGATGCCCACACCCTTCGGATCCACGGGCGACTACCGCCGGCTCGCCTACGCCGAACTCGAGATCTTCGCCGACTACAACAGCTTCAACATCCACGACGAAACCCTCGACTTCGACCCCAGCGACGACTTCACCGACCTCCTCATCGACAACCTCATCGCCGCCGAAGCCGGCGGCATCGGCATCGGCACCGCCCACCGCATGACCGTCCCCGTGATCTTCGAAGCCCGCACCACCGAACCCACCCACGACCCCGAAGCCTGGGACCACATCGCCGAGGCCAGCCTGCACGTCGACAGCGGCACCCTCGTCATCGCCACCTTCAACATCACCGAGAAGTCCCCCCGGATCCAACTGCCGCCCGGCGACTACCGCCTCCGGGCCTACTACACCGGGTTCGACACCATCAGCCCCGACGGCATCGACGGCCTCGACCGCTACTACCTCATCGCCTGGCCCGCCCCACCCGCACCACCCGCAGTCCTCAAACGCTACCCACACCCCCTGCCCGGCGGCTGAGCCCTCACCGCACGCAGGCAGGCAAACTACGATCAGCGTCCATGGACCAGCCGAGATGTGAAGCGGGCCCAAGGGCGAACGCCAGCCGGGTGGTGGTGAAAGCGAAGCATGCTCGGCTTCAGGCGGGGGAGCCGCACGTCGCTCCGCTGGTCGAGTTGGCCGACCGCATCGCCATCGCGCGTGGCTTGCCAGCCGGGCGTGCCGAGGTGCCGTACCCGGACCCCGACGGCGGCGGTATCCACGCCCGTGCGCTTTTCTTGCTCAGCGATCCCGGACCGGCGACAGACCTCGACCATGCCCGCGGTAACGGCTCCGGCCTGCTGTCGATCGACAACGACGACCCGACCGCTCAGCGCCTGTGGCTGGCCTACAAGGATGCCGGGCTGGAACGCCGACGGTGCCTGCACTGGAACGCCGTGCCGTTCCCCATCACGGGCAAGCAACCCTCCGCCGCCGAGAAGAACGAGGCGGCGCTCTGGACCATTGAGCTGCTCACCACGCTGCCCCACTTGCGCGTCGTGGTGCTGATGGGCCGGGTAGCCGAAGACAGCTGGCATCGGGTGACCGCGCAGACCACCACGCCCGACGTTCGCGTACTGAACACGGTCCACCCCTCCAACAGAGGCATGAACGGTGGGCTGGGAAAGACGGCGAACACGAAACGCCTAGCAGCGGTGGTGACTGAAGTCGCCGCTGTCCCGCGTCAAGAATCTGGCTCAGTTTTCTTGGATGAAAGTTGTGCTTGTTGATCTTGCTGGTGGATCTCGATCGGTCGTTGCATGCCGAGTGCCTCGTGGGGGCGGATGTGGTTGAACACGTGCCGGTAGCGCTCGGCCTCGGCGGCGAGGGTCTGCCCGTCGTCGATCTCCATCCGGTAGAGGTGCTCGTACTTCAGCGATCCGAATGCCCGTTCCGCACGCCGTTCTGGCCGGGTGAGCGACGCCGAGTGCGGATGTGGAGCAGCTCGGGGCGAGAGGCGATGAACGCGGCGAACCTGCTGCCTTTGAAGGCGCCACCGTTGTCGGTGACCACCTTGATCCGCTTGATGTGCCCGGTCTCGGGGTTGGTGAGCTGCTCGGCCAACGGCACGCCACCGGCCAGCCGCTCGGCCTCGGCGATCGCGATCCGGACGGCGAGCTCGGCATCGGCGGCGTTGCAGGTGGTCGCGAGGTGCCAGCCGAACTCGTACTTCGAGTAGTAGTCCGCGCACCCGGCGATCCGCCAGATCCCACCACGGGTGGTCTCGAACTCAGAGAAATCCAGCTGCCACACCTGATTCGGCCCCGTAGGCGGCTCGGCGAACGCAGCCTTACGGGCCTTGGCTAGCTCTCGTCGTTCAGCCTGATATTTCGTGGACTGCAACAGATTCCGCCGCCGCATCGCCCGCTCCACGGTCGAAACGGACACCTCGTGTCCATCGGCGCGCATCAATGCGTGGATCTTGCGGTGTCCCCACGCCGGCCAGGCCTGGGCATACTTCTCCACGACCGGCTCGAACGCCTCGACCGCCGGTGCCGGCCATGGGCCCTTCGGCGGGTTCCCGGCGCGCTGTTTGCTGATCCAGCGGGTATAGGTGCGGCGCGGGATGCCGATCAAGGCCGTGAACCTCGAGACCGGCATCGCCGCGTCTTGGCGAATCACCTCGAGGTCCTCGAAGGGGCCAGCCGCTCCGCGGAGCGCTTCCACACCCGCAGCTCGACATGCGCCTCGCCCAGTGCCGTGGTCAACTCGTCGATCTGGGCCTGCAACTGCTCCTCACGACTCGAGGGACCGGCCTTACCGCCCTCGGCAACCCCGGCCCGGCCGCCCTCGAGGAACTGGGCCTTCCACCGCGACACCGACTGCTCCGAGACCTTGTTCCGCCGAGCGGCCTCGGCGATCGTCATCTCCCCGGACAGCACGCTCAGCACGATCCGGATCTTGTCCTCCACCGGGAACACCGGGGGACGGCTCATCGTCATACCTCCTGCTCAGGAACCTACATAACCCCTGAGCCACAAAGTCTGACGCGCGACAGTTCGCCGCGATCGACAGCTCATGCGCCGACACCTGATCCCGCATGTGCCGGGCGACCTGCGCGGGGCCGAGCAGCGTGCCGTTGGCGAACACGGTTAGGACGTAGCGGGCCATCGCGTCGCGGATCTTCGGGTCCGATCCTGATGCCGGCCCGAAGTGTCGGGGCCAGCCGACCAGGTGTGCGGTGCGGGCCAGGATGTCCAGCAGGCCGCGTTCGGGCAGCCGCTGGTGGATCGACTCCTCCAGCGCCAGCGCGGACGGGCGCCGGTCGGCGCCCTTGCGGCGGCGCAGGACCGGGCGGCCGTCGGCGAAGGACAGGTCGGTGTTGTGCGGGAACCCGGCGTCCACCACCGCGGCGATGTCGCCCAGCGCCGCCCGGTAGTGCGCCGTGAGCTCCTTCGGGTCCGAGGGGATCCCGGCCTGGCCGCAGAACTGCTCGGCCAGCGGGACGCACTCGTCCCAGGACATCAGCTGCGCGTGCAGGTTGGCGTAGGAGTTGGCGCCGACCACGGCGATGTCCCCGGAGCGCAGCTCGGAGGCGAGGTAGGAGAACACGCACACCTCCAGGTGGCGGCGCACCAGCTTGCCCGGCTGGTCCTTCACCACCAGGATCTTGCGCCACGCCTCGGTGACGAAGTCGATGTCGATCGCCACCGTCACCGCGTCCGGCCCGTGCCCGACGGTGACCTTTTCCGGGACGTACTCGCCGGTGCGGCCCCGGATCGCGCGCAGGAACTCCACCGCGTCGGCCACGCTGTGATCCGCGCTGGTCGCCTCCAGTTCCAGCGTGTCGAGCAGGGTGAACAGTGCCGAGCGGTGACTCTTGTAGAACTGCTCCAGCAGCGGCAGATAATTGTTGCCGTGGTGCGCCGACACCGCCTCGTGCGCCGCCGACAGCTGCTCCACCCCACCCGCATCCGTCAGCGTCTTCAGCAGCAGACGCCCGACTCGCTCGGCCACCGCGGCCGCGGCCTCCGGCGAGACCGTGCCGTCTTCGGTCACTGCGGTGGCTTCCCGGGCGCCAGCCAGGACGTCGCCGAACACGTCCAGCAGCCGCTCGGACTCGGCTCGGTGCTGTTCGTGCAGCTCGACCAGCCGCTCCCTGCCCTTCTTGTGGAGCACGGCCATCCGCTTGCAGAACATCGTCGCGACCTCGTCCCGAGCCGTGGTCCGGCACTCGTGGATCAAACTCGCCAGCAACGTCCACCGCTTCGCCTCGCCGATATCCCGCATGTCGCCGACGTCGGTCACCCGCGCCTCCCCGGCGAAATGCGCGATCTTCGTCGCCGGGATGCCGTCGAGCCACTGCTCGGTCGCGCCGAGCTCGTCCAGCGCTTGCAGGTGGGCCAGGCGAAGCTTGAACTTTCCCACCGACGCCGCCTTCGCCGGCGTCTTCAGCCGGTCAAACTCGCTGCGCCGCGATGTCGGGTCCAGCCACAGCAGCCGCGCGAGCCGCCGCCGGTCCGCCGCGTCCAGCCGGGTCGCGACCAGCCCGAACAACGCGGTGTTCGTCTCGGTGCGGATCGCGGAGACCA
Source organism: Saccharomonospora cyanea NA-134 (assembly GCF_000244975.1). NCBI lineage: Bacteria > Bacillati > Actinomycetota > Actinomycetes > Pseudonocardiales > Pseudonocardiaceae > Saccharomonospora > Saccharomonospora cyanea. Next base: position 2,787,505 of record NZ_CM001440.1, on the reverse strand, counting down.
TCTTGTCCAGCGTGGTGAACCCCGGCAGCTCGCGCCGTGCCCGGACCAGCTCCTCCAGCGCGACGTTGATCAGGTCGGCCGGGTTGTCCTTCGTGGTGACCGCCTTGCGGATCGCTTTCTCGGCGATCGCGCGTGCCTCGGCGGGCTTGTAGACCACATTCAGTCGGTCACGGACGTAGTCACGGTGGCGACACAACGTCCGATCCGACTCGTGCACCGCCAGGACGTCCTCGGCCAGGCCCAGCGCGGCCCGGACATGGTTGATCACCACCACCGGCACGTCAGCCAGCTTCGGGAAATGCCCCAGCCGCTGGTAGCACTTCAGCAGCACCACCAACGCCAGGAAGTTCGGCTCGCCCTGACTCCGCCCCCGAGCCCACTCAATCTCGCCGGCGACCGGCGTGAACGCCTCCGCCAGCTCACGGACCGACACCACCCGCTTGAACCGCGGATAGGCGGTCCGATCGATCGAAGCCACCCAGCACCCCAGGCCCAGCCAGCGGACGTAACCCAGCGCACCCTAACCAACACCCGCCGCACCCACGTCACACGGGCTCTCTAACGATCTCTAGCGCCCTCTACCAGGCACTACCCGACCACTTGGCAGGTTTCTCCCGTATCCCGGCGGTCCCCCTAGGAGAAGGTGACGCCCGCGCAGTCCGGGCACAACGGCCCGGCGGGCTCGCGGCGGAACACCGCGGCTAGTTGGCCGCAGCAGTGGCAGTGCTCGTGTGTGAGCCGTACCGCGTCCACACAGGACAGGCAGACCGGGCCCTCCGGCCAATGTCGTTCGGCGCGGGCGGTGGTTCCGCATCGGGTGCAGGGGACCTGGGCGGCCAGGTAGCACGGCACGCACCTGGCCACACCGTCCGTAGCTGGCACGGACATCGACGGTCGTTGCCCGCAGTCGGTACACGGCGGACCGGGCCGCACCACTTCCCAGCACGCTTTGCACCACGGTCCATTATGGTCACGCGCGCACACCACCTTGTGGACGCCGCAGCCCGAGCACGGTTCGGCCAGCGTCTGGCGGCGGCAGCCGTCGCACCACGGTTCGCCGTCGGCGTCGCGGTAGGCCACCAACCTGGTCCGGCCGCAGTTGTGGCACGGCTGGCGTGGCCCAGCTTGCTGGGCGCAGGCCCGGCAAACCCCCGTGCTCAGAATCCCGACCTTGCGGGTCTTCCCGCAGCGCGGGCACAGCACCTCCGGCGCACGCCGGTTGTCGCACTTCTCGCACAGTGGCCCGTCCTCGATGAGCCGAGCCGCAGGCTTGTCCTCGCCGCAGTCGATGCACCGGCGCAGCGGCCGTTGATGCCCGCGCTGCCAACACCGCCGGCACACCGGCCGTTTCTCGTCGTCGCGGACGGTGACCGGCGCCGTCTGGCCGCATCGTGAGCAGGGCTCGGCCAGATGCGTCCGGCGGCATCGTTCGCACCACGCTCCTTCCTCGGTGTGGGCGGCGGCCAGCACGACCTTGCCGCACATCCAGCAGGGCTCGCGGGGAACGGTCTTGCGGTGGCAGGTGTAGCAGACCCGGCCCTGCGGGCTGTTCTTCGTGGCCTTCATCGTCCGCCCGCATACCGAGCAGGGCAGCGGGACGCGCCGCTCGCGCTGCCAACACCGCGAACACACCGGCTGCCCGTAGCGCCGCGCGGGCACCCGCCCCGACCGACCGCACAGCGAGCACGGTTCGGCCCGGCGCTTTCCGTTGCAGTTCTGGCACCACGCCCCCTCCGCCGTACGTCCAATCGGAACGGTCAGACGGCCACACCCGACACAGCTCTCCTTGTCCCGGCGGGCGTGGTAGCAGGTATGGCACAGCCCGCTAGCGACCAGAGATCGGTCGCATCCACAGCTGGCGCAGACACCTCGCCCTTTCCCCACGTGCGTGACCCGGTGTCCGGTCAGCTCTCGGCGTCGAAGAAGTCCGCGGACAACAACGGCATGTCCGGCACGGCCGGCCGCGGACCCCGGCGAGCCGGCTCCTCGGTGGCCGATTGCGGCTCGACCTCCACCGCCAGGTCCTCGAAGCGGCAGTCGAGGATCTTGCACAAGGCCAGGATCAACTCGATCGGCATCTTCGGCGGACGTTCGGTGCTGACGAGCCGGTAGATCGAGCTGCGGTCGAACTCGAAGCCGTACTTGCGCAACTCCGGGATCAGCTTCGTGGTGGTGTACCAGTTCTTGCGGACCGCCATCAGCTCACGCAGCCGCCACTCGTAGCGCGGCTGCCGGACCTGCACGTCGTCGTTCTGCTCGTCCGGTCCTTGCCGGGACACCGCGTTCATCGCACCCTCCTCCGGCGGCCAGCAGGCTCACCTGACGTGTGATCGCTGAAGTCGTCGTCCATCTCCGCCTCCGTCTCGGCCATCGCGAAGGCGCGTTGCAGCACGGCTTCCTCGGCACCGCGTCCAGGTGCTCGCGGACCTTTAGGTTCTTGAAGTCGCTGCTGACCGCCGTGTAGATCGCCGTGGTCGCCGCGTGGGAATGACCGACCTGGTCAGTGACGAACTGCCCGTCATAGCCGGACTCGATCAGCCTGGTCACGTACGTTCTCCTTCTTCCCGCACTCGGCGTGTGCGGTGGGGTTCGTGTGGCGATTGAGCAGGGACGGCCTTTGTGACTTTGTTCGCCGCGCCAGCGACGGCTCTCAGGCTGCGCGTGGCCTGGTGTCGTGTGCGCGCTTGTTGGTGTGGCTGCTGATGCGGAGTTCGAGCCGCACGGTTTGGTTGTGGCAGCGGTACAAGGCGCGTGGGTCGAGCCAGTCGGCGTCCCGGTTGTCGTCCGGCGCGAGGCCGACGGCGGTGGGTATGCCGAGATCGGCATCGGTGTCGGTGAACAACGTGCCGGCGCCGAGCGTGATCTCCTCGCCGACCGTCGGCGTGACGGGTGCCAGGGACCGCGCTATGTCGCCACAGTGCTCGGAGCGACGTGTCTCGACCACGATGGCGACGAGTCGTCCCGGTTGGCCGACGGGTGCGTTCTCGAACGAGACGTAGTCCTCGGCATCCGGACCGGTGAGCAGGAACACGGTGCCGTAGCGGTCGGACTGGCGTTCGAACCTCGGCCACCACAGTTGGCCCTGGCCGAGCTCGATCGTGGCTGTCTCCTCGGTGTGTCCCGCGGTTGCGGCTTGCTCGGCGGCGGTGATGATCTCGGCCATGGACAGGTCGTTGCGGAACCGGTGCCCGATCTCGGCTTCCAGCTCCGCGTACTCGGCGGCCAGTTCCGGGCGTAGTTGTGCGGCGCGAACCAGATCCGCGCGGCTGGCGAGCACACAGAGGGAGCACGACAGGCGGGTCATGCCCTGGTCGTAGGCCGGGTGGTACGGCACACCTGACGCATGGATGCGTTGCCATACCTGGGTTTCGGTCCAGTCGTGGATCGGAAGCCAGGTGTCGACAGTGCGCCGGCCGCTGCTGGCAGCCTCGCCACGACTCAGGCGAGCCTGCTGGCGCAGAGCAATACCGTTCCGCGTCGAGTTCTCACCTCTCGCGATCACTCATGGTGACTGTCGCTGCCGGGTGAAACTGACCCGGTCTGACCAACCGCTCGGGTCCAGGACGTGGGTAAGCGGGTCAGTGACCGAGGGGCGTGGTCAGGGATTGCGTGCCGAGGGGGGCTCGCCGCTGATGGCGCGCCAGGCCGCGTCGGAATCAACGGTGTCGGCGAGGTCGTGGTTGGTGAGTACGGCGAGCGCGTCGATGGCTGTCAGCCAGTCGCGGCTACGCCGGTGCACCTCGTCGCTGGGGTCGTATCGGTTCAGGACGACTAGCACCTCGTGTCCGGTGAGGGCTCGCGCGGCGAGGCGCACCTGGGACACAACTCCTAGGACAGGCTCGGTGACCAGTAGCACGAGGTCCGGTCTCACCCGCTGCGCCAGTGAGAGGGTGTCGCCGTCATGGGCGATTGGTGAGCACAGCCCGCCTGCGCCCTCGACGAAGCCGATGGCGACGTCTGAGGGCCAGTCGAGTTCGGCGACGAGGTCGTCGAGCAGGATCGGAGCCAGTTGTAGGGTGTCGGCGGCCATCGGTGGCGCGAGGGGTACCGGGTACCACCGGTGTGGCGGGCACACCGTGTCGGCGGGCGTGTCAGTTGCCTCGCCGAGCACGGCGGCGTCGGTCGCGGTATCACCGGGTGTGAACGACTGCGCCGGTTTGCGGGCCGCGACCTCGATGCCAAATGCTCGCAATCGTCGCGACAAGGCGGCGGTCACCCAGGTCTTGCCGACCTCGGTGCCGGTGCCGGTGACCAGGATGAGTCGGCTAGGTCGGGTCATGGAGCGCCCACCGGGTCAACCAGCCGAGATCTTGCCCAGTCTGCGCCAGGGCACCTGCCCTGATCAGTGTGGAGGTGTTGGATGTCCTCGTGGCCCATCATGATCCCTGTTGGCGCAGGGGCGCGGCCATGGCGTGGTAGCCGCCGTCGACGTGGAGGATCTCGCCGGTGATAGCGCGGGCGAGGTCGGAGAACAGGAAGCAGACGGCGTCGGCCACCGGGGTCGAGTCGGCTGGGTCCCACCGCAAGGGCGAACGGGTTGCCCAGGCGTCGAGCAGGGCTTCGAAGCCGGGGATGCCGGTGGCCGCCCGGGTATGGATCGGCCCGGCCGCGACGAGGTTGACCCGGATTCCGGCAGGCCCGAGGTCGCGTGCGAGGTACCGGTTGAGCGACTCCAGTCCGGCTTTGCAGACGCCCATCCAGTTGTAGACCGGCCACGCGGCGCTGGCGTCGAAGTCGAGCCCGACCAGGCTGGCGCCGGAGGGTGGGGCGAGCCGGTTCACCGCCGCGGCGAGCGCGGCGAGGGATACGGTGCTGGTCTGGAACGCCAGTCCGATCCCTTCGGGGCGGGCGTTGAGTAGGGGGCCTTCCAGGGCGTCGGCGGGTGCGAAGGCGATGGCGTGCAGGGCGCCGTCGAGTCTCTCCCACCGCTCAGCGATCGTTGCGGTGAGCCGGGCGGTGTCGTGGGAGGCAGTGGCGTCGAAGGGGATGACGTCGATGTCGCCGGTGAGCTGCGCTGCCGCCGCACGGGCCCGATCGAGATCGCGGGGGAGCCCGGTGAGCAGCACCTCGGCGCCGAGTTGTTGGGCGCGGCGGGCGACGGCGAAGGCGATGCTGTCGGTGGTGACGACCCCGGTCACCAGGATGTGCTTGCCGTCCAACACAGTGCGGCTCCTTCGCGGGGGTTGGTGTGTGCGGCCCGGCAGGCGTGGGTCGTGACCGCTTGGTGGACGTCGATGGCCCGGCGGATGCAGGGTCCGGTCGTGGCGGTGATTCCTTCGACAGGGCGGTCGGCGCTGGCGGCACCGCCGATGCGCCCCGCAGGCCGTGCCGCCGGCACGGCGATGGGAGAAAAGCCGGATCGCTCGCGTGACATGATGGTGTTTGCGTCGGGTGGGGCTGCTCATCGTGGGGTGGCGCCGACGAGCGCCCCCTGCGAGGCGCAGCCGACGAGGCGGCTGTACTTGGCTAGGAAGCCGTTGCCGGTCGGGGCAGGGGGTGGGTGCCAGCGGTGACGGCGTCGTTCGAGTTCGGCAGGGTTGACGTCGAGATCGATGGTGCGTGCCGGGATGTCGATCATGATCGGGTCGCCGTCGGCGACCAGCGCCAGCGGCCCGCCGGCAGCGGCCTCGGGGGCGACGTGGCCGACGCAGAGGCCGGTGGTGGCGCCGGAGAAGCGGCCGTCAGTGACCAGCGCCACCTGGTCACCCAGGCCGGTGCCGCGGACAGCGGCGGTGACGGCGAGCATCTCCGGCATTCCCGGTCCGCCGCGTGGGCCTTCGTACCGGATCACGATCACCTCGCCTGCGGTGAGGCGACCGCCTGAGACGTAGCCCATGGCGGCGTCTTCGTTGTCGAAGACCCGGGCTGTGCCGTGGAAGCGGTCGACGGTCAGGCCGGCCATCTTGACCACCGCGCCGCTGGGGGCGAGTGCCCCGCGGAGGATGGCCAGGCCGCCGTCGGGGCGGAGCGGGTCATCTGGCGTTCGGAGGACCGTACCGTCGGGTTTCGGGGCTGCGAGTTCGGCGAGGTTCTCGGCCAGGGTGGCTCCGGTCACGGTCAGGCAGTCGCCGTGGAGCAGTCCGGCGTCCAGCAGCGCGGCGAGCACTGCGGGCACGCCACCGACCTGGTGCAGGTCGGCCATGACGTGGCGCCCACCGGGACGGAGATCGGCGATGTGGGGGGTGTGTCGGCTGATCCGGTCGAAGTCGTCGAGGGTCAGGCGGACGCCGGCTTCGTGGGCGATGGCGGGTAGGTGCAGCGCGGCGTTGGTCGACCCGCCCAGGGCCATGACCACGGTGATGGCGTTCTCGAAGGCTTCGCGGGTGAGGATGTCGCGTGGGCGGATCCCGGCGCGCAGGGCGGCGACGGCGGCCGCTCCGGTGTCGTGGGCGATGCCGGGGCGTGTGGGGTCGATGGCGGGGGCGGATGCCGAGCCGGGCAGTGCGATACCGAGGGCTTCGGCTTCGGCGGCGATCGTGTTGGCGGTGTACATGCCGGCGCACGATCCGGCTCCTGGGCACGCGGCGCGCTCCAGCTCGTCGAGGTCGTCGGTGCTGAGCAGGCCGCTTGCCTGCGCGCCGACGGCCTCGAACACGTCCTGGATCGTCACCGGCCGACCCTGCCAGCTCCCGGGGAGGGAGGAGCCGCCGTACAAGAACGCCGTGGGTACGTTGAGGCGTGCGGCGGCCATGAGCATCCCGGGAAGGCTCTTGTCGCAGCCGGCGATGGTGACCATCGCGTCGAGTTGTTCGGCCTCCATGACACACTCGACCGAGTCTGCGATGAGGTCCCGGCTGGGAAGGGACGCGCGCATGCCGCGGTGCCCCATGGCGATCCCATCGGACATGGCGATGGTCGAGAACCGCATCGCCACCCCGCCCGCCTTCCTGACCCCGTCGGCCGTCGCGCCTGCCAGGCGGTCCAGGGCGATGTTGCAGGGTGTGAGGTCGTTGGCGGCCGCGGCCACACCGATCTGCGGCCGGGTGAAGTCCTCGTCGGCGAACCCGACTGCCCGCAGCATCGCCCGGGCCGGTGCTCGGGTGACGCCGTCGGTGACGATTCGGCTACGGTGACGCGGGTCCATGTCTTCTCCCGGCTTCGCTTGGTCAGCTCGGCCCTTCATTGGCCCTGGCCTCGGGTGAATGCGGGTTCGCCGTCGAAGGCGTAGAGTCCTTCGGTCTTGATCGGTTCGATGCCGTGCTCGACCATGCGGGCCTGGAGGGCGACGACCTCGGCGGCGGTGGTGGTCCCGCGCGGGTCGAGGAAGCGGCATCGCCAGTGGTCGGTGAGCAGGGTCTCGGGCGCGCCGCCTGGCCAGACCTTCTGTCCCCGGTTGGAGATCATGTCAAGGTGCAGGGGTGCGGCGAACGGACGAAGCTTGGCGGCGAGTTCGTCTGGGGTGGTGTCTGGGCTGTGGACGAACACGTCGACGCCGAGCTGGGTCTTGGCGGCAGCGGATCGGCCCGCGAGCTTGACGGTGATCGGCCTGTGCTGGGCGTAGTGCGTTGCCGGCAGCCGGGTGGGTTCTTGGCCGAGACGGTCGATGACCGATGCCGCGAACGCCGTGGTGCCGACCTTGGAGGTGCTGGTATCGGGCTCGTAGATGTCGTAGGTGTGGATGCCGTCTTCGATGGTCCGCAGCCAGGCGTTGTGGACTCGGCTCGCGACGTCGGCTTGTCCGATGTGGACCAGCATCTGTACCGCGGCCAGCAGCAGCCCTGAAGGATTCGCAACGTCTTGGCCGGCTCGCCGGGGGGCGGATCCGTGGATGGCTTCGAACATGGCGACTCGCTCGCCGATGTTCGCGCTTCCGGCGAGGCCGACAGATCCGGCGATCTGGGCGGCGACGTCGGAGAGGATGTCGCCGTAGAGGTTCGGCAGGACGACGACGTCGAACGCCTCGGGGGTGTCGGCGAGCTTGGCCGCACCGATGTCGACGATCCAATGCTCTGCCTGGATATCGGGGTAGTCGGCGGCGACCTCGTCGAACACCCGGTGGAACAGGCCGTCGGTCATCTTCATGATGTTGTCCTTGGTGAACGCTGTCACCTTGGTTCGCCGATAGGCTGTGGCGTACTCGAAGGCGTAGCGAATTACCCGCTCGCATCCCTGCCGGGAGATGAGCTTGAGGCACTGCACGACCTCGTCGGTCTGGCGGTGCTCGATGCCGGCGTAGAGGTCCTCTTCGTTCTCCCGAACGATGACGACGTCCATGCCAGGGTGCTTGGTGGCGACGAACGGTGCGTAGGCGACGCATGGCCGGACGTTGGCATAGAGACCGAACGTCTTGCGCACGGTGACGTTGAGGCTCTTGAACCCTCCGCCTTGCGGGGTGGTGATGGGCGCCTTGAGGAACACACCCGTGCGGCGGATCGACTCGAGCGCCTCGGGAGTGACGCCGGCGGGGTTGCCAGCCTGATAGACCGACTCTCCGATGGTGATCGTGTCGATGTCAAGGGCCGCGCCTGCGGCGTTGAGCACCGAAAGGGTGGCTTCCATGATTTCCGGACCGATTCCGTCTCCGTGGGCGACGGTGATCGGTGCGGATGTGGAATGCGTGGTCATGCTGCTCCTGAGACCGAGGACGTGACGGGACGGGACGCTGGATGGGCTAGGGGCGAGTCGTGGCGGTGCCGCGTGCGAGCCGGCATCCGGCGCTGGTCGTGCCGCACGGTCCACTGATGCCCTGCTCTGGGTCATCGATGTACCAGTGGGTCGCGACCAGGCGCGGGTAGCGGCTGCCGAGTTCGGTCAGGGTGGCGTGGACGGTGTCGCGGGAGTCGGTGTGCGCGAAGACCGGAAAGAACGCTCCCGGCAGGCTCGCTGCGGGCGCCGCGCCTTGCACCAGGACATCGAGGATCAGGCGCCGTCGCTGGTGGGGGTTGTGTGCCTCGCGCAGGGCGGAACCGTCCAGCCAGCACAGCGACCACAGCCCGGACACCGAGGAGGAGGTCCGGATCCCCACCGGCACTGCTGGCGGGCGCCCTTCCGTGGGGTCCCCGACGGCGCATCCGCAGGTCTGCACATGCTCGCCGCACGGGAACAACGTGGGCAGGTCCGCGTCAAGCTCGCGGCGGATCCAAATCCCGAGCAGGGCGTCCCGCTGAGCTGGATCGCCGCCGTAGCGCCGGTGGTGGACCAGGTAGTCGCTCGCCTGCTCGACGGCGACCTCGGCGTGGTCCACACTTGAGATCAGTAGAAGCGCGCTCATCGGGTACCTCTCTTTCCAAGCGGCTCTGTTACGTGGGGAGTTAGGACAGGTCGTTCCGGGTGGGACGCCGCCATCGGGTGGTGTGGAGCGGTCACGGGAGCGCCTGCCGGGATGTCGGTGCTGGCGTGTCGGTGCTGGGGTGCCAGGGCTGCCACCCGGTGGGGGTGTAGCGGTGCCACGGGTCGTCGGGCTGTTCCCGTGCGGCGAGTCCAATCCAGTCGTGGCTGAACATGTGGTGCAGCATTGTGTGGCGGGCGATGAGGGTGTCCAGCCTGGGCAGGGGTGCCTGCACGATGGCGAGCAGGCGTTGCGGTTCATGTCGGGCGTGGTGGCCGTCGGTGAGGGACTGCCAGGGCAGGCCGGGCTGGAGGTCACTGGTGTGGCCGGTCATGACGCCCAGGCCCCCACCGGTGACGTTGTGCAGGGTTTTGCTGCCGGCGCCGAAGGACTGCGGGTCGACGGTGGCGAAGTAGTACTGGCTGTTGATCCAGTGTGCGACGACGAGCGGCGCGGTGAGGATTGTTTCCAGGACGGTGCCGGTCGGGTCGAGGTCGGGATCGTAGTCGTGGAGGAACACGCGGCTGTGCAGGTCGATGCCGCGGGTGAGGGCGCGGGGCGCGATGAGGAAGGCGGCGTTGTCGGCGAGACCCCATTCCGGGAAGACCTGGGCCCAGTCACGGGCCCGGGCGCGGGTGTGGCGCGCCGCGTGCCGCGGGCGGGGCCGGGTGGGTGCGCCCGGCAGGATGGCGCAGCGTTCGGCGGCCAGCCGGGTGCCGGCCGTGCGGAGGTCGGCGGTGAGCCTGTCAGCGTCGCGGCGGTGGGTGGCGGGCAGGAGGTGGGTGTCCAGCAGGCGTACGGTGTCGGTGGTGGTGTCGTGTTCGGCCGGGACGAACCAGGTGTCGTCGGGAACGGTGATGCCGCGGTCGGCCAGGTGAAGGCGGACCTGCGGATCGTTGAGCAGGGCGGCGGCCGTGCGGGCGTTGGGACCTCCGGGATGTCCCCCGCAGGCGCCGCAGTCCAGCGCGGCCTGGTAGGGGTTGTTGTCGGTGTGGGCGCGGTGCCCGCAGAACACGACCAGCCGCGCGAACCCGCGGGTCAGGCCCATCAACGTCAGGATGGTTTCGGCGGTCGCGGCACGCTCCTCGGGGGTGAGCGCCTCGGCGATGGAGATCTCGGTCTGCGGCTCGGGCGTGATGCGGCGGGCCCACCACGCGCCTGTGGCGCCGGCGGCACGGGGAGTGAAGGTCTTGGCCGCGGCCAGCGGCCCGGCCAGCCAGCCGGCGGCTTCGGCGAGGGCGAACGGCGCCAGCAGGTCGTCCTTGGCGGCGTGCAGGGAGTGCTCGGCGGCGGCGAGCACCCTGCGGCCGGCCAGTGACCGCTCGGCCGCGCGCCGCCGACCAGGGGCGGGGTGCTCGGTGAGGGTGTGGCGAGGCGTGATCGGGCCGGGACACTGGGTGCGAGCGGCACCCCCGGCGAGGTCGCGGTAGCGCATGGCGACGGCGAAGAAACCGGCGAAGCCCAGGGTCTGGTAGCTGCCGAGGACCTCCAGGTGGCGGCGCAGTCCTTCGGAGCGGGGATCGATGCAGCACACCACCTGCGCCCGCGGTGGGGCTTCGGGCAGTTCGGGCTGGGGCCGGCCGAGGATGCGCAGCAGCAGCCGGCTCCGGTAGTGGTCCTCGTAGGCGTCCAGCCAGACCAGCGCCCGCTGCTGGATCGGCAGCTGGTCGAGCAGCTCCACCAGCTCGCTCCGTTGGGCGGCATCGGTGTCGGTGACTTCCAGCGCTCCCAACAGGTGGTAGGCCCGGTCGTGCGGGTCGACGGTGGCCTGCCGGGTGTCGAACCGGCTCGCGGAGGCCCAGGACCACGCTGTGCCGGGAGCGTGGGAGCCGGCGAGCGCGGCGGCTTCGACGGCCAACCGCAACGCGAGGTAGTCGACGAGGTCGATGCCGCTGTCGGGCCGCTCGCCGCGCCACCGGACGTGGGCGGCGAAGCCGGGCAAGCAGGCCAGGTGGGCCTGCAGGTAGCGGGTCCGCTGGTCGTCCGGGACACCGAGCGCGGCCAGCGCGTCCAGGATGGTGTGCTCGGCGCGTTCGGGCAGGTGCCGCAGCCGCGCCCGCACCGGCCGCGGCAAGGTTCCGTCATGGGCGGCCAGCGCCCGCCACGCCGAGTAGAAGCCGCGGTCACGACCCGGCATCCGCCAGGTGGACTGGCCTTCGTCCAGGTAGGCCGCGCACCACTGGATCGTGTGGGTGTTGAGCAGGGCGGCCACCTCCGGGGCCAGTGCTTCGGCCGCGGTGCGTGCCTGACGGCGCGGCGGTGGACACGCGATGCCCTGGTGCAGATCGGCCACCAGCAGGTCGACCGGGTCGTAGGCGCGGTTGCCGAGAGTGAGCGGGCCCCGCTGTAGCGCCGTGGGGTGGCGGCGGGCCAGCGCGGCGCGCAGGTCGTCGTCGGTGATCCGGCCGCGCTGCCAGGCGGCACGTAGCCAGGTCTCGTCTGGGGTGACTCGTGCTCCGAGCAGATCCGCGGCGGTGGTGGCCGCGTCGGCGAACGGGCGGTCCAGCAGGCCGGACAACGGGTTGACCGCGATGAAGTCCGCCAATGGCCAGGTCGGAGCCAGGAATCCGGCCGCGTCGGCGATCTCGGCGCGCACTGCCGCCTGCTGTGTGGCGACGTCAGAGACGGCATCGGGGGCGAGGTTGGTGGCGGGGCCGGTGGTCATGAGTGTGAACCCTCCTGCGCGAGCACGACGCGACAAGTGGCGGAACGTGCGACCGTGGAGAACAGGGGAAGCCACGCGTGCGGGACAGCCGGTGACTCACCTGTCATGGCGGCGACCCGCTTGCGCGGGATGCCGTCGAGCGCGTGGGGGCGAGTCACGCCCGAGCTCCTTCCAGTTGGGGAACCGGCCGCGGACGCGGTGTCGGTACCAGCCGTGGCGGGTGACCCCAGGCGGCGGTGTACGTGCGCTGCTGCCCGGCGGACAACGCCGCCACGTACAGCCGGTCGCGCCACCGGCCCAGACCGACCGCGGGTGCCAGGTGGAGCAGCAGCGCACCGGCCGCCAGCACCGCCACCACGGTCGCGAGAACCCAGGCCGAGACAGCGGCGGGCCCGCTTGCGGGCAGGCTCGGGGCCAGGAGCTCGGTGACCGCGCCCACCAGGGCCAGGTACCCGATCGCCACGCCCGGCAGCACGATCACCACCGTGACCAGCGCGCCGCCGGTCGGGTGACGACGCAGCCAGCCCCACGCCAGCCGCGCGGCGGTGGCCACGGCGAAGAGCGACAACGCGACGCCGCCGGCATGAAGGGGTAGCAACCAGGCCGCCACCCCGACCGCCGCGACGGCGGCGACCCCGGCGAGGACAGCGACCTGCGCTGCGCGGGCAGGAGCCAACCGAGGCGCGGGAGGAGCCGCAGTGTGGCCAGCGTGCCGCTGCACGGCCGACCCCGAGCCGAGGAACAGGGTGGCTTTGAACAGCCCGTGCGCCACCAGGTGCACCACCGTCGCGGCGTAGAGGCCGAGCCCGCAGGTCATGAGCATGAACCCCATCTGCCCGATCGTGGAGTGCACCAGCGCCCCTTTGATGTCGGGGCGGGTCAGCATGATCGCGGTGGCGGCCACGACGCTGGCGGCTCCGATGGCGAACGCCAGGTGTGTCGCCACCGGCGCGGCACCGACGATCGGCGACAGCTTCACCAGCAGCACCCCGCCGGCGTTGACCACGCCGGCGTGCAGCAGAGCCGAAACCGGGGTCGGTGCCGCCAGGGTCGCCGGCAGCCATCGGTGCCAGGGCAGCTGCGCGCACCGCACGGCCGCGGCGACCACCAGCGAACAGGCCACCACCGTGCCCACCGCACCGCCGAGGGCCGCGTCGCCCTGGTGGCGCAGGTCGAGATCCCCCCAGACCGTGACCGCGAGGACAACCCCAGTCCACAACGCGGCGTCCCCGGCGACGACGGCACGGGTGGTGCGCCGTGCGGCATCGACGGCCGAGGGCGCCGGCCGATACATCCCCACCAGACGGCACAAGATCACCCCGGTCAGCGTCCACGCCACCGCCAGGGTGACGAGAGTCGCCGCGGTCACCATCACCGTGGTCGCGGCGGTCAGCGCCCCCGCCGCGACAGCGAAGCGGGCCGCGGCCGGATCGCCGTGCAGGTAGCGGCGGGCGAACGCCTGGACCACGGCGCTGACCGTGCACACCAGCAGCAGAACGATCGCCCCGACGTGGTCGACCACCAGCCCGGTCCAGGCTCGCCCGTCCGGGTTGGCCAGCACCATCGCCACCGGCCCGCCGACTACCACCGTCACGGCCAGCGTCCCCGCCAGCGCGGTGGCCACCAGCGCCGCACCCGCACCCAACGCGGGCGCCAAGCTCCGTAGCCGCCGGATCGACCCGGCCATGGCCGCAACAGCGGGAAGGGCCACCAAAACGAGCAGCGTCACCCCTGTCACGCCGTCGTACCTTCCTGACCCGCGCGCGCCGCCGCGCCGCGCGTCGCCGGGGCTCCGGCGAGGTCGGTGGCGCGCGGCTCAGCACCGGTGCCCGCAGCGGGCTCGGGCGGCGAACCGAGGTGTTCCAGGCAATGCGGAGGCAACGCACGCCCGTCGAAACCCCCGATCCGCACCCGGACGAACTCGTCGTGGACCACGCAGTACAGCGACCGCCCCCGTTCCAGCTCCCGGGCGATGTAGGCACCCACGCTCTGCGCGGCCCCCCGCCGCACGCCCGGCGGGCTGGTGTCGATCACCACGTCCGGCGGCGGCGAGGCCCACCGGTGCGCCCAGCGCCGCGCCACCTCATCGGCCGCGCGCTCGCCGGTCAGTACGCCCGCCATCTCGGCGTCGACCACCGCGCCCACCTCCCGCAGCAGGTTCTCCCACGGGAGCGCCATCTCCTCGTCGCCCATGACACCCACCTCCCAAGCACGCTACCAATGACCTGTGTTCTAATACGCGATATGAATCATACGACATTGATGACGTGCTTTGGCAAGCGTGACATGCGTTACCCCCGACGAGGTACAGTTGCGGCCATGCAGGAGTGGACGTTCTTGACCAATCACGCCCACGTACTGCTGTGCGTGGTGCGGGATCCACAAGTTCGGTTGCGGGATGTGGCCGAGGTGGTGGGCATCACCGAGCGGGCGGCGCAGCGCATCGTGGCCGACCTCGTCGAGGCGGGCTACCTGGAACGCACCAGGGAGGGGCGGCGCAACCGGTACCGGTTGCATCCGGATTTGCCGCTGCGGCACCCGATGGACCGTGACACCGCCATCGGGCAGCTCGTGGCCCTGCTCACCGGCATCGACGCCCGATCCGGCAACCTCGTGTAATGCTCGCCGTGCACCCCTACGCGGGCGCACCGGTCGCGATGGCCACCCGACACGGCAAGCAGCGAGCCCTCGCTGCCGCCCTGGCGCGGATCCCCGGCATGCGGCTTGTGCTCGCCCACGATGTGGACACCGATCAGCTCGGCACCTTCACCGGTGAGATCCCCCGCGCCGGGTCGGCGGCCGAGACCGCGGTCCGCAAGGCGCGCCTCGCGATCGAGTCGACCGGCCTCGGACTCGCCGTGGCCAGCGAAGGCTCCTTCGGCCCGCACCCGGTCGCGCCAATGCTGAGCGCCGGCCAGGAGATCCTCGCCTTCCTCGACACGGTGCGGGACGTCTGCATCCTGGAGCGCCGAACCACACCGACGAACTTCAGCCACACCACGACCCGCCGCCTCGACGAGGAAACCGACGCCTACCTGGCGCGCGTCGGTTTCGGTGCCCACGCGGTCATCGTCCGTCCCCACAGCCCCGCCGACGTGCGGGCTCCAGGCCCCATCTGCAAGGGCATCCAGACCCGTGCCGACCTCGATGCGGCGATCAGCCGGTGCACCGCGCACTCCACCGATGGCCTGGCGCGACTGGAGACCGACATGCGCGCGCACGTCAACCCCACCCGCATGCGGGAGATCAGCGTGCTCGCCCACCAACTCGCCTCGCGTCTGGCCACCCTGTGCCCGGCCTGCGGCACCCCCGGATTCGGCCCGGTGGACCGCGAACCTGGTCTGCCCTGCGGCACGTGTGGCGAGCCCACCCGCCTGACCCTGGCAACGATCCACGGGTGTGCCCGCTGCCCGCACCGCGGCCGCCACCCTCGCGATGACGGCCAACGACGTGCCGATCCCACGTTCTGCGAATGCTGCAACCCGTAACCCCCGGACACCACCCCCGCAGACCCACCCGGCCGGCCCCAGCCACTGCACGTCCGAAGGAGCGTCACCACGATGATCCCCCTGACCGCCGCCGCGATCGCCGCGGCCACCGACGGTCACCTCGTCCCGGGGACCGACCCGTCGCTGCTGGTGACCGCACCCGCCAGCATCGACTCCCGCCAGGTCCACCCCGGCGGCGTGTTCGCCGCCCTCCCCGGCCGGCGCACCGACGGGCACTACCACGCATCAGCGGCCCTCGCCGCGGGAGCCGCCCTGGTGCTGGCCGCACGCCCGGTGCCCGCCCCTGCCGTCCAGGTCACCGACGTGACCCGCGCGCTCGGCGACCTGGCTCGCCACGTGGCAGACCGACTGCCGGCCACCGTGATCGGCATCACCGGGTCGAACGGCAAGACCACGACCAAAGATCTCGCCACCCAGGTCCTGGCACACCACGGCCCGGTCGCCGCCACAGACCGCTCCTTCAACAACGAGCTCGGTTTTCCCCTCACTGTCCTGCGCGCCACCCCCGACACCCGCTACCTCATCCTGGAAATGGGCGCCCGGGGCCGTGGACACCTCAGCTACCTGTGCGGCCTGGTCACCCCCCACGTCGGGGTCGTGCTCAACGTCGGCACCGCCCACCTCGGTCAATACCCCGACGGGCAAACCGGGATCGCCGCGGCCAAAAGCGAACTACTGACCGGGCTCCCCTCTGCAGACCACGGTGGGCTGGCCATCCTCAACGCCGACGATCCGCTCGTCGCCGCGATGGCCCCGCTCACCCCCGCCCGCACCCGCTGGTGGAGCCAGCGCCCCCACCCCAACGGCGTATACGCCCGAGATGTGCACGTCACGCCGCGCGGCCGGGCGTGCTTCACCCTGCACACTCCCGAGGGCACGGCACCCGTCACGCTCCGCCTGACCGGCCGGCACCACGTCGGCAACGCCCTCGCCGTCGCCGCCCTCGCCCTCGGCCTCGGCCTTGACCACCACACCATCGCCGATGCCCTGAGCGCCGCTGAACCCGCCAGCGGCGGGCGCATGCAAACCATCGTGCGGGGCGACGGGGTCACGCTCCTCCACGACGCCTACAACGCCAACCCCGACTCCATGGCCGCCGCGCTGACCACCCTGAGCACCATGTCCGCCCGCCGCCGGATCGCCGTCCTCGGCGAGATGGCCGACCTCGGCGACCACGCCGCTGGCGCCCACCACCACCTCGGCGTGCTCGCCGCACGCGCCGGCCTCGACGTCCTGATCACCATCGGCACCCGGACCGCGCCTCTGATCGCCGACGCGGCCGACACCGAGCACAGCACCCTCGACATCATCGCCGTTCCCGACAGCCAGGCCGCCCACGACGTGCTAAGTCGAATCCTTCGTCCCGACGATCTCGTCCTGATCAAAGCATCCCGCGCCGCCCACCTCGAACACCTCGTCGCCGCGCTCAGCAACCGCTGAGCAGCCCGGAGTCGCGGCCGTCTGGCTGCGCGACCCGGCCGCTCGGCGGAGCCGATCCGCGATCGCCAATCCGAGCCCGTCCGGGGTAGGAACCGAGGCCACCACGACCTCGCACTCATGCCGGTCGAAGTCACGGAGGAACTCGAAAAGCCGCCGCGCGTACCGCGCACCCGAGTCCGGCACCGCGATAACGCGCTGCCCGGCACACGCACCGGCACCGCCCGCGAACTCGGGCGGCAGCAGGACGCCGACGCGCCGGCCCTGCGCTGCCAGGTACTCGGCGTGGCCGATCACCTGGCCCGGCTCGACCAGGACAACCCGTGCCCTCGGCGCGTAGTGCGACGGATGCTGGCCCGGAACGCGTACGGCACTCCTCGCCCGCACCGGCACGGAGCAACCCAGTGCGCGCTCAAGATCCTCTCGTGTCACGCCGCCTGGGCGCAGTATCGCAGGTGCGCCGGTGAGGTCGACGATCGTGGACTCGACACCCACCGCACAGGGGCCGCCGTCCAGCACGTAGTCGACGTCGGCGCCCAACCCGTCGCCAACATGAGCAGCCGCCGTGGGACTGACCGAGCCGAAACGGTTGGCCGATGGCGCCGCCACACCGCCACCGAACGCCGTGAGCAGCGCGCGGGCGACCGGATGGTCGGGCACCCGCAGCGCGACCGTCTCCAGACCGCCGGTGACCGCGCGGGGAACACGGCGGCCCCGACGAAGAACCAGGGTCACCGGGCCAGGCCAGAAACGGTCAGCGACGCGGCGCGCCGCGTCGGGCACCTCCGCGACCCAGTCGGGGAGCTGACGCGCCCCGCTGAGGTGCACGATCAGCGGGTGCGTCGAGGGCCGCCCCTTCACGGCGAAGACACGCTCCACCGCGTCGACGTTCTCCGCGTCCGCGCCGAGCCCGTACACGGTCTCGGTCGGGAACGCGACCAGCCCACCCGCGCGCAGGGTGCCAGCAGCGCGTTCCACATCGAGTCCCACGCGCTCAGGCGCGATGCCTGGTTGATCCGACATCACCCGTTCACCCCTCACCACTGCAGTCTGACACACCACCGGCTCGCGCGATCACCGTTGCCCCCGCGCCGCCGGACCCATTTCGAGACCGGATCTCGTACCCTCTCTTCCCGATCAGCACGCGCGGCGCTCAGCCCGGGCAGCACGGGTGGTCACGTCACCAGCGCTCGCACGACGGGCAGCGCCTCGCCGATCACATAGAGCGACCCGGTAACTACCGTGAGCGTGCTATCATTCGCCGCCGCCGCGCGGCGCACCGCATCACCCACATCCGCCTCGACCGCGACCGATCCTGCGCCCACCGCCCGCGCGGCGGCGGCGAGCCTGGCGAGCGGCACCGCTCGCGGTGTCCGGGGCGAGGTGCAGATCACCCAGTCACCAGCCCCGACCCCCAGGGCACTCAGAAACGCCTCCGGCGCGCGGGTCCCGGTCATACCGACCACCACGGTGCGGGAGACGCCGTCGAACCGCTCCCGCAGCGCCCGTGCCAGCGCGGTGGCCGCTTCCTCGTTGTGGGCGCCGTCCATCAGCACAGGGCCGGGGGTGTGGACAAGCTCAAAGCGGCCCGAAGCCCGCAGCGCCCCGCAGACCGCCCGCACCACCTGGTCGGCCACCGGCCGGGCCAGCCACACCTCGGCGGCGGCCAACGCCGTCGCCGCGTTCGCCGCCTGCCACGGTGCCAGCAGACGCAGGAAAACGTCGTCATAAGTCGCCCCGGGCGTGAACAGCGACACCGTCCGGCCATCCGCGACCGGCGCGTCGGCGGCCACGCCGAAGTCACGATCCACGGTCACCACGCGCGAGGGGCGGCGGCCCAGGAACGGCGGGTGCATGGCCGGGTCCGCTTCGGCTAGCACCACGGTCGCGCCCTCAGGAACCGCGCCAGCCTCAGCCACGGCGTTGTCCCACCGCGTGTCACCGAAGTACTCGACGTGGTCGACGCCCACCGACGTGACCACCACCAGGCCGGCGCCGAGCGCGGCGGTCGCGTCGCCGCTGCCACCCAGACCGGTCTCGACCACCGCGACATCAACACGTTGGTCGGCGAACCAGCCCACCGCGGCCGCGGTCATCAATTCGAACCAACTGGGCCGCCCCAGCTCTGACGCGGTGCGCTCGTCCGCCACCAGCGGGTCGAGCACCGCCGCCAACTCGTCGTCGGTGATCGTGACACCATCGA
Organism: Saccharomonospora cyanea NA-134; assembly: GCF_000244975.1. Classification (NCBI taxonomy): domain Bacteria; kingdom Bacillati; phylum Actinomycetota; class Actinomycetes; order Pseudonocardiales; family Pseudonocardiaceae; genus Saccharomonospora; species Saccharomonospora cyanea. Next base: position 2,768,423 of record NZ_CM001440.1, on the reverse strand, counting down.
TGGTGATCCGCTCCTGCGGCCGGTGCAGATGAGGACTGGTGTACAACCCGACCCGCAGTCCACTGCCCGCCAGCACCGCGGCCAGGATCCGGGCGGTCGTGCTCTTGCCGTTGGTGCCGGCCACCAGGATCACCGGCACCCGCTGCTCGGGCCGGCCGAGCGTGCGCAGCAGCCGCTCGATGACCACGGTCGTCGGGGCCTGCGACACCACCCCACCAGCAGCGACCCCCACCCCCCGCTCATGGTCGACGTGACCGTCCAGCCACTGCCATACCCCGGCGCGCCTCACGCCACCGATCCTAGATCCACCCCCGATCAACCTTGACAGCCACATTCCGGCCAGTGACACTGCGTGCAGAGGGGAGTACTTCCCTAAGTGTCTGCCTGGTCAATACGGACACCCCATGGTGTCCCCGGGCGACCGCCCTCACCAGGGTGAAGGAGACCTCGAACGTCGTCCGTGCGCGGAGGTCTTCGTGCCCTTTCATCCCGTGGTGTCGTCTCTGTCCGTGGCCGCGCCCGCCGACTCGGTGGGGTCCTCGTCGATCGGGTCGCCCTGGTTGTGGGTCGCCAGCATCGCCGTAATACTCGGCCTCCTCGTCACCGATTTCGCCGTCACCCGCCGTCCCCACGAGGTGTCGATACGGGAAGCGATTGGCTGGTCGGTGTTCTATCTCACGCTGCCCGTCCTGTTCGGGATCTGGCTGTGGGCGGTGTTCGACAGCGGGCCGGCACTGGAGTTCATCACCGGCTTCGTGGTGGAGAAGTCACTGTCGGTGGACAACCTGTTCGTGTTCATGCTGATCCTGGCCGGGTTCGCGGTCCCGTCCCCCATTCAGCAACGGGTGCTGCTGTACGGCATCGCCGGTGCCCTGGTCCTGCGGGGCATCTTCATCGCGGCGGGCGCGGCGCTGCTGCAGGCAGGCACCTGGGCGTTCCTCCTCTTCGGCCTGATCCTGCTCGTGTCCGCGGGCAAGATCCTGCACGAGGTGCACACCGGTTCGGCCTTCGCGGGCCGCGACGTATCCCAGATGCGTATCGTGCGACTGCTCCGCAGGTTCATGCCCGTCACCGACGACTACCGAGGCACCCGGCTGACCGTACGGGAGCACGGACGACGCGCGCTCACGCCGCTTGCGGTGGTGGTCGCCGCGGTGTTCGTGACCGACGTGGTGTTCGCCGTGGACTCGGTCCCCGCGGTCTACGGCATCACCGCGGACCCCTACCTGGTATTCGCCACCAACGCCTTCGCGCTGCTCGGCCTGCGCGCGCTCTACTTCGTGCTCCACGCCACGCTGGCCAAGCTCGTCTATCTCAACCACGGCCTGGCGGTCATTCTCGCGTTCATCGGTCTGAAACTGGTGTTGCACTGGGCCCACGGAATCTGGCCGGCCACCCCGCAGATCCCCACGCCGGTCTCCCTCGCTGTCATCGTGGCCATCCTCGCCGTCGTCATCGCGGCGAGCCTGCGCACCCGCCGCCGAGCCGAGCAGCACGTGATTGAGGCCGAGCAGCACGTGATTGAGAAGGACTGACCATGTTCACCATGCTCACCGGATTCCTCATCGACATCGCTGTCACGGCACTCATTCTGCTGGCGTTGGTCATCACCTGCGCAGCGTTGGTGCCGCCCCGCCCGCCACGATGAACACACGCCGTCCCGGGTGGCGTGTCAGTGTGGGGTGCGAAGCGAGAGGGGCGCTGGTCGTCGCGAGGTCCTGTCCGCACACCGCCCGGCCACGCCACGTAGCCCTTGCCAGGGCGTGCTTGGTGGTGCTGGCGTCGGTGGCGTGAGGTTTCCTGGACCCGCGCGGTGGGGCGGCGGGTGCCTGCGCCGGATCCGGGTCGGCCAGATCGTGTTGACGACGCGGGGCTTGGTCGTTGAGGTACTCCCCCTCAACGTCGAGAATGACGAACTGTGGTTCGTTTACCAAGGGTGGCGAGTTATCCGGTGCGGCGACGACGCGGAGGAGTCGAGGCGCCGTCAGCCGAAGCATCACGAGCATCGTCAGGGGTGGCGGGACCGACGGCGGTGATGAGGTCGGCGATGCGGTGGTGGGCTTCCAGCGGGTGGCGCAGATGGCCGTCGGGGTTGATGCGGTAGTGGTTGCGGCGGCCGACTTTGGTGCGCTCGATGTAGCCGCCCTGGATGAGGTCGGTGAGGATGAGCTGGACGGCGCGGGTGGTGATGTCGCGCGTCAGACTTTGTGGCTCAGGGGTTATGTAGGTTCCTGAGCAGGAGGTATGACGATGAGCCGTCCCCCGGTGTTCCCGGTGGAGGACAAGATCCGGATCGTGCTGAGCGTGCTGTCCGGGGAGATGACGATCGCCGAGGCCGCTCGGCGGAACAAGGTCTCGGAGCAGTCGGTGTCGCGGTGGAAGGCCCAGTTCCTCGAGGGCGGCCGGGCCGGGGTTGCCGAGGGCGGTAAGGCCGGTCCCTCGAGTCGTGAGGAGCAGTTGCAGGCCCAGATCGACGAGTTGACCACGGCACTGGGCGAGGCGCATGTCGAGCTGCGGGTGTGGAAGCGCTCCGCGGAGCGGCTGGCCCCTTCGAGGACCTCGAGGTGATTCGCCAAGACGCGGCGATGCCGGTCTCGAGGTTCACGGCCTTGATCGGCATCCCGCGCCGCACCTATACCCGCTGGATCAGCAAACAGCGCGCCGGGAACCCGCCGAAGGGCCCATGGCCGGCACCGGCGGTCGAGGCGTTCGAGCCGGTCGTGGAGAAGTATGCCCAGGCCTGGCCGGCGTGGGGACACCGCAAGATCCACGCATTGATGCGCGCCGATGGACACGAGGTGTCCGTTTCGACCGTGGAGCGGGCGATGCGGCGGCGGAATCTGTTGCAGTCCACGAAATATCAGGCTGAACGACGAGAGCTAGCCAAGGCCCGTAAGGCTGCGTTCGCCGAGCCGCCTACGGGGCCGAATCAGGTGTGGCAGCTGGATTTCTCTGAGTTCGAGACCACCCGTGGTGGGATCTGGCGGATCGCCGGGTGCGCGGACTACTACTCGAAGTACGAGTTCGGCTGGCACCTCGCGACCACCTGCAACGCCGCCGATGCCGAGCTCGCCGTCCGGATCGCGATCGCCGAGGCCGAGCGGCTGGCCGGTGGCGTGCCGTTGGCCGAGCAGCTCACCAACCCCGAGACCGGGCACATCAAGCGGATCAAGGTGGTCACCGACAACGGTGGCGCCTTCAAAGGCAGCAGGTTCGCCGCGTTCATCGCCTCTCGCCCCGAGCTGCTCCACATCCGCACTCGGCGTCGCTCACCCGGCCAGAACGGCGTGCGGGAACGGGCATTCGGATCGCTGAAGTACGAGCACCTCTACCGGATGGAGATCGACGACGGGCAGACCCTCGCCGCCGAGGCCGAGCGCTACCGGCACGTGTTCAACCACATCCGCCCCCACGAGGCACTCGGCATGCAACGACCGATCGAGATCCACCAGCAAGATCAACAAGCACAACTTTCATCCAAGAAAACTGAGCCAGATTCTTGACGCGGGACAGTGATGCCGACCTTCTGGGCGATGACGGGCAGGGTCTGGTGCGGGTCGGCGGCCAGGCAGAGCAGCACGTGGGCGTGGTTGCTCAGGAACATCCACGACCCTGGCGTCTGCGACGCGGCGGCGTCGGCCGGTTCCGCACCAGCATCCACCACGCCAGAATCCACCGTGCCGGAGTCGGTGGGATCCGAGCCCGCTGGGGTGGGGAGGGCGTGGTCGGGTGGGGGTTCGGCAGGCCGCATGGGGCCGACCATAAGGCATTCCTTCCACTCTCGATGCCGCTGTCGGCGCGGGGTCCGGATCGGCGGGGAGCTGCTCGACCGGGTGTGATCAGACCAGCATCGCGTCGGGCAGGGTGTGCTCGTCTGCGCGGCGGATCCGCAGCCGAGGTTGAGTGAGGCCGAGCAGGTACTGGCAGGTCGCAGGCGTGAGGAGCTCGGCGCGAGGATGGGCGGGCAACACGAGCACGTCGGCGTCGTGCACTCGGCACAGTCGCAGCAGGGCGGCGGCCACGCGCCGATGCCGGCCGCCCGGCCCGCGACGGTGATGCCACGCGGTGGTGTGGATCCGCACGCCCCGCTCGGCCAGCCCGGATGACGGGAGCCGTGACAGCGCGGGAGCGAGCGCCGCGGCGGTGACCTGCTCCCGGCGGACCTGCTGCCAGGCGATCAGCCGCGCGTTGAGCGTGAGCCCCGGCGGCGGGTGCAGCACGGCGAGCACGAGGTGGCCGTGGTCGGCGATCAGTTCGACCGCCGCGGGCAGCTCGGCGGCCGGCGCGGGATCGGTGGCGTCGACGACGCAGACGAGGGTTGTGCACTGGGCGGGCATCAGCGGACCTGCTTTCCACGGCACGGATCGAGGAGGCCGCGCGCTGGCCTCATTTCCAGATTGACGAAGTACGGTTCGCCAGTCAAGCCTTGACAGGCGAACCGTACTTCGTCATTCTGGTGGTGCGGAGGGGAGTACCCACCACGTCCGGGATCGTCATTACGGCAGTTCGATGGCTGCCCGGTCCCGGCGCCACCGGACCCAGCGCACGTGCTCTGGCGGTTGGGGAGACCTCCGGTTTCACTCGACGTGACCGGAGGTGCTTGACTGTGGTTGTTCCGTTGTGGGCGTGGGCCGCGGTGCTCGGCGTGATCCTGGTGATGCTCGCGATCGACCTGTTCGCCCACCGCCGCGCACACGTGGTCGGGGTCCGCGAGGCCGCCGCCTGGTCGGCGGTGTGGGTCGCGCTCGGCCTCGGGTTCGGCGCGATCGTGTGGTGGGCGTGGGGCAGCGAGTTCGCCGCCCAGTACTTCGCGGGCTACGTGATCGAGAAGTCCCTCGCGGTGGACAACGTGTTCGTCTTCGCGATCATCTTCGGCTACTTCGCCGTTCCCCGCGAGTACCAGCACCGCGTGCTGTTCTACGGCGTGCTCGGCGCACTGGTGTTCCGGGCGGTGTTCATCGCCGCGGGCTCGGTGCTCATCGCGTCCTTCGCCTGGATCCTGTACGTGTTCGGCGCCTTCCTGGTCGCCACCGGTGTCCGGATGGCCGTGCACCGCAACGAGACCATCGACCCCGACCGCAGCGTCGTGCTGCGCCTGTTCCGCAAGGTCATCCCCACCACCGAGGAGTACCACGGGCAGAAGTTCCTGGTGCGCCAGGCCGGGCGCTGGGTGGCCACCCCTCTGTTGGCGGTGCTGGTGCTGGTCGAGGTCACCGACATCGTCTTCGCCGTCGACTCCATCCCGGCGATCTTCGCCATCACCCAGCAGCCGTTCCTGGTGTTCACCTCCAACGCCTTCGCCATCCTGGGCCTGCGCGCCATGTACTTCCTGCTCGCCGACCTGATGCACCGCTTCATCTACCTCAAGCTAGGCCTCGCCCTGGTGCTGGTGTGGGTCGGCATCAAGATGCTGCTGCTCGACCTCTACAAGATCCCCACCTGGTTCTCGCTGGCCGTGGTCGCCCTCCTGCTCGCCGTCGCCGTCACGGCCAGCTGGATCCGCACCCGCACCACCCCGGCCACCCCAGCGGCTGCCTCTGCCGATTCGCTGGCCGGTGCGGAGCCCGACACGGTCACGACCGAGCCAGCCCAAACCGGGGCGGCCGCAGCCGAGACGGCCCCGTCCTCGCCCACTGGCCTGTCGACGCGCGACTGACGCGCGTCGACCGCCCCGGTGCCGCCCACCGCTCACTCCCCCCACCAGCGGTGGGCGGCACCACCCCACAGACCCAGCCCATCCGGAAAGGAACCCGCTCATGCGCATCTCGACTCGATGGACCTCTGTGCTGCTCGGCGTGGGCGTCGTGGCGGCGATCAGCGGCTGCGGCGCTGTCCAGCAGGCCGGCGACACCGCCGGTTCGGCCGCGGACACCGTGACCGGCGCGGTCGCCGCCGCCGAGGTGTGTAGCGACGCGCTGGCACTGGTCGCCAACCCGCCCGACCTCAGCGCACCGCAGGCCGCACTGGACCAGGCGCACACCACCGCCACCGAGCTCACCGACCTGGCCGCGACCACCAGCGACACCGACATCGGCCGCGCCATCACCGACCTGGCCGCCACCCTGCAGACGGCCACCCTGGACACCCTCACCAGTGCTCCAGCCGCCTGGCTGCAGACCAGGGCCGATCAGGCCGCCGCGCTCACCACCGCCTGCGCGCCCTGACCAAGTAGGGTCACGGGCACGACAGGAAGCAGCCCGTGATGAGCACCGTCGGCGACCCCGCTGAACGTTCGTCGGTCGTCCCTCCCTTCCAGGTGAGCGGCCCACTCGCAGGCGAGGTCAGGTTGTCGAGAGCTCCACCCCAAGCTCCTGGGCGAGGGTTTCCTGGGTGAAGCCGAGAGCCTCGCGCCGTGCTGCGAGAGCATCTCGTCGTATTGTCGCGCGTCAGACTTTGTGGCTCAGGGGTTATGTAGGTTCCTGAGCAGGAGGTATGACGATGAGCCGTCCCCCGGTGTTCCCGGTGGAGGACAAGATCCGGATCGTGCTGAGCGTGCTGTCCGGGGAGATGACGATCGCCGAGGCCGCTCGGCGGAACAAGGTCTCGGAGCAGTCGGTGTCGCGGTGGAAGGCCCAGTTCCTCGAGGGCGGCCGGGCCGGGGTTGCCGAGGGCGGTAAGGCCGGTCCCTCGAGTCGTGAGGAGCAGTTGCAGGCCCAGATCGACGAGTTGACCACGGCACTGGGCGAGGCGCATGTCGAGCTGCGGGTGTGGAAGCGCTCCGCGGAGCGGCTGGCCCCTTCGAGGACCTCGAGGTGATTCGCCAAGACGCGGCGATGCCGGTCTCGAGGTTCACGGCCTTGATCGGCATCCCGCGCCGCACCTATACCCGCTGGATCAGCAAACAGCGCGCCGGGAACCCGCCGAAGGGCCCATGGCCGGCACCGGCGGTCGAGGCGTTCGAGCCGGTCGTGGAGAAGTATGCCCAGGCCTGGCCGGCGTGGGGACACCGCAAGATCCACGCATTGATGCGCGCCGATGGACACGAGGTGTCCGTTTCGACCGTGGAGCGGGCGATGCGGCGGCGGAATCTGTTGCAGTCCACGAAATATCAGGCTGAACGACGAGAGCTAGCCAAGGCCCGTAAGGCTGCGTTCGCCGAGCCGCCTACGGGGCCGAATCAGGTGTGGCAGCTGGATTTCTCTGAGTTCGAGACCACCCGTGGTGGGATCTGGCGGATCGCCGGGTGCGCGGACTACTACTCGAAGTACGAGTTCGGCTGGCACCTCGCGACCACCTGCAACGCCGCCGATGCCGAGCTCGCCGTCCGGATCGCGATCGCCGAGGCCGAGCGGCTGGCCGGTGGCGTGCCGTTGGCCGAGCAGCTCACCAACCCCGAGACCGGGCACATCAAGCGGATCAAGGTGGTCACCGACAACGGTGGCGCCTTCAAAGGCAGCAGGTTCGCCGCGTTCATCGCCTCTCGCCCCGAGCTGCTCCACATCCGCACTCGGCGTCGCTCACCCGGCCAGAACGGCGTGCGGGAACGGGCATTCGGATCGCTGAAGTACGAGCACCTCTACCGGATGGAGATCGACGACGGGCAGACCCTCGCCGCCGAGGCCGAGCGCTACCGGCACGTGTTCAACCACATCCGCCCCCACGAGGCACTCGGCATGCAACGACCGATCGAGATCCACCAGCAAGATCAACAAGCACAACTTTCATCCAAGAAAACTGAGCCAGATTCTTGACGCGGGACATGTTGGCGAGGGCGCGGTAGAGCGAGGCGACTGAGGGGTGCTGGCCGGTCTTGGTGGGTCAGTTTCTTGACGATGTCGGGCATCTGGGTGCCTTTGTCGCGGGGCGCGGGCGAAGAACCAGCATCTCTTCGTCGATGACTTTCGGGTGCCGCCGTGGTTGCCGTGTGCGGTGGCGGCTTACTTACCTTCGAGGGTTCTCGTGGATGTAGTCGCGGTCGAACTGGGTGGTGACGGCGAGCACGGCGAAGAGCATGGAGCCCATGCCGCGCGGGTCGTAGATCCCGTCAGTGGTCGGGTGAGCAGCTCCTCTAGCCGCACCCCGGCGTTCTGGAGCTGGGCGGAAAGGGTCATCAGCTCGGTGGCGTTGCGGGCGAGGCGTTTCGTCTCGTGCACTGTCAGGAGCACCGGTTGGTCTGGTGCGGCGGTCTTGATCTCGTGGGCGAGGGTGAGTGCCTTTTCCAACTCGGGGCGGATCTTGATGTGGGTGCTGATCTCCTCGGAGAACACCCGCGTGTAGTGCGCGGCCGCGAGCGCGTCGAGCTGGGACTGTAGTTCTTGGGTAGCGGTGGAGCAGCGGGCGTAGCCGATGCGGATGGGCGTCCCGTTCGTCTCCGGTTTTACTGCGACCATCTCCGCGCTCGGCATCCTGCTACGCCTGTCCGCGTCGGTCCACAGAACGACGGAACAAACACGCTGGTGGCCCCTGGAACTGCTACGCGGCGCTCCGAGCGCACCGTCACTAAATACCCGCAGATCCGAGGGTGAGCTGTGCTCGGTGAAAGGCGAAATGCTTCGCTGGATAGCGGTAGACGTCGGCAAGGGTCATGTGGTCGCGGAAAAACGGGTCCCACCGAGTCGGAAAGTGCATCCCGCGCGCTAGCTCCGCGTCACTCGCCCGGTCGAGGCTGCGGTGTAACGCGGCGATGATGTGGTCGAACCATGCGTCCATGAGACGCGGGGTGAGCAGACCGCCACCGCAAGACCCCCAGTAGTTGAGGATGTGGAACAGCCCGGTGGCCGAGTTCAGCGACCAGGCGAATATGCGGCTGATCGGGTCGGGCAGGCGCCCGAAGGCGCGCACGAGCACGAGGAGAGCACGCACCACCTGATAACCGAACAGCAGATGGAACAACAGCTGCTGGTTGGTCCACCGGGTGCCACGTGACGGTCGGCGCAGGTCCTCAACTGTCGCGGCCGCGACCAGCTCGTGGAAGGCGGCGCGATCTTGCTCCCACTGCTCGTGCACGACCTGGCGCTGCATGACCTGTCCTCCCGGTCCCGCCTATAGGTTGGCACGACCGAACTGAGGCTCGCCTCAGCGCCCGGGCGTGCGCGCGTCGCGTAGGTCGCGGCGACTGACACGGCGACCATCTCGTCACGGCCGAGGCGCTGGCCGCCGAATCCGGAGATGCCTGGAAGCAGTATGCGACGGGCGACCATAGTCGGTGCCGGAGAGAAGGAACACGATGACTGTTGACGACGATGCCGCACCTGCGGTCAGACGCCAGTCGCCGCCGATGGTGTTCGTCGCAGGAGCGGCAGTGGGGCTGCTCTGCCGGGGCATCATGGCAACTGTGAAGGTTGAGCTGTTCTATTTCGATGGATGCCCGAACTGGCGCCTCGCCGAGGAACGTCTCCGCGAGGCCCTCGCGGCCGCGGGCCTCGCCCCACTGGAGATCTATCACCGCACCGTCGAGACGAAAGCGGAGGCCGAAGCGCTGCATTTCCCTGGATCGCCCACCATCCTCATCGACGGGCTCGATCCTTTTCCCTCACCGCCCCAGACCCATGGGTTGTCCTGCCGCATGTACGCCACGCCAGCGGGGCTTGCCGGCGCACCCACCGTGGAACAACTCGTCCAGGCGCTCACCAACGCACGCTGAGTTGCTGTCCTACAGCACCGGGAATAGGAATGTCAGCCGCGGGGGGCGTACATGATGACCGCGACTCCGGCCAGGCAGATCAAGGCGCCGATGACATCGAATCGGTCGGGTCGATAGCCGTCAGCGATCATGCCCCAAGCCAGCGATCCGGCGACGAACACGCCACCATAGGCGGCCAGGATGCGCCCGAAGTGGGCGTCGGGCTGCAACGTCGCCACGAACCCGTACAGGCCGAGGGCGATCACTCCCGCGCCGATCCATATCCATCCTCGGTGTTCCCGGACACCTTGCCACACCAGCCAGGCGCCACCGATTTCTGCGATGGCAGCCAGCACGAACAGCACGATTGAACGCAGGACAAGCACGACGAATCTCTCTCGGACGACGACGCAAGCGGCTGAAGGCCGCACGTCGAGGGTAGTCAGTCGGTGGTGCCGAACACCTCGGCCAGCAGCGGCGCGGCGTCGGGTGAGGCGTGGACCTTCAGCTCCACCCGACCGTCTCGCAGCCGCACTGCGAATTTGAAGAAGGCGCAACAACGTTGTTCGGCAGCGGCGAGCTCGGCCACTGGCCCGGCCCGTTCGGTGGGCAGGCGGAACAATAGGCCGTCGTCGACGTTTTCCCGTTCGGCTCCGGCGAGCAGTTGCCGCCATTGGGCGATGCGTGCGGCCTGGTTTTCGGCGGTCAACGTGCACGCGATGGGAGCGGGCTCCGGCAGGGCTGGTGGCCGGCCGAGGCGGACGCCGTTGGCGCGGACGGCTGCTAGACCTTCGCGGGTGCCTTCGGTGATGAGTTCGCGGATGAACTCGGGCCAGCACGGCGAAGACGTGGAAGACCAGGCGGCCGCCTGGGGTGGTGGTGTCGAGGTTCTCGTGCGGCGAGGTGAATCCGATCCCGCGGCGACGCAGCTCGCTGACCAGGGACAGCAGGTCGGCGAGGCTGCGGCCGAGGCGGGAGAGCTCCAGGACGACGAGGTGTCGCCTTCGCGGAGGTAGTCAGGCACGCCCACAGCTCGGGTCGTTCGGCGTTCTTGCCGAACAGCTTTTCCTCGAACACCCGGATGCATTCGGCGCCGGTGAGGGCGTCGCCCTGGCGGCGCAGGCTCTGATCCCGGGTGGAGACCCGGCGTAGCCGACGTGGGCGCCGCCGCCGATCGCGTCGAGCGGGTCGCCGTCCAAAACGAGGTCAGCTGGGGTGTCGATCATCGGGCACATTCCATGATCGCGAGCAGCCCGACTGTACGACAAAGGGTCCTGATCAGGTTGTTGGATACCCCGATTTAACACGTTTTTCCGGCACTGCGGAGCCGGTCTGGAGCCCGGTCGGCGGCCTGGTCGAGCTGCGTGTTGAGAAACGTTCCTTTTCTGAACAGGTGGTTCAAGGGTCCCGGCGTTGGCTGTTGTCGGGGTTGGTGTGGTTTTCGATGATGCGGCAGACGACGGCGTTTTCCCCGCGGCGTTGGCTGTCTCGGGCGGCCTGGCGGGCACTGGCCAGTGAGCGGCGGAGCTGGCGGAGCTCGGCGAGGGTGCGGTCGATGTCGGCGATGTGGGTGTCGAGGAGTTCGGTGACGTGCCCGCATGGGGTGGCGCCGTCGCGCTGCAGGTTGATGATGTTTTTGATCTCGGGCAGGGTCAGGCCGAGGGTTTTGGCCTGGCGGATGAACTGCAGCACGGCGACGTCGTTGTTGCTGAACAGGCGGTAGCCGGCCTGGGTGCGTTCGGCGGGTGGCAGGAGTCCTTTGGCTTCCCAGAGCCGGACCGCTTTCGCGCTGACGCCGGCAGCTTTGGCCGCGGTTCCCACGGTCATGTCCATTACGGCTTCCTTCACGGGTGAGTTCTTCCTTGACCTTACCCCTAGGGCAAGGTTCTAGCGTGTGGCACGAGGGCAAAAACCGCAGGTCAGAAGAGAGGAGCGCGTGGTCGTGGACACGCTGGTGTTGCGGGTATCGGGGATGTCGTGCGGCGGGTGCGAGCAGCGGATCGGCGCGGTGCTGCGCCGGGTTGAGGGGGTGCGGGAGGTCGCGGCGGATCACACCACTGGGGCGGTGCGGGTTCACGTCGGTTCGGCGCTGCTCGATCGCGGTGTGCTGGCCGAGCGGTTGGAGTCCGCCGGTTACGAGGTGGTCGAGGGGACGGGACGGTGAGCACCGCGGTCGCGGCACAGCCGGAGTTGTGGGCGGCGGAGTCCAGCCCTACGCCGGGGCATGAGCGGATTCGGGCGCGGATTTCGGGGCTGCATTGCTCGTTGTGCACCGGCACGATCGAGAAAGCCTTGGGCCGGCTGGAGGGTGTGGGCACGGTGGCGGTGAGCCTGACCCACGAGCAGGCCCTGGTCGACTACGACCCAGCCATTGTCGAGCCTGAGCGGATCTTGGGCACGCTGCGCGATATCGGTTATGAGCTGTACGACCCGCGTAAGCTGCGCCCCTTCGAAGACGAGGAGCGTGATCTGGTCCGCGAAGGCCGCCGGTTGTTGGCCGCGATCGCCGCATCGTTGGCGGCGATCGGGTTGATCGCCGAGGTCACCGGTATCTGGTCGGTGCTGGTGCCGTTGAGCGTGATCGTGCTGATGGTGCCGCTGTCGTATGCACTGCTACGCCCTGCCGGTACGGTCAAGGCCCTATTCGGGGCGACCGGGATCGTGGCGCCAGGGGTGGCGGCTTTAGCGGCCCGCGCCACCGGGGTGCTAGGGCCGCCTGTGGTCGGTTGGGTGGCCGGGGCACTGGCCGTCGGGGTCGTGGTCGGGGTGGCTGCGCACATCCTGCGGATGGCCTATCAGTCCGCGCGGCGCGGGATTCTCAACCAGCACGTGCTGCTGGAGATCGGCGCGTTCGCCGGCATCGCCGGCGGGATCATCGGGCTGACCGGGATATTGCCGGGCTATCCCACGGCGGCGTTCTTCGCTGTGTCGGTGCTGGTGGCCAACTACCACATCTTCTCGGAGTGGCTGTCGCTGCTGGTCAAGACCCGCTCCAGCCAGTCGATCAAGAAGCTGCTGGACCTACAGCCCGACCTGGCCCGCCTGGTCACCGACGACGGCAGCGAGTCGGAGGTGCCCGTCGAGCAGGTTGAGGTGGGTCAGCTGGTGCGGGTGCGGCCCGGCGAGCGCATCCCGCTGGACGGGCGCATCCGCTCCGGGTATTCGGCCATCGACTTCTCCCTGGTTACCGGGGAACCAGTGCCTGTCGAGCGCGGAGTGGGCGAGGAGGTCGTGGGTGGGGCGATCAACGGCACCGGCAGCCTGCTGATCGAGGTCACCGCCACCGGGGCGGAAGGATTCCTGGCCCAGGTGGTACGTCACGTGGAGGACGCCCGGGCGCTCAAGCCCGGCATCCTGCACCTGGTCGACAAAGTGCTGCGCGTCTACACCCCCACCGTGCTCACCGTCTCCGCGATCGCTCTCCTGGGTTGGCTGGGCGCTAGCTGGGCGATCTCGGGGCAGCCGGATGTGCACCGGGCCGTGTTCGCCGCACTCGGGGTGCTGGTGATGGGCTACCCGTGCGCGGTCGGGATCGCCGCGCCGCTGGCGATCGTGCGCGGCACCGGGCACGCCGCCGACCGGGGCATCATCATGCGCACCGGCGAAGCGTTCCAGACCTTCCGGCTGGTGCGCCGCGTCGTGCTGGACAAGACCGGCACCCTCACCCAAGGCCGCCCCACCGTACGCGCTGTCGAAGCCGCCGACGGCGACACCGCCGGGCTACTGGCACTGGCCGCCGCGGCCGAGCACCACTCCGAACACCCCTTGGCCCGCGCCGTCGTGACCGCCGCCGAGGACGCCGGCGTGACCGTGGGCCAGGCGCATGAGTTCGAGTCGATGACCGGCTCCGGGGTGCGCGCCACCGTCGACGGCCAGCACGTCCTGGTGGGCCGCCCAGGACTGCTCACCGACACCGGCGTGGACCTGACCGGAATGTCAGACTGGATCACCGCACAGGAAGCCACCGGGCACACCGTCATCGTGGTGGCCGCCGACCAGGCGCTGCGGGGCGCGCTCGCACTCGGCGACCAGCTGCGGCCCGACGCCGCCGAAGCGGTCGCGGCCATGCGTCAAGCGGGGATGGACCCGGTGCTGGTCACCGGCGACAACCACCGCGCCGCCCGCCACGTCGCCGACCAACTCGGCATCACCGAGATCCACGCCGGGGTGCGCCCGGAGGGCAAGGCCGCAATCGTGCGCGAGCTACAGGCCGACGGCACCCGGGTAGCCATGGTCGGCGATGGCATCAACGACGCACCCGCCCTGATGCAGGCCGACGTGGGCCTGGCCGCCGGCGGCGGCACCGACATCGCCGTGGAATCCGCCGACATCGTGCTCCTGCGCGAAGACGTCCACGCGGTGCTCGACGCCCGGGAGATCAGTACCCGCGCCTACGGGCGCACCCGGGCCAACGTGGGCTTGGCCTTCACCTTCAACGGCCTGGGCATCCCGCTGGCTTCCACCGGGCTGATCTCCCCGGTGTGGGCCATGATCGCCATGGCCGCCTCGGTGACCACGATCTTCCTCAACTCCTTCGGCACCCGCCCCTCCCTGCTGACCAACGCCATCGCCAGCGTCGGCCGCTCCCGCAGCGCAGCAGGCCAGCAGTCCCCCGAACCGGCGGTGCCCTGACCGGCCACGACAACACCAGATCTCTCCTGACATCACCCGCTGCCGGCGCGCAGGGATCGACCTGCGCGCCAGCAGCGGAAGACCTTGAGCTCTTTCCATCTTGGTTTCAGCTGATTTGGATGAGCGCTGTCACGGCTTTGACCAGGTCAGTTGCTCGACTGGGGCAGCTGCGGATCTTGCGGAGGATGTGCCAGGACTTGAGTTGCGCGTTGGCCCGTTCGCCCGGACCACGCAGGCGGGCGTGTGCGGCGTTGACTTGCTTTTGTGCGCGAGACAGGCGCCGGTAGCGGCCGGTGTCGGGGTCGAGGCGCGTCGGCGCTGCGGAACCCGGATCGTGGGCCCGCCACCCTGGTAGGCGGTATCAGCGATGACACGGACCCCGATGGTGTTGAGCCTGTCGATCAGGCCGTGCTCGCGAGCGGCGCCCATGTCGTGCCGTGCTCCGGCAAGTGCGGGTGAGGCCCAGATCAATCTGCCGGCAGGGTCTGCGATGACCTGCACGTTCACGCCGTGCCGTTTGTGCTTGCCAGAAAAGAACGCGCGGTCATAGCCCGAGGCCGTGCCGACCCGGTCGATCGACAACAACGTGCCGTCGAGGACGACGAATGCCTTGCGGCGGGCGACATCGAGCGCCTTGTCCAGCGTCGGCGCGGTGGCGGCAAGAACGTCGGTGCCTTCGTGGACGTAGCGGAACACCGTGGTGGTGCCTACTCCAAACCCACTGGCCAGGGCGGTGTAGGTCTCGCCCTTGTTCAAGTACGCGAGCACGAGCAACGCCTGCTCGCCAGCCGAGAGCCGCCGCCACCGACTTCCCATCACCGCGCGGCGATGACGGAGCGCGTCAGAAAAAACCTGCAGGGCACGCTTGGATACGGGCATCGACGAGTGGTAGACAAGCACTCTGAAGCTCCTGGTCGGACGAGTTGATCTCAGCAATCGCCCGTCTACCAGGAGCTTCACCCATTCCAGCGGCACCACGCCGTCATCCTGCCAGCCTGATCCTCAACAGGATGGAAAACGCTCCTTGTCCAGAAACTCTCCGCCCAAGGAAAAGACGTGTCTGATCCACTGACAAGGCCCGCCGCACCGCGGGGGATGCTGGCGCTGCTGACTGCTGCCGCATTTGTGATCTGCGCGCAGAAGTGAACCAGCGGGTCGCGCGGCATCGACCGATCGTAAAGGGAGCCAGACTTTCTAACGACGCAGAGGCTGGGGCGAGTGCTTAGCAGCTTAGACATCTGGTCGGCCCCAAGATGGTCGGGTCTCGTGCGTGCTGCCTGTGATGTCAGATCGAGGTGGCATAGTCGTTCCCGTGCCTCACATCATGCGGCAGGACACCAGCCGCGTTTCCGATCTCGACCTTGGTTTGGCGACGTATGCCGACTCAGTGCACCAACTGATCGCAGGGCTCGCTGAGGATGAGATGCCGGATGTCGAGGTCGATCTCCTCTGGACCCCGGACTTCGTCGCAACCACGCAGGAGATCCTCGATGTAGCCCGAGTAGATGGCGGGCAAACAGTCACGTACGGGGCTGATCGACTCGGCGGGACGGCCGTGGCCAAAAACATCGCACAGAGCGCGGACTCGTCCCGGGTAACGATCGTTGTGAACCACAACGTGCTCAGCACCGCGGTTGATGAGCAGACCACCGCGCACTCGATCTTCGTGTTGGCACACGAACTCACCCACCCGCTGATCAACCGCATGCGTGCCGATTCGGGTGTGCTCGATGACGTGCCGTTCCCCTCAGAAACTCCAACGGAATTGGCCAGGAGCATCACACGTACGGCAACCGATGAGTACCGCGCGGACCGAATCGCGAGCATCATTCTCGGCCACTTCGCTTCTGCCGAACAGGATGGCGAACGGGTTCGGCTCCACCAGGGACACATATGGGCTGGTGTCGAGGACTACCGTGAGCAACTCGCACAGGTCCTGGACTCGCATATTCACCCTGGCTGGCCTGACCTTGTCCAGAGCTATCGGGAATGCCGGACGAGCCTCGACGCCCTGTGGAGGCAAGTGGTTACGGAGACCGACCAGGTCTTCACCCTCCTCGCCCACGCGCAAGCCTGCGAGGACGCTTCCCAAACTGGTGGGCCCTTCGCGGGTCCGATGATGACCAGCAACCCAGGCGCCAGCCTTTACCTTGAACCTGCGTGGACACAAGTTCTGACCGCAGTGCACGACACATCCCTACTGCCCTCACGCGAAGACTTCGCCGCTGCGGATCTGGCCGTGGCCAGGTTTGGAGAGGTCGCGATCAAGTCGATATGGGAGGAGCTGGGTCTCACCTTCGATGAGTACGAAGACCGTTCGTACTACATACATGTGGCACAACCGATGCGGTAGGCAAGCACGCCGTTCGTGATCGACGGGTCACCAGGTGCGGGTGAGAGCTCACCAGGCTCAAGCCTCGGTTTACTTGCACCCGTGAGGTCACGGCTTCCATTCAGTTCACCGAACCTGCGGCCGCCAGCTAATCCGGCCGGAATCGCTGTTCACAGCAAGCCGGAAACCGGGCACTGGGCGATGAGGGACGGCACCGTGGAGGTCGCGCGAACGTGGGCGGCGGCCGACGGTGCGACCCAGTCGAAGAGCTCCTCGATGTCGCGTAATCGGTCATGAAGACCGG
This sequence comes from Saccharomonospora cyanea NA-134, assembly GCF_000244975.1. NCBI lineage: Bacteria > Bacillati > Actinomycetota > Actinomycetes > Pseudonocardiales > Pseudonocardiaceae > Saccharomonospora > Saccharomonospora cyanea. The sequence continues at coordinate 2,751,593 of NZ_CM001440.1, read as the reverse complement.
AGGTTGTCGAGAAGACCGGCTCGTTGTGGGCGAGGCGATTGCGGAACTTGTTGATGCGGGCGACCCGCTCGTGGACTTCGCCGCGCGTGGGGGTGCCGTGGAAAGCACGCCGGAGCATCGGCGTCCAGAACGTGGCGGTCCGGTCGCGGTCGGTGAGCTTGACCCAGAACCCGAACGTCGTGGCCGCGAGGACCTTGCCGTGGTTCGGGGTCGCGCCGAGGCCACGCTTCGCTGCGGTGAGCGCCGCCACGCTGCCTTTGTTCAGCTCGACCTGCTTGGTGACTGCCCGGCCATGGCCCTGTGTCCGGCGAAACAGGTCGCTGTCGGGATCGACCGACCAGTTCGGGAAGCGCTTGCTCAGCTCGCGGTCGTAGGCGTTACGTAGGGCTACCTCGAGGTGGCAGGTGTCGACCAGAGCTGCGGCTGCCAGCTGGCTATTCCAGCAGTAGAGCTCAAGCGCTAGGTCGCGGTCCTGGTTGCAGGCAGCCAGGTAGGTATTCAAGCGGGGAGCACTCAGCCATGATTGCAAGTCGGCCATGGAGAGCGTCGAACGTGCGCCTTGGGCGGTGGCGGCCATCACGGTGTTGGTTTGCTCCCCGGCTGTCACATGCGTATCCTAGGGGCATCGCCCCGCGGCAACTGTCCTCTGGCGCGGCTCGAGAGAGCCGGGTTAGGCACCGCGGGGCTTAGTCATTTCTGCAGCCAGTTCGAACAGGGGCGCGAAGTGGCTTCGAGCTCGCTGGCCAGGTGGTCGCCGACGTCGACATCATTCTGTGCGGACGCTGCCGGTGTGACGTGATCGAGCACGTTCGCACCGAACCGCCGCGCTGACGTCGCGGGCCCGGCCGTGGCTGGATGCTCGGAGCCGTGCCAGGTGAAGGTGAAACCGGCCTTAGCAAGCTCCTCACACGCCGCCAGAGCCTCCACGCCGATGCCGACGTCCGTGACCAGCGCGAGCGCCTAGCCCCGATGCGTCGCGGAACTTCCGCTAGTGATCTCTCGTGCCCGCTGAGCTGCGTGTTCGTCAGGTGCCCACAGCCAGGTCATGCGCGGGCTGGTGGAGACCTGTAACTCGGTCATGTCACCACCGTCGGCAACTGCCCGCCCAGCTCAGCGATAGCGTCGATGACCGTCCCACTCTGCTCCAGGTCTCCATCGACGGTCCAGCCGTAGTACGTATCGGTCGGCCATCGGGTGCACATCGGCCAGGATCGCGTCGACCAGGACGGTGAGATCTTCGTCGTTGTCCTCGGTGCCGCTGCTGCTGCCTTGCAGGCTCCACTCCGCGTGCCAGGACACGTAACTATCCTCGGGATCGTCGTCGCATACTGTCCGGAACAGCTCAATCTCCACTCCGCGTTTCGGAAGCCGCGGTCCGCTTTGGCTGCACGGCGTTCACGAGCGCGGCGAAATTGACGGGATTCAGTCACCCCAGGGGTATCGGCAACACGGTCCGCCTACTGGAGAACGCGAAGGGCAGCGCGAGGCGCGTTCCTCAAGCCTGCGGGGCTCGTCGAAGGAGATCGTCCATGCTTCGCCGAGCAGCGACTGCAGCTGCGCGTGCGCCTCGTGCACTATCCGCGTACGGGGCCGTGTTGTCTCGCTCATAGCCATGGCAAGTTAAGTGATGAGGGGCGAACCCAGCCATTGAGTGATGCTGCTGGGCGTTCCGGTAGCGCACACAGACAACAACGTCAGCGCTGGTCACCTGCGCACGACCGGAAGTAGCCCCATGGTCTCTGACCGTACCTGTGAAAGCGCAAGAGTTGATTTTTGGCTTCCGCTACCGGAAAGCCTGATAGGGGAGGTCGGCCAGTACGGCACGCAGTTCACCGATGGTGCGTGCCTGAGTGGCTTCATTGCTGCGCTGCTCGAATTCGTCCAGTGTCAGCCGCCCGGCAGCGACATGCGTCTGCAGCGTTTCGATGACCTGTTGCCGATCGACATCCGCGGCACGTTGACTGTCGGGGACCGATGTCTCGCGAATCGGCTCGGCTGGGCGCGGTGGCGGGGTGAGACGATGCTGTGCAGTGGGTGCAAGCAGCCTCCGAGCAGCCCACATGCCACCAGCGACAAGGACCACTAGCGCCACCAGGCCAATGATCGCCCAGATGAGTGTCCCGGCCATCATACCGCCCATCATGCAACCCATCGCGGCGACTGCCTTCCACCTGCATGCCGTTACCTGGGGCAACACGCCCTGAGCCCGAGGCTTCCTCGGTCAGCGTGCCTGCTAACCAGTATCCGCCTGCTCTTTGCCGGCTGCCGCTGGTGGAGCGCCAGCCGACGAGACGGACGCAAGGGCGTGTTAGCAGCGGGCCAAGGCCGTATCACATCCACGACCTTCCGTGGCGGTGCCCGGCCGGGCGTGGGTTCAGCAGCATTTGTAGCCGCAGGCCTCGGGCGGGCCGCCCGGGTCGTCGCAGCAGTAGGTCAGCATCAGGATCATCTCCTTTTCGGTGTGGATGCTGGTGTGGTGTGCAGCGCGGCGAGGATGAGTAGCGCGGCGCCGCCGATGATGAGCGCGTCGGCGAGGTTGAAGGTGGGCCACCAGCCGGTGTGTAGGTAGTCGGTGACCACGCCGTCGATGCCGCGGTCGGCGAGGTTGGCCACGGCTCCGGCCAGCATGGTGGCCAGGCCGAGACGCGTGGCGAGGTTGGCGGTGGGGGCGGTCCGCCAGGCGAAGACCGCCAGCCCGGCGGTGATCAGTGCGGTGGCAGTGAGCACGATCCAGCTGGGCAGGGTGGCGCCGAGGCTGAAGGCGACGCCGGGGTTGTAGGCCAGGCGCAGCTGGAGCAGTCCGAGGTCGATGGAGTGGCCGTCGGCCAGCGCGTGGGTGGTCCAGGTTTTCACCGCGAGGTCACCGGGGTTTCGGTGCGGGTCACGCCGAGGCCCCCACCGGCGCGGGCCGTGCCGCCACAGGCGTGCCGCCGGGCAGTGTGGGTACGGCCTCGGGGAACAACGGAACAGCCATTAGCGCTAAGCGGAGCATCTACAGGCAAGATGATCTCCGGTGCTTGCCCGCCGGTCTGACTCGAAAAACAAGGGGCCTGTCGTGCCTTGTAAGCGATACGTCGACCGGTCGGGCGGGTGCCACCGGCGCGGCCGGTGGCGAGGATGTGGCCTGATAGGAGCCCGAGCGATCCCACTGTAGTTCTGCCCTCCATCGCAACCGGTTGTGCTGGCCGGAAGGTCATCGAGTTGCGAGGAGGACACGTGCCCGCTGGTGTGCAGGATGCCGACGTTGTCGTGACGGTGGGAGTCGACACGCATTCCGAGATCCATGTTGCGGCAGCACTGGACCAGTTCGGGCGTCTGCTGGGCACCACAATGGTCCCACCACCACCGCCGGCCATGACCAGCTCGTGTCCTGGGCGACCGGATTCGGCGTGCTGCACTGCTTCGGCTTGGAAGGCACCGGCTCCTACGGCGTCGGTCTGGCCCGCCATCTGCGGACGCAGAGCCTGGAGGTCATCGAGGTAGTCCGGCCGAACCGGCAAACCCGCCGGCGCGCTGGCAAGACCGACGCGGTTGATGCCGAAATCGCGGCCCGCGTGGTGCAATCCGGCACTGTGCTGGGTGAGCCGAAGACCGCCGACGGCTCGGTGGAGATGATCCGCACGCTGCGGATCGCCCGCCGTTCTGCGATGAAGGCCCGCACACAGACTGCGAACCAGCTCCGCGCCGTGCTCATCACCGCCCCTCAACAGCTGCGTGACCGTCTGCGGAAGCTGTCCATGGCGCAGCTGGTCGTCACCGCCGCGCGGATGCGACCGGGCGCGATCACCAGCCCGGAAGCAGCCTGCAAACTCGCGCTGAAGTCGCTGGCTACTCGGTATCAGCAGCTCAGCACGGAGATCGACGCTCTCGACGGCCAGATCGCAGAACTGGCCAAGCAGGCAGCCCCGGACCTCGTCGCGATCAAAGGCGTGGGCACCGACATCGCCGCCGCGCTGCTCGGGCCGCCGGAGAAAACCCCGAACGCCTGCGATCGGAAGGAGCATTCGCGCACCTCTGCGGCGTCTCACCGATCCCCGCATCCTCCGGCAAGACCAACCGCCACCGGCTCAACCGTGGCGGAAACAGGGACGTCAACCGGGCTCTGCATCTGTTCGCGATTGGTCGTCTGAGCAACGACGCCAGGACCCGCACCTACGCCGCTCGACGCACCTCAGAGGGCAAGTCCAAGCGGGAAATCATCCGGTGCCTCAAACGCTACCTGGCGCGCGAAGTCTTCAAGGCTCTCACCAGCCATAACACCGCTCTAGCAAGCAAATCAAGGCCGCCGAACTACGAGCCGCTTGACGCATAGGGGCATCGATTAGCCGTGTCGGTGCTGGTCAGGGTGTCGTGGTAGCTGGTGGATGATCTGCTTGGCTGGTGGCCCGGTGTTGGCCTGCGGAGGTTGTTGGTGAGGATGTGCCCGTCACTGATCGTTTCGGGGGTGGGGTGGTGTCTGGGGTGTCCACGAGGTTCTTCTCTGATGAGGAGATCAGGCGGCTATGCACGTTGCCGTGGCTGGGTTTCGTTCCGGACGGCGTGGGCGCGTTGCGGTGCAGCTGGGTGTTCCGATCGCGGATCTGGCCGGGTACGGGGCGCAGAAGCAGACCCGTGCGGGCCGGACGGAGTGGAAGGATCTGGAGGAGTTCCTGCTCGCGCGTGTGGTCGAGCACGACGCGCCGAGCGTGTTGTTCCGGCTGGGGTACCCCTGCTATTGCGTTGATCATCGCGCAACGCCGCCGTGGATGCCAAAGCATTCTGGTATCGGCGAGAGCGTGTGTTGAGGGTTCATGCGCTGAATCGTGTCCGCGAGGTGTTATCGCCTCCTTCGCAGCGCTCGAGGTGCGGGAACCCGCGGTCCACGGCAGTCTTCTCGTCCATAACCCTGTGCCCTGTGCTCGAGTACGAGCCGCCAGCATCGCCGGTGCCGCACGAGTCCGCCCGACTGTGTGCTCGCCGCAGCGGGGTCACCAGTCCGTCTATAAGTCATCACGTTTGTCTACTAGGAGGTGGCGTCGTCGCTGGAGATCTCGCCCACGTGACGGGGACGCTGGTGTGAGTGTGCTGCGGCCAGGATTCCGACGACGGCGAGGATGGTCAGTCCGCGTTCGGTCCAGGGTCCGAGGCGGTCGGCCAGGGTTGTGGTGTGGCGTAGGGGAACGTCTTCGATCAGGGATGCGGTGGTGAACATGTCCGTGATCTGGGCGAGACTGCCATCGGGCCGGATGATCGCGCTGACACCGCTGGTGGCTGCGACGATCACGGCTCGGCCGTGTTCGACGGCGCGCAGACGGGACATGGCCAGTTGTTGGTAGGTCATCTCTCCGCGGCCGTACCAGGCGTTGTTGGTCGGGACGACCAGGAGCTGGGCGCCCTGGTTGGTGGCTTCGCGGGAGACGTGGTCGTAGGCGGCTTCGTAGCAGATGGCGATGCCGACGGTGGTGTCGGCGATGTCGAGAACGCCGGGTCTGGTGCCTGCGGTCAGGTCTGTGGTGTCGGCGAACGGAGTGAAGAGGGCGGCGATGGACCGCAGCGGTATGTATTCGGCGAAGGGAACCAGTTCCTGCTTGGCGTAGCGCTGGCCCTGGCCGGTGTGAGGGTCCCAGGCAATGACCGCGTTCTGGCTGGACCCGGTGGGCGGCTGGTACAGCGCCCCGATCAGTGTCGGTGCGCCGAGGTCGGCGACGATGTTGTCGATGGCCTGATCGGGGCCGGTGATCTCGGTGGCGGTCTCCGGCCACACCACGAGGTCCGGTCGGGGCAGCGCGCCGGAACGGATTCGGGTCGCCAGCTCCTGACTGGCCTGGAGGTGGTGGCGGCGCAGGGTGGAGCGTTGCCCGAGTAGCCCGAGTCCTATGTTGGGGGCGTTGCCCTGCACAACGGCGACGGTGCGGGTGCCGTCTTGCGGTTCGGTGCCGACCGTGGGCCACACCAGGAGCGCGGCGATGACGGGCACCAGGGCTGCCGAGACTGGTGTACACCACGCCGGGCTGGGTCGAAGCCCGTGCTCGTGGACGTGTGCGATCAGAGCGGCCAGCCCGAATCCGGTGAGTAGCACGGCGAAGCCGACCAGCGGGGCGCCGCCGATCGACCCCAGGGACAGGAACGGGCCGTCGACCTGGCCGAAGGCGACTCGGCCCCACGGAAATCCGTTGAACGGAAACCGGGAGCGGACTGCTTCCTGGGCCAGGAACACCAGCGCCATCCATAGCGGCGCGGCGGGCAGCCGGCCGACCAGGGGCAGCAGTGCGCATGCGGCCGCCACGAAGGCGGCCATCACCGTGGACAGCGCCAGCCAGGGCACGGGGCCGAGTTCGGCGCCGAGGAAGTCCTGGATCCAGAAAAGGTGCGGCAGGAAGAACGCCAGCCCGAACACGAACCCGTAGCCGGCACCGGCCCGGGCGCGGCGTCCGCGCAGGGCGAGGCCGAGCAGCGCGAAGGCCACCGGTGCCAGCCACCACCACGGGCGGGGCGGGAAGCTGACGGCCAGCAGCAGACCCCCGGCAGCGACGCTGGTGATGGAGACCACCCACCGTCGCTTGACTTGGGAAGCCCCGACACTCTCGTCCCGCGCACGGCCGGTCGACTGCGTGCCGGTCTCGCCCGACCCCTGCGCGGGGAGCACCTGGCTCATTTCTGCCCTGTTCCGGTGGTGTCCTCGTCGGCAAGGGAGCGGCTCAGGGTCTGCGTGAACTGCTCGACAATGTGGAAGGGCGTGGGGTGCTCGGGCGCGACGGATGGTGCCGTCGCGCCCGAGCACATAACAGCACGGCTCCAGTGGTGGTGGCGACGGCGAAACCGGCGATTCCGAGCAGCGGGTTGGGGTTGGGAAATCCGAATATTTCGGCTTGTGGAGTGCACATGGTGCCACAGCTGAGGATGGCCCGACGAAGCTTTCATGTTCCGGGTCATGGGCACACCGTTCCTTCAAGAATTCGGGCCGCTGGGTGTTAGAGCGGGGTGGTGAATCCGGCGATGGGGCCGCGTAGCACGGCGACCAGGTCGGCCCACAGGCCGGTCACCAGCAGTACACCGACGCAAAGCAGCAGGACCCCGCCGGTGATCTGGACAGCCCTGGTGTGTCGGCGAAGCCATCCGGCGGTGGTGACCGCCCAGCGGGCGCTCACCGCGAGCAGTACGAACGGCAGGCCGAGGCCGAGGCAGTAGGCCAGTACGAGGAGGACACCGCGCCAGATCGGTGGTCCGGCCTCGGTGCCGCTGGCCAGTGCGATGACACCGGCCAGGGTTGGTCCCAGGCAGGGGGTCCAGCCCAGGCCGAAGACCGCGCCGAGCACAGGTGCACCCCACAGGCCGTGCTGGGGACGGTGGCGCAGCCGGATGTCGCGCTGCAGGGCGGGGATGAGGCCGAGGAAGGCCAGGCCCATGGCGATGGTGACCACGCCGCCGATGCGTTGCAAGAGTGGTTCGTTGGCCAGCAACGCATCCGACACGCCGAGCACGGTGAGCACGGCCGCGCCGAACACGATGGTGAAGCCAAGCACGAACAGCAGAGCCGCGCCGGCGACCCGCCAGCGGTCACGGCGGCGCGCGGCCGTTTCGGCCTCGTGCACCGCAGGTGCCTCGGCGCCGACCAGTCCGGCCAGGTAGGCCAGGTAGCCGGGAACGAGGGGGATGATGCAGGGTGAGGCGAAGGAGACGGCGCCGGCGGCGAAGGCCACCAACGCGGCCAGCAGCAGCGGTCCCGTGATGGCCAGGTCGGTGAGAGTCACGGCCGACCCCCTGTGGTGGGTGATGAGGCGGCTGGTTGTTCGGCGGCGATGCGCTGCACCACGGGCAGCAGGTCGGACTCCAGCAGAGCGGTCAGGAACACCGCCGCCACCCGGTGCTTGCGGTCGAGGATGATCGTGGCGGGCACCACGCTGCGGGGGAAGCCCTTCAACGCCAGCAGCGACCGGCCGGCCGGGTCGTACAGCGAGGGATAGCTGACCTTGAAGTTGGTCATGAAGTCCTGGGCGGCGCTGCGGTCGTCGCGGACGTTGACGCCGAGGAACTGCACCCCGCTGTCCTTGGTTTTGGCATAGACCGTTTCCAGGTCATCGGCCTCGGTACGGCAGGGTCCGCACCAAGAGCCCCACACGTTGAGCACCACAACCTTGCCCGCGTATTGCGATAGGGACAACTCGCGGCCCGGCTCGGTCAGGCTTTCCCCGGACAGCTGCACCGCTCCGCGCTGCTCGGGAGGATCATAGAAGATCTTGGTCTGGCCGCCGGGGGAGGCGAACTCGAAGCTGCTGCCAGTGGTTGCGGGGCCGCAGCCACTGGCCACCACCAAAACGACAGCGGCGGTGGCTCCGGTAATCCTGCGGCGGAACTTAGTGCGCCAGTGCTGAGAGTGGCGACGGGGCGTGCGGCTGGGAGCGCACCGCATGGTGGCGGACCGCCGTCGGCGTGACAAGACGGCTATACGGAAAGGATTCACGGGAAGGTACCTCCGGGCGACCTGGGCAGGCCAAACGTGGCCAACGACTCGACGTCAGACACCGCATGTCCTGCCTGGACAGGGTGGGGACGTGCGTGGAGTCGTCTACGTGCGCAGGACGCAGAGTTGCGAAAGCCGGGGAGCGCCGGTACGTGTCCGGTGCGCGAATCGCGTCGGGGTTGTCGGCGGTGGTGGCGCGGTGACCGCGCCGGGCCGCAGCAGCCAGACGAGTAGGAACAGCACCGCCAGCATGGCCAGGCACAGTCCGACAACACCACCGAGATCATTTGGTGATCCCGTGGTGTCGGCCGGGGCGGCCCATGCGGCAGGCTGCGTTGGCGCTGGAAGGTGGTTGCCCGACAGCAAGAGCGACACGCAGTCGCCGGTTGTGTCCGCGGCGGGCTGTGGTGCGGAGTGCACCGGGGTGCTGCCACTGCTGTGCTCAGCATCCGAGACGAGCACCGGGGTGCAGGGCGTTGCCATCGCCGTCGCGTTGCCGCACAGGGCGCCTTGCAGCAGTGCCACCAAGGTGAGCGCGGCGAGCACGGCGACGAGCCGCGCGAGGCCAGCTCGCACGGCCCTTGGGGCGCTCGTTCCGTCAGGCACGAGCATGAGGGTAAAGGCTGGTCGGCGGTGCCTGACCCACACCCCCGCACTGCGGACACCACCGACGTGCAAGCTCGCCCGACGCTCGCGGCGGTTGTTCACCGGAGCGGGACGATCCTGCGGTACTCGCCGCCAGGTGACTGCTGCGCCCGTTGCTCGACGCCTTCCACGGTGACGTCGTCGAAGTGGCGGCAAGGGCTGAACTGGCTGCTCACCGCCTGCCACACCCGGGTCGGCATCGGCGCCGGCCGCCGTGTGCAACCGCAAGCTGTTCGGTGTGGTCTGCACGAGTAGGAACATCTCAGCCCCCGGGGATGCGGTCGATCAGCGAGCCGAGCACGAGCGGAGCGATCGTGACCCGCTCGCCTGTCGGGGTGGTGAAGGTGAGGGTGCCGGCAGTGCGACCTTGGACCCGCAGCCCAGGCAGCGGGTCGCTACACGGGCAAGGCGTCGGGCCGGGCCAGCACCCTCTCGTCGAGGTCGTGCGCAGGAGCGGCTGGATGCGGATGACAATGACGTCCCAAGCCACGATGAACCAGGCCAGCCAGCGCGCGAGCCCACGGCGGACCAGACGCGTCTCACCTTGCTGTGTCCTAGCTGATCACCCCGAACCGGTCTCGACCGTGCGTTCGGCGTGCATAGTGGCGAGCACGAGGGCGATCGCGCCGAGGGTGATGAGCACGTCGGCGCCGTTGAAGGTGGGGAACCAGCCGGTGTGCAGGTAGTCGGTCACGACGCCGTCGGCGACACGGTCGATGAAGTTGGCTAGCGCGCCGGCCAGCATCATCGCCAATGCCGCCGACAGGGCCAGGGTGGCGGTGCGGGTCGTGCGCCAGGCGAACACGCCCAGCCCGGCGGTGATCAACCCGGTCACGGTGAGCACGACCCAGGCGGGCAGGGTGTCGCCAAGGCTGAACGCGACACCGGGGTTGAACGCCAGCCGCAGCTGGATGATCCCGAGATCCACCGCCTGGCCGTCGGTCAGGCCGCGCTCGGCCCAGGCTTTCAGGCCCAGGTCGAGCGCGGCCAGCACGACTACCGCGCCGATCAGCGCGAGTCGTGCACGGGGTGCCCGTGTGGCGGGGGCGGGGTGACCGGTGGTCACGAGGACGCCCCCACCGCCGCAGTGGGGACCAGCGGCGCCTGCCGGTCGCCGGGGGTGATCGCCAAGGGCTTGGCGCGGCCGGCGCGCACCCCGTTGGCGATGACCACAACCTCGGCCACCTCGTGCACCAGCACCACCGCCGCCAGGCCGAGCACCCCGAACAGCGCCAGCGGCATCAAGGCGATGATCAACCCGAGGGAGAGTCCGACGTTCTGCAGCATGATCCGGCGGGCGCGGCGGGCGTGGTCGAGGGTGTGGGGCAGGTGCCGCAGGTCCTCGCCCATGAGGGCGACGTCGGCGGTTTCGATCGCGACGTCGGTGCCCATGGCGCCCATGGCGATGCCCAGGTCGGCGGTGGCCAGGGCGGGGGCGTCGTTGACACCGTCACCGACCATCGCCATCGACCGCTGGCTGCCCAGTTCGCTGATGATGCGGGCCTTGTCCTCCGGGCGGAGTTCGGCGTGCACGGTGTCGATGCCGGCTTCGGTGGCCAGGGCGGTGGCGGTGGCGTGGTTGTCGCCGGTGAGCATGGCGACGTGGTAGCCGCCGGAGTGCAGCCGGGTGATGACCTCGGCGGCTTCGGGGCGCAGTTCGTCGCGGACGGCGATCGCGCCGATCACGCGGCCGTCGTCCTCAACAAGCACGGCGGTGGACCCGGCTTGCTGCATGCGCTGCACGTCGGTGGCCAGCGGCCCGGCTTCCAGCCAGCCGGGGCGGCCCAGCCGCACCGGGCGGCCGTCGAGCTGGCCGGTCAGCCCGGCGCCGGTGACCGCCTCCACCTCGGCCGCGGGGGTGATCGTCTCGCCGTCGACGGCAGCGAGGATCGCGCGGGCCAGGGGGTGTTCGCTGCGGGCTTCCAGCGCCGCGGCCAGCTCCAGCACCCGCTCGCGCGGGGTCCCGTCGGTGGTGGCGACGTCGACCACGGCAGGCTGGTTGCGGGTCAGGGTGCCGGTCTTGTCCAGCGCCACCCCCCGCACGCGGCCGAGGGCCTCTAGGGCGGCGCCGCCCTTGACCAGCACACCGTGCTTGCTGGCCGCGCCGATCGCGGCGACGACCGTGACGGGGATGGAGATCGCCAGCGCGCACGGCGAAGCGGCCACGAGCACGACCAGGGCGCGTTCGATCCAAGTGCCCGGGTCGCCAAACAAGCTGCCCAGGCCCGCGATGAGCGCGGCGGCGATCATGACGCCGGGTACCAGGGGTTTGGCGATGCGGTCGGCCAGGCGCTGGCTGGCGCCCTTGCGGGACTGCTCGGCCTCCACGATCCGCACGATCCGGGCCAGGGAGTTGTCCTCGGCGGTGGTGGTGACCTCGACCTCCAGCACGCCGGTGCCGTTGATCGACCCGGCGAACACCTCACTGCCGGGACTGGCTTCGACCGGCACGGACTCGCCGGTGATCGCGGAGACGTCCAGCGCGGTGCGGCCGGTGCGGATCACGCCGTCGGTGGCGATGCGCTCCCCGGGTTTGACCAGCATCCGGTCCCCGACCCGCAGCTCCGAGGGAGCCACCACGGTCTCGCTGCCGTCGCGCAGCACCGTGGCTTCCTCGGGGACCAGGGACAGCAGCGCCCGCAAGCCCCGGCGGGTGCGGGCCAGGGAGTATTCCTCCAGGCCCTCGCTGATGGAGAACAGGAAGGCCAGCATCGCGGCCTCGCCGACCTCACCCAGGATCACCGCGCCGACCGCGGCGATGGTCATCAGGGTGCCCACCCCGATCTTGCCCTTGACCAGCCGCTTCAGCGTGGAGGGCACGAAGGTGTAGGCGCCGGCGACCAAGGCCAGCGCTTTCAGGGCGAGCGCCAGTGTTGAGCCCGCTCCGGCCCACTCCACCGCGTATCCGGCGATCAGCAGCACCCCGGCGATCGCGGCGAAGCGCAGTTCGGTGACCTGCCAGAGCCGTTCCGGTTCGTGCTCTTCTTCCTCGCCGGTGCGGGGTTCGTCGCTGCCGCAGCCGCAGGCGTCGCTCACCGCACGACCTCCTCGTTCTCGGTGTCGCCGGTGGTGTCGGTGCCGTAGGTCGGGCACAGCGCCACCGCGTTGCCGGTCGCGGCCAGCAGCGTCTCAGCCGAGGCCAGCAGGTCCATCAGCTCCGGGCGGGCCAGGCTGTAGAACACCTGCCGACCCTGCGGGCGGCCCACCACCAGCCCGCAGTCCCGCAGGCACGCCACATGCGCCGACACCGTCGACTGCGCCAGCCCCAGTTCAGCGATCAGGTCGGCGACCCGGGCCTCCCCACCGCTCAGGCGCTGCACGATCGCCAACCGGGTGGCGTCCGAGAGGCTGTGAAACAACGCGACCGCGGGATCCAGGCCCGCACCCACCGCACTCGCTGCGAGACATCCGTCCCTAGTATTTATCGCCATACGGCGATGATAGCAGGGAGAAATGATGGAATCGAGGTTCGGCGATCAACCAGTCAGGTCGAGACCGTGCCGGGGAACTCTCGGGCCCGACGCCGCCAGCCACTGGGCGACCGTGGCCGCCGTCGGTGAGCGGGCGGTGTGGTCCGCCGCGCCGTGTGCCGGCCGCACGCCGCGGAGCTGACGATGTGGCAGGGCACCGTGGCTTTGCGGCCGGGTCGGTTGGTTTACGCCGGTCAGGTAGGCGACGCGCACCGGCACCGGCACGCGGCGGTGCAGCTCGTGCTGGCCACCGAGGAACTCGTGTGGCTGTGTGACGGATCCGGTGCCCAATGGCGGGGCCGTGCGGCGGTGATTCCCTCCGGGGCCGAACACGAGATCGCTGGTGGCGGGGCGGGGGTGCTGGCCTGGATTGATGCTGATGGGGCGCTGGGCCAGGCGTTGACCGCGCGGGTACGGCGCACCGGGTTGCCGGTCGGCTCCGTGGCCGCGTGGGCATCCGCGGCGCAGCCGCTGCTCGACACCAGCCTCGCCGTCGGTGACTCCGCCAGCGGGATGGTCGACCAGGTTCTCGCCACGCTGGCTCCGGCGGGCGCGCCTGCCCCAGTGTCGTTGCACCCCGCGCTGCGGCAGGCGATCGCGGTGTTACCCACCATGCTCGACCAGTCTGTCCGTCTGGAACGGCTCGCCGCGGCCGTGGGGATCTCGGCCAGTCGACTCGGTCACCTGTTCAGTGACGAACTCGGCTTGCCGTTTCGCGCGTATGTGCGGTGGGCGCGCTTGCAGCGCGCGATCGATCACGCCCGGCTAGGCGGCACACTCACCGAGGCCGCCCACGCCGCCGGGTTCGCCGACAGCGCCCACCTCACCCGGGTCTGCCACGAGATGTTCGGCCTGGCCCCGTCAGGGTTGGCCCGGGCCGTGCACTGGCACCGGCGGCGCGCTGTGAGTGGTTAGCGAGTTTGTTCAAGCCACACGGGGTCCTCAGCCGCCACGCTCAGCAGCATGCGCACACTGATCCGATACGGTTACGTGCCCTTCATGCTCCTGGCCATCAACGGCACCGGCATCGCCATCCTCTCCTCCGGCGGCCACAAACTCTGGCTTCTCGGCCTGCTGCTGCTGGCCATCGCAAGCTCCTTCGCCGCCGAGCGCGTCCTGCCCTATCGGCAAGACTGGAACACTTCACACGACGACAGCCGACGCGACGCCCTCCACGCCGCGGTCAACGAAACCGTCACCCTCGGTAGCGTCGCCGCCCTGCCGATTCTCACCGCCATCGCCTCGATCGACGGCGTCTGGCCCCATGACTGGCCTTTCCTCGTGCAGGTGCTCATCGCGGTACTCGTGGCCGACCTCGGCATCACCCTGGTCCACCTGGCCAGCCACAAAATCCCCGCCCTGTGGCGGTTTCACGCCGTGCACCACAGCGTCAAACGCGCCTACGGCTTCAACGGACTGATGAAACACCCCCTCCACCAGACCATCGAAACCGCCGCCGGAGTCGCCCCCCTGATCCTGCTCGGCCTGCCGACCAGCGTCGCCTACGCCCTCGCCCTCTGCGTCGCGGTCCAACTGCTCCTCCAGCACTCCAACGTCGACTACCGAGTCGGCCCCCTGCGCGCCGTGCTCGCCCTCAACCAAGCCCACCGCTTCCACCACCTGAAATGGGCCGGCATCGGCGACGTCAACTTCGGGCTGTTCACCCTGATCTGGGACCACCTACTCCGCACCTACTCCTACGACCCCGAACGTCGCTTCACCAGCGACGACCTCGGCATGGCCGCCAAACCGCACTACCCCAACGGCTACCTCGCCCAACTCGCCGAACCCTTCCGCCCCAGCGGGGCTTGCACCACCGACCAGCCACACACAAACCCACTGCCCCAGGTAAAGCCCGGCGCAGCACCTCACTGACCGACGTCGAGCCTGCTCATCGTTGGTCGTGGTTACAGGAGGCGGCGTCGGTGCCGCAGCAGTCCACGCTCATACCGGATCCGCCTCCACCTCGGGCGCCGTGGTCGCCGACAGCAACTGCTCCCCCGAGGGCGCGAGCCGATACATCACCAGCTTGCCGTCCCGGCGCGAGCTCACCAGTCCCGCTGCGCGCAGCTGACGCAGGTGGTGTGACACCAGTCCTTGCGATGAGCCGACGATCCAGGCCAGATCGCACACACACAGCTCGGTTCCGACCAGCAGGGCATGTGCGATCCGCAGCCGGGTCGGGTCGCCCAGCGCCCGCAAGCGTGTCGCCTGCCGGTCGAGCGGGTCGGCCTCCGGAAGCGCCGCACGCAAGCTCTCCGCGTGGTCGAAGTCGATACACAGCAGCTCGCACCGGTCATCACTCATGAGGCTCAAACTAACGAGCGTCAATATGTTCGGGCGAGCACGTATAGAGTTCGGACTCGAGCGGCCAAAAGCTGGCCGAGGCGAGGATGAAGGTGATGACGCGCAATCTGAAGGTCACGATCGTGCTGGCAGCGGTGGCCACCGTGGCCGTGGCAGTTCTGCTGGTCGCCACCCGCCCGGACACCGCACCGCCGGCGGAGGCTCACGGGAAGAACACGAACGCCGAACTGCTCGTCCGTCCCGACAGTCATCGACTGTCCTCGGCTTCCGACGACAAGGTCACCCTGGTCGAGTTCCTCGACTTCGAATGTGAAGCCTGCGGCGCGGCCTACCCGGCCGTGGAGCAGCTCCGCGAGGAGTACGCGGGCCAGATCACCTACGTGGTCCGGTACTTCCCCATCCCCAGCCACCCGAACGCCGAACTCGCGGCATGGACCGCGCAGGCAGCAGCCGAGCAAGGCAAGTTCGAGGCCATGTATCAGATGCTGTTCGAGAACCAAGCCGAATGGGGACACCGTAAGCAACCACAACGGGACATGTTCCTCGGCTACGCACGGCAGATCGGGCTCGATCTCGAGCAGTTCCGTGAAGACTGGGACAGCGCGGCGACCAAGGACCGCGTGCGGCGAGACCAGGCCGATGGCCAAGCCCTTGGAGTCCAGGGCACCCCGACGTTCTTCCTCAACGGCGAGATGATCGCACCACAGTCCCTGGATGACCTACGAACCGCAGTCGAGTCCGCGCTGGCCCGACCGTGACTACCGCACCAGAGGAGCTGGCATCCGGGCCGGACCGGAACGCGGCTCCGGAAACACGCTTCTTCCTGACGCGCGCGGCCGCGTGGGTGCTGGCCGTGGGTGGCGCGGTTGGCTCGCTGGCCGCGGTGGCACTGTTGATCGAGAAGATCAACTCGCTGGCCGATCCGAACTACATTCCTCTCTGCAGTATCAATCCGATCTTGTCGTGTGGCTCGGTGATGTCGACACCACAGGCGGAGGTGTTCGGGTTTCCCAACCCGATCATCGGCGTGGTTGCCTTTCCCGTGGTCGCCACCATCGGGATAACGGTGCTCACGGGAGCGCGTCTGCCGCGGTGGTTCTGGCTTGGTCTGCAGGCGGGCACCCTCTTCGGGGTGGGGTTTGTGCACTGGCTGTTCGTGCAGAGCGTGTACGAGATCGGTGCCTTGTGCCCGTACTGCATGGTCGTCTGGGCGGTGACCATTCCGATCTTCTGGTACACCACCCTGCACAACCTCGCCGCCGGAAACCTCCCGCTCCCGACAGCGCTGCGCCCGCTCTCGGGCTCGCTGCTCCGCTACCACGGTGCGATCCTCACAACGTGGTACCTCATCCTCATCGCCCTGGTTGTCCCGCGTCAAGAATCTGGCTCAGTTTTCTTGGATGAAAGTTGTGCTTGTTGATCTTGCTGGTGGATCTCGATCGGTCGTTGCATGCCGAGTGCCTCGTGGGGGCGGATGTGGTTGAACACGTGCCGGTAGCGCTCGGCCTCGGCGGCGAGGGTCTGCCCGTCGTCGATCTCCATCCGGTAGAGGTGCTCGTACTTCAGCGATCCGAATGCCCGTTCCCGCACGCCGTTCTGGCCGGGTGAGCGACGCCGAGTGCGGATGTGGAGCAGCTCGGGGCGAGAGGCGATGAACGCGGCGAACCTGCTGCCTTTGAAGGCGCCACCGTTGTCGGTGACCACCTTGATCCGCTTGATGTGCCCGGTCTCGGGGTTGGTGAGCTGCTCGGCCAACGGCACGCCACCGGCCAGCCGCTCGGCCTCGGCGATCGCGATCCGGACGGCGAGCTCGGCATCGGCGGCGTTGCAGGTGGTCGCGAGGTGCCAGCCGAACTCGTACTTCGAGTAGTAGTCCGCGCACCCGGCGATCCGCCAGATCCCACCACGGGTGGTCTCGAACTCAGAGAAATCCAGCTGCCACACCTGATTCGGCCCCGTAGGCGGCTCGGCGAACGCAGCCTTACGGGCCTTGGCTAGCTCTCGTCGTTCAGCCTGATATTTCGTGGACTGCAACAGATTCCGCCGCCGCATCGCCCGCTCCACGGTCGAAACGGACACCTCGTGTCCATCGGCGCGCATCAATGCGTGGATCTTGCGGTGTCCCCACGCCGGCCAGGCCTGGGCATACTTCTCCACGACCGGCTCGAACGCCTCGACCGCCGGTGCCGGCCATGGGCCCTTCGGCGGGTTCCCGGCGCGCTGTTTGCTGATCCAGCGGGTATAGGTGCGGCGCGGGATGCCGATCAAGGCCGTGAACCTCGAGACCGGCATCGCCGCGTCTTGGCGAATCACCTCGAGGTCCTCGAAGGGGCCAGCCGCTCCGCGGAGCGCTTCCACACCCGCAGCTCGACATGCGCCTCGCCCAGTGCCGTGGTCAACTCGTCGATCTGGGCCTGCAACTGCTCCTCACGACTCGAGGGACCGGCCTTACCGCCCTCGGCAACCCCGGCCCGGCCGCCCTCGAGGAACTGGGCCTTCCACCGCGACACCGACTGCTCCGAGACCTTGTTCCGCCGAGCGGCCTCGGCGATCGTCATCTCCCCGGACAGCACGCTCAGCACGATCCGGATCTTGTCCTCCACCGGGAACACCGGGGGACGGCTCATCGTCATACCTCCTGCTCAGGAACCTACATAACCCCTGAGCCACAAAGTCTGACGCGCGACAGTGGATACGCACCGACCTGTGCACCGAAGCCCTGCGCCTCGGCCGCATGATCGCCGAACTCGCCCCCACCGAACCCGAAGTCCACGGCCTGGTGGCACTGCTCGAAATCCAAGCCTCCCGCACCCGCGCCCGAACCGGACCCACCGGCGAACCGATCCTGCTGCCCGACCAGGACCGCTCCCGCTGGGACCGACTACTCATCCGCCGCGGCCTGACCGCCCTCGACCGCGCACTCACCCTCACCGACACCCCCGGCCCCTACGTGCTGCAAGCCGCCATCGCGGCCTGCCACGCCCGCGCCGCCACCCCCGACGACACCGACTGGCACCACATCACCGCCCTCTACGAGGCGTTGGCGCGGATCAACCCCTCACCCGTGGTGGAACTCAACCGAGCCGTCGCCATGTCCATGGCCCATGGGCCAGCCGCCGCGCTCGAACTGGTCGACCAGCTCACCGACGAACCCGCACTCGCCCGCTACCACCTGCTGCCCAGCGTGCGCGGCGACCTGCTCACCAAACTCGGCCGCCACGCCGAAGCCCACCACGAGTTCACCCGCGCCGCCGAACTGACCCGCAACGCACGCGAACGCGCACTGCTACAGCAACGCGCCCGCGACGCCGCCGCACGCTCAACCGACAGCGGCGCCGAACCACCGAGGTAGCCGGTCGAGCAGCTCCTGCTGGTCCTCACCGGCCCACGCCACGTGACCGTCCGGCCGCAGCAACACAGCGGGCACGTCCAGCTCGTCGCTGACGTCCACGACGTGGTCGACCCGATCCGCCCAGCCCGCCACCGAAAGCCGACCGGTCTGATCGAGCAGCAACCCCCGACCACCGTGCATCAGCTCGTACAGGCCGCCCCGCTTCAACCGCACCTCCCGCATCCGCCGACCGAGCAGCTCGTGCCCCTCCCCGAAGTCGTAGCGAACCCCGATCGCGGTGATCTTCTCGATCAGATACCGGTTCACTTCCTCGAAGTCCATCAGCTCCGCCACCAACCGGCGCACCGCCTGAGAACCCGGATCGAGGGACATCAACTCCATCTGCGCGCGGGTGTTGTTCAGCACGTCGGCGGCCACCGGATGCCGTTCGGCGTGATAGCTGTCCAGCAACCCCACCGGCGCCCAGCCACCCACCTCGGCGGCCAGTTTCCAGCCGAGGTTGAACGCGTCCTGGATACCGAGGTTGAGGCCCTGCCCACCCGCCGGCGGGTGGATGTGCGCCGCGTCGCCCGCCAACAGCACCCGGCCGACACGGTAACGCTCGGCCTGCCGCGTGGCGTCACCGAAACGGGAAAGCCAGCGCGGTGAGTGCACGCCGAAGTCGGTGCCGGCCACCACCCGCAGCTGCTGCTTGAACTCCTCGAACGCCGGTGGGGACGTACGATCCTCGGAAACCCCCGCGGCAGGCACGACGACGCGATACACCCCGTCTCCGGCGGGCCCGACACCGAACCGCTTCTGAGTCTTGCGGACTTCGGCCACCACAGCGGCCACCGTCTCCGGCGGCACGGCCACCTCCATCTCACCCAGCAGGGTCTCGACCCTGGCGGGCTCCCCGGGGAAACCGACACCAAGCAGCTTGCGCACCGTGCTGCGGCCGCCGTCGCAACCGACGAGATAACGCGACCGCAACCGCGCACCCCCACCGGCCAGCTCGACGGTCACCCCGCTCTCGTCCTGGCTCAGCCCGACCACCTCGCAGCCACGCCGAATCTCGGCACCGAGCTCGGCGGCACGCTCGGCCAGCAGGCGATCAGTGATGGTCTGCGGGATGCCGAGGACATAGGGATGCGCGGTGTCCAACCGCTCAGGCGAGGGTTTCTCGATACCGGCGAAGAAACCACCCACCGGGTACTGCCGACCGTGCGCGAGGAACCGCTCCAACAAACCGCGCTGATCCATCACCTCGATACTGCGCACGTGCAGGCCGAGCGACCGGACCACCCTCGTCGGCTCCGCCTCCTTCTCCAGCACGAGCACGTGCACGCCGTGCAGCCGCAACTCACCGGCCAGCATCAAGCCGGTCGGCCCGCCACCAACAACGATCACGTCGAACATCGAATCCCCTCCCTGACCGCGCTCTCGACCCAGCCGCTTTCGTACGGTCCGGCGGTGCCGTCCCGTGAACCCCGTGACGGCGAAGAGCGCACACATTTCGCGAACCAGGATTTCCGCAGGTCCTGGCCTTGGACGGGAATTCTGCGGCACGACCCGGGCCTTGCCGCAAGTCCCCCCACGCGCGGTACAGTGAAAACGGCGGAAGACGAAGTCCTCGTTCGCGGCGTCCGCTGTGGACGAAAAGACCCTCCCGGCCGCCACCCACCCAGAACGACAGGAGAGCGACCCGGTCAGCATCCGGTCGATCGGTGACCGGACCCGCGCTCGCTCGCCACGAGCCCACCCTCCCGCCGCATCGCCACCCCACACGACGCGGCGGGAGGTCTCAGCGGGCGACGAGCCGCTCCAACTCCGGGTCGGTGAAGAAGGCCCGGTTGGAGTAGGCGAACCGCACCGCCAACGCCAGGTTCGCGGCGCGGGCGACGGGCGCCTGCGTATCGCCCGGGGTAGCCAGACAGTCGAGTATGAACGGTCTGACACGCGCGACGAACTTGTCGAGCGTGCTGGCACTGGTCCCGGCGTGGGCGGCGATCTGCCCCCGGTTGTCCAGCCCCAGCGCCAGTGCCTGCCACAACCGTAGTTGCGTACGGGTGCCACACACGGTGTGGAGACGCAGGTGATCCGGGCGGAAAACGTAAGGACGAAGAGGTCCCAACGGCGGGTCCTTCCCGTCCAACAGGTCGCAGATCGTCTCGGCCTGACTCTCCGGCGGCGACGACTTGCTGATCCAGGTACTCGGCTTGTGCGGGCAGAGTTCGAACGCGGCCCGCAGCATCAACTCCCTGTTACCTTCGACGTCCGCCGTGTACAGCGCTGTTCTGGTGGCCGGCGTGTGCTCCGCCAACAACCGCAGCGCCGTCAACCCGTGACTCTGTGAACCACCCGCACGGTGCGCGCCGAAATCAAGATCCACCAGTGCCAGGCTGTAACCTCGCCCCAGAGCCGAGGCGAGTTCGACGGTGGCGGGGATGTCATCCGGACTGGTCACCTGCGTGACCTCGAAAGCCAGACGCCCCGACACGACAGCGGCATGCCGGTTGAGCATGCCCTCGATGCTGTACTCGATGGTGCCCAGGTCGTCGACGACAAGAATGTTCCGGACCGCGGTGGGGTCGTTCGACTCGTGAAGACTCTCAGCCAAAGGCAGTCACCTCCCGGCTGTGAGGGACGGGAGAGCCAGTTTCCCAGAAGCCGGTGGTAGCTGTCAGTGATTCGCCGAAACCGGTGTGTGCCGACAGCTCAAAGCGCCAGCCACGTCGCCCGAACCTGCGCCCCACCGGCGGGAGAATCGCTGAGGTCGAGGCCCCCACCGCGCCGACGGAGCCTCCGGTCGAGCACAGCCAGACTCGAATCTGCCCGGCTCAGCGGTGTGGTGGCGTCGAAACCACGGCCGTCGTCCTTCACGACCACGGTGACCCGACGCCGTGAACCCTCCCTCGTGGTGCTGACCGAAACCCGGATCCCGAACATCAGCCTGCCCTGCCGATTGGCCTCCCGCACCGCGTTTCCACACAGGTCGCCGAGAACGATCTCGAGCAAACTCAGATCGGTCGGCCGTAGGGGAGAGCCCTCCTCCAGAGAACGCTCCACCGACACCTCGATCGCCGAACTGTCGGTGGCGAGAGCGAGGCAAGTCGACTTCACCCCGTCGAGGACGTCGTCGATGCCCACACCACCGTCCTCCCGGAACGGATACCTCCGCAACGACTCCACCTGGTGCATCAGGCTATGCCAACTCGCCTGGACCTCCGCCGACTGCGAATCGAGATCCAGCTGATGGGAAAGCAGACGCAACTGGTTCTTGACCTTACTGTGCAAAGCGCTCGACACCGCGTCGGAAAGGTCCTTGCGCTGGTCACGCAGAGAATCCGGAAGAGCCGTCAACAGCGAGTTCACCAGACTGACGTCCACGTAAAGACGCACCATCAAACCAGCGATCACCACAGCCCCGTCCGGCCCCACCGACGCCGTCGGCGCACACACCCGGTAGAGCGCGAAACCGGCGCCCGCCAACGCCAGCGGCAGCAGGAACCGGAACCACGCGAGCCCACCACGCCCAGCCAGATCCGGCTGGTACCACGCCGGGTCGATGACGTACTGGGAGCACGGGAAGTACAACAGCATTAGCGTGAACGCGATCGACCACTCCACAGGGGCCACCTCACCCACGGACGGAGCAACCCACGCGGTCAACGCGGTCATGGCGAGCAAGCTCGCACCCTCAGCGGCCCCCGGAACATCCACCGCGACCCGCCTTTCCCGCGCGGTGCGACGCAGATAGGCGGACAACCAGTCGAACACAGCGCGGTCGCGCATCCAGTCCAAGACACCATCGTGGTGATGAGCCCACGCGGCCACAGCCGCCACCACACCCGCCGCCCCGGCGGCGACAACAGCGCCCGCTACACCCCCCGCCTCCCCGGAGGCGTACAGCGGAACCGCCAGGAACACCGTCCACAACAGGGCCACGACGAGCCTGCTCAACGCCATCCGCCGGTAGAAACCGTGCAGTGCACGCCGGACCATCACCGCGTGGTGCATGGTGTTCAGGTCCGGGTGGTGCGCCGGAGCCAGCACCCGCTCACCGAACAACCGGTCCCGTAGCGACAACACCGCACGCGCCGAAGGCATGGCCACGATTATGGTTCATCCCGACTCTCACCCGAAAGACAAACATTCCCATCCCGCGATACAAAACTTTGCCGCCGACCGGGTAAACCAAAACATTGCCCGGACAAGCCCTCCTGAAGAAACTGGAAAACACCGGAAGGCGCCAAACATCGCGCACGTCCGGGAACCGTAGAAGTTATTTCGGAAATGGGGGAAACGTCATGTCCACCGACCACTTCACGCTCTTCCAGGAAGCACTCGGAAGCACCGACCGACCCACCAAGGTCATCCTGTTCGCCGACCTCGCCGGATCCACGGAGATGAAAGACCGATCGGGAGAGGTCGGCTGGCTTCCCACCATCGGGAAATTCCTGGACATCACCACGGAAGCCACCACCGAGCACGGCGGAACGGTGGTCAAGTACCTCGGTGACGGCACCCTGGTCGCCTTCGACGGAGAAAACGCCGCGGAGGCGATCTGCTCCGCCATCCGCATCCAGGAAAAGCTGCGCTTCGCGAACTCCCAAGGAGTTCTCAACGACTGTCTCGCCACCGTCGGAATCGCCACCGGGCGAGTCGTCGAATACAAGGCGCCCGGCGGGGGCCTCGACTACGTCGGCTCCGTGGTCGACCTCGCCGCACGGCTCTGCTCCGCCGCCGCACCCCAAGCCATCTGGGTGGACAGCGCCACCGTCGCGTCCGCGAACATGAGTAAGGTCTCCTCCCGAATGGGCATCGCTCACGACTACTCCCCGGACGACTATCTCTCCGAGGAATGGCGCGTCGAACTCAAGGGATTCTCCAAGCCGATCAAGTACCGGGAAGTCATCTGGCGCGGAAAGCCCTTCGGGGCCACCAACGCGCTCGTCGACGAGATCAGCGAACGCACCAAGACACAGACGAACCACCAAACCTCCACACGCCCCAACGACTTCTGCGAAGGCGTGGTCAGGAAATGGGACCCCGAGCAGGGGAGAGGCTTCATCTCCACAGTCTCGGACGGGGACTACTACCTCGACCGCCGCCACGTCGCCAGCGGCGAAGACCTCGTCGAGGGACGCTCGGTCAGGTTCGTCCTGCGGCCGCCGTTCAAAGACGGCGGCCGCCCCGTCGCCGGCTGCGCCATCCAGGAAGGACACCACGTGCGTGCCACCTTCCAGCGCATCTTCGCGCACAAGGGATACGGATTCGTCGACGTCCGCGACTCGCTGGGCAACCAGCAGAGCCTCTTCCTCTACCTCGGCGACGACACGGTGAAACACCGCCCCGGAGACACGGTGACGGTGGAGGCAAGCCGTAACCACAAGGGAATCTCCGCCCGAATCGCCGACGAACCCCAGACCACGGGTGGTGCGGATGACGATCAGTGAGCCGCGGACACCCTGGAGCGTCGAATCGGCACTGTCAGAAGTACGCACCGAGCTGGGACGCACGGACCAGAAAGCAGCGACCCTGCTCACCCTGTTCTCCGTCATCGCCGCCGGCCTCATCGCCGGCTTCGCAGGCAAGTCCGGACTGTCGTCCCTGTGGAACGGCGTGGAATGGATGGCCTGGACAGGGATCGCCCTCCTGGCAGCCAGCCTCACCCACCTGCTGATCGGCGTCCGCCCGAGCGGCGCCACCCGCTCGAAGGACAACGGCAGCGGCTACTTCGCCCGCTACGCACACTACGTCGACCAACCGGACGCACTGCGGGAACACCTGGCCACCACGGCCACCGAGGACGAACGGTGCCACCAGCTCGTCGCGCTGTCCGTCCTCGTCACCCGCAAGTACCGCCTCATCGCCCGGGCGGTCGACCTGCTCGGCGGCTCACTTGTACTGATCGGCGCAGCCGTGCTGATCGACATGCTGTACCAGCAGTGAGGTGAAAAGAGGTGACACGTGGTCTGTGCCCGCCGGCGGGCGACTCGGCGGGCACAGACCGCCCACCCCGAACGACAGGGGAGGGGAGCGGCATCACACCGACGGCCAGCTGCCCCGCTCGATCAGCAACTCCCGCAGCAGGTCCGGCCGATCGGTGACGATCCCGTGCACACCCAGATCGAGCAGCGAACGCATCCGCTCCTTGTCGTTGATCGTCCAGGTGTGCACCTCGACACCCAGCCGGTGAGCCGCCGCGATGAACGCCTTGTCGACCACCGTCACCGGCCCCCGGCGCAACGGCACCTGCGCCAGCACACCCCGGCTGAACGAACCGAGACGCAGAAACGGCAACCAACCGTCCGCCCGCAACAACGCCGCCGACCGAGGACCCAGCGACGTCAGCAGGCGAGGACCCGCCAGCTTGCGCAGCCGGGCCAACCGCGTCTCCGAAAACGCCGCCGCCGCCACCCGGTCGAACGCCCGCTGCCGCCGCACCACCCGCACGAACGGCTCCACAGCTGCGTCCGACTTGACGTCGATGTTGAAGAACACGTCCGGCAACTCCTCCAGGACGTCCTCCAAACGCGACACCGGCTCACGCCCATCGATCTTCGCGTGCCGAACGACGTTCCACGGCTGCCGCAGGATCGCGCCCGCCCGATCGGTGGTGCGGTCGAGAGTCGGATCATGGTGGATCACCACCGTGCCGTCGGCGGTGGCGTGCACGTCCGTCTCGACATAGCGGTAGCCCTCGGCCACAGCACGCCGGAACGCGGACAGCGAGTTCTCCATCCCCGCCAGATCACCCACGTGCCAACCACGATGGGCGAAGGCACGCGGCGGCGGGGCTTCGAGATAGGGGTGCACGGCTGTCATGGACACCAGTCTGCCTCCGCGGCGTGGCCGCGGCATGAGTACGTGACGAACAGCTAAGGTCGCGCGAGATGAACGACAACCACGCAGCCCAGCACGCCACCAGCGAAACGTCACGTGACGAAACGATGGCCGTGGCGCGGCGCGCGTCAGCGCCGGAGCACTGCGGCTGGTGTGGGCGCCGCATCGACCGGTCGAGCACGGTCGGCCGCCGACGCCGATACTGCGGCCACGCCTGCCGCCAGCGCGCGTACGAACGGCGTTCGGCCGTGGAGCGCAGCGGACTGCCCACGGACGCGGTGATCCTGTCGACCACCGAGGTCGCGGCACTGCAGGACCGGCTGTTCCAGCTGCGGTGCGCGGCGGAGGACGTGGCGACCGCGGCACGAGAAGGCGCCGACCCGGAGGAGCTGCGGGAACTGGCGAACGAACTCGCACGCACGGCACACGAACTCGAACGACTGCGCTGAACCGACCGCACGGACCAGGCGAAACGAGCGACGTTCACCGCACTGTCCCGCCCCGTCAGAAAAAGCCGATAATGTACATTATGTTAAGTAGAGTTCGCGCGTGCCCACCGAGTGCTCCCCTCCGCCAGGCCAGGCGGAACCCGGGCAGCCGCGCGCCCACCCGCCTCGGTACGGGCGGACACGCGACCGGAACGCGTCAGGCTATCGACCGACGGGCCGGACACCACGGTCGAGCTGGAGGTAGTCGATGTTGAAGTTCTGGAAGCCCTCGGGCATGCGGACCACCAGATCGTGAGTCCCGGCCCGCAGGTGCCGCGTCTCCAGCGGCTGGAGCTCGAAAGCACCGTGGTGGGTGGTGTTGCCGATCTCGTGCGGGACCCCCGCCTTGCCGTCCCACTCCAGAACCACCGTGCCCGCCGGCGAATACGGTGACGACACCCGCGCCGAGACCCGGTACCGCCCCGTCTTCGGAACCTCCACCTGGTAGCGGATCCACTCGCCACCACGGATCCAGTTGACCCCGACGGCACCGCGGTTGGAGCAGATGTCGACCCCCTCGTCGAGCCGCATGATCGTGCAGCGGTTGGGGTCGGTGTCGTGGTAGGCGACGCCCTCGCCGCCGGTGACGTAGTCCTCGCCCTGGATGCGGATCGTGCGGTCCCTGCCGGGCAGGAACCCGTACCGGTCCAGGTTCCCGCCGTCGCGCCAGTAGTCGAGCGCCTCGATGTTGTCGGTCTGGATCATGCTCGCGCCGAACTCGTCCACGAGTCGCTTCCAGCCCAGGTCCTCGTCCCGCAGCGACGACTCGTCGGTCATGCCCGCGGCAAGCGACTCCCACATCGAGTTGATCCAGACGCGGCTGGTACGTCGGACCTCGGCGAGTGCCTCGGGCTGCACCTGCGCGTCGGTGACCTCGTCGAAGGTGATCTCGTAGGCGACGGGGTCCTCGGCGAAGGCACCGATGCTTGCGGCGTTCGCGTCGCCGACCACGTGCATGTAGAGCGCGTCGGGGTGTGCCTTTCTGAACGTGTCCACCTCGGCGACCGGTGCGCTGCTCTTGAACAGACCGTGGTCGACGGTGTCGGTCCTCGCGAGGACGCGGTAGATGTCCTCGCGGATCGTCCAGCCCTTGTCGAGGTTGACGAACGCGCGGCCACGCAGGACTTCGAGCGCCTCCTCGAGGGTGGGCACGCGGTGGTCGGTGAGTGGGGCCTGGGCGCCTCCGAGTCCCTTCTTGAGGCGCAGGTTCTTGATCTGCGCGAGGGTGAGGTCGGCGACGGCGCCGGTGCCGTTCGTGGTCCGGTCCACGGTGGTGTCGTGCATCAGCACCAGGTGGCCGTCCTTGGTGCGCATGATGTCGAGTTCGACGATCTCGGCGCCGTCGGCGATCGCGGCCTCGATGGCGGCGATCGAGTTCTCCGGGGCCTGTCGCCACTGGGCCCGGTGGGCGGCGATCATCAGGGGCGCATCGGCGCTGTGGTCGTGCAGCGTGGCCACGAGCTGCGACCACTTCGGTGCCCGCTCCGCGTGGGCGGCCGGGGCCACGAACGGCATGGTCAGGAGCAGCAGTGCTGCCGGGACGAGGCTCCGCGCTTTGCGCAGCATGAAGGGTTCCTTCCTCAGGGCGTGCGATCCGCGTCGGATCGGTACCGGGACTTCCGGGATCGTCGCCGAGTGGATCGACGGCGTGGTGGCACGACCGTGGACGCCGAGCCACCTGATCATGAACGAATGTTCGCGCGGGGTCCCCTTCTCGCACTGTTCCTCTGCCGCGCACCCGGAATGTGAATCCATGTCGTGTATTGTGCATTCCACGACTTGGGTATGATCTTGACGTGGCGAAACCGGAACGGCTGTCCGACGTCACCGTACGTGACGCGACACTGGAATACCTGGAGATCCTCGAACGGCGTGTGATCCGCTCGCAACTCAGCGCCGCCACGCTGACGTCCTATCGCCGCGACCTCACCGAGTTCACCACTCTCCTGGGCCCGGACACCGACCTGGACTCCATCGAGGCCGACGATCTGGAGATCGCGTTGACCAGGTTGGCCAAGGCGCCCGACCGTCGTTACCGCGTGGGTCTGAAGATCGCCGAGGACGGCTCCACTCCCCCGGGTCGGGGCCCGTACTCGCTGGCGCGGTGGTTCGCGGCGGTGCGTGGGCTGTTCCGCTGGGCCGCCGACAAGGGTTACGTGCAGGTGGATCCGACGTTGAAGGTCACGCCGCCCCGCACGCCGAGCCGGGTGGCGGGTGCGCGGGTCGGGCTCCGGCTCGACGAGGCGCTGGTGTTGCGTGGGGCGCCGTCGGCGCGTTCGTCCGGGCAGTTGCGGGCTGACCAGCGGCTGAGTCTGCGAGACGAGGCCATTCTGCGGTTGCTCGTCGAGTCGGGTCCGCGCGTGTCGGAGTTGTGTGGTGCGAACCGGAGTGACATCCGGTTGCACGAGGAGACGCGCACGCCGGTGCTGCACGTGCGTGGCAAGGGGCGTAAGGACCGTGACCTGCCGTTGTCGAAACCCACGGCTGAGCTCATCGAGCGTTACCTCGCCGAGGAACGGCCCTCTCCCCCGGTGCCGCGGTCGGCGCACGATCCGGTGGAGCGTCGCCGTATCGACGACGCCGCGGGGGCGTTGTTCGTGTCGATCCGGGGTTGGCGGTTGGCGCCGAGGGACGTGCAGCGCATGGTGCAGCGTTACACGAAGGAGTTTCTGGGTCGGCGGGCGACGCCGCATTCGTTGCGGCACACGGCGTTGACGATCCTGGCGCGTGCGGGTGTGGACATCGCGACGGTGGCGCAGATCGCGGGGCATGCGAGTCTGTCGACGACGTCGGTGTACATGGACGACTCGATGAGTGCGGCGGCGGAGGCGATCGAGGAGTCTCCCCTGGCGCAGCCGTGAGGTGTCGTGGGCGGTGTGGCCCCTGGGTGGGTGGCGGCCGGGGCCGCCGTCGGGACGGGTCTTCCGTCGCCTGCCGGTGACGAGAGTGGTCTCCGTGTTGTCGGACCGTTCGGCAGGCGGGCGCGTACGCTGCGGCGATGGTCGAGTACGAGCTCGTGGTGGAGCGGTTGCGCGCGGCGGGGTGTGTGTTCGCCGAGGAGGAGGCGCGGCTGCTGGTGGCCGCCGCGGCCGATGAGGTGGCGTTGGCGCGGTTGGTCGAGCGGCGGGTCGAGGGTGTGCCGTTGGAGCATCTGCTGGGGTGGGCGGAGTTCGGGGGGCTGCGGGTGGCGGTCGAGCCTGGGGTGTTCGTGCCTCGGCGGCGCACGGAGTTTCTCGCGGAGTCGGCGGTGGCGTTGGCGCGGGCGGGGTCGGTGGTGGTGGATCTGTGCTGCGGGGCGGGGGCGATCGCGGCGGTGGTGGCGGCGTCGGTGCCCGGGGTGAGGTTGTTCGCGGCGGATGTCGATCCGGTGGCGGTGCGGTGTGCGCGGCGGACGTTGGCAGGTACCGGTGCGGTGGTGTGTGAGGGCGATTTCGACGCGGCGTTGCCGGAGGGGCTCCTGGGTGGGGTGGATGTGCTGGTGGCGAACGTGCCGTACGTGCCGAGTGAGGCGGTGGAGTGGATGCCGTCCGAGGCGCGGCTGCACGAGCCTCGGACGGCGCTGGACGGTGGGGGTGACGGGTTGGACGTCGTGCGGCGGTTGATCGGGGTCGCGCCTCGGTGGTTGGGGTCGGGCGGTCGGGTGTTGTTCGAGGTGGGGTCGGCGCAGGTGGAGGCCGCGGTGGCGGAGGTGGAGGCGGCGGGTTTGGTTCCGCGGGTGCGCTCGTGTGCGGAGCGGGAGGCGACGGTGGTCGTGGGGGCTCGTTGACGGACCGAGCCGGTGTGGGTGTCGTGTCCGCAGCCTGTGTCCGGGTGTTCGCGTCGCACGTTGCGGACATGCGTGCGTGAAGTGCGGACACGGTCGTTTATTCGGGTGATCGGGGGGAAGTCACCCGGGACCACGACGTCATGGATTGGGGTGGGCGGCATGGTGACCTACTCGTATCGGTGTCGGGAGTGCGGGGACTTCGATGTGCGGGCTCCGATGGGTGAGGCCGCACCTCGGCGTTCGTGTCCTCGGTGTGGGGCTTCGGCCGCGCGCCGGTTCACCGTTCCGTTGGTGCGTCGTGGTGATCCCGCCGTGTGGCGGGCGGTGGAGAGCACCGAGCGGAGTGCTGAGCAGCCTGACGTGGTGTCGGGGCCTCCGCCGGTGTCCGGGGCGGCGCGGGTGAGTCGGGATCCTCGGCACGCGCGGCTGCCTCGACCGTGAACTGGCACGTCGTGAGGGGGTTCTCCCATGCCTGAGGTGAAGTTCAGTGTCGATCAGTCGCGTCGGTTCGCCGAGCAGGAGGTGCGGGGTCACAACCGGTGGCATCCTGATGTGCCTGCGGCGGTGACGGTGCGTCCCGGGGACGAGTTCCGGGTGGAGTGCCGGGAGTGGTTCGACGGCACGATCTACAACGACGATTCGGCGAACGATGTGCGGGATTGTGACCTCTCGATGGTGCACCAGTTGTCGGGGCCGATCGCGGTGGAGGGTGCCGAGCCTGGGGATTTGTTGCTTGTGGACATTCTCGATCTGGGTCCGGTGCCGCAGGAGCAGGGTCCGGTGGCGGGTCAGGGTTGGGGGTACACGGGGATTTTCGCGCGGGACAACGGTGGGGGGTTCCTGACCGATCATTTTCCCGACGCGTACAAGGCGGTGTGGGATTTCCACGGGCAGACGGCGACGTCGCGGCATCTGCCGGGGGTGTCGTTCGTGGGGATCGCGCATCCGGGGTTGATGGGGACGGCGCCGTCGGCGGAGTTGCTGTCGCGGTGGAACGGTCGTGAGGGTGATCTGATCGCGACGGATCCGTCGGCGGTGCCGCCGTTGGCGTTGCCGCCGGAGCCGCACAACGCGTTGCTGGGGTCGTTGTCGGGTGAGGAGTTCGATCGGGTGGCGGCGGAGGCGGCGAGGACGGCGCCGCCCCGGGAGAACGGTGGGAACCAGGACATCAAGAACCTGTCGCGGGGTTCGCGGGTGTTCTATCCGGTGTTCGTGCCGGGGGCGAAGTTGTCGTTGGGTGACCTGCATTTCAGTCAGGGCGACGGGGAGATCACCTTCTGCGGCGCCATCGAGATGGGCGGCTACATCGACCTGCACGTGGATGTGATCAAAGGTGGGATGGAGGCGTACAACGTGGAGACTCCGCTGTTCATCCCGGGCCGGGTGGAGCCGCGGTATTCGGAGTTCCTGGCGTTCGCGGGGTTGTCGGTGACGGAGTCGGGTGAGCAGCGGTATCTGGACTCGCAGTTGGCGTACAAGCGGGCGTGCCTGCATGCGATCGACTACCTGACGACGTTCGGGTACACGCGGGAGCAGGCGTATCTGTTTTTGGGTGCGGCGCCGATCGAGGGCCGGTTGTCGGGTGTGGTGGACATTCCGAACTCGTGTGCGACGGTGTATGTCCCGGTGGATGTGTTCGACTTCGATCCGAGGCCGTCGTCGCAGGCGCCGAGGAAGGTGGACCGGGGTCAGTGTGCGGTGAGCAGCGGTTGAGGCCGCTCCCCCGGCGGGTCGGATCGTTGTGGTGGGGCGGGTGTGTCCGCCCCACCACGTTCCCGTGTGGGCGTCAGGCGTTGGACAGCAGGTCGCGCATCTGGTCGGGACCGTAGGCGTTCGCCCACTTCACTCGCAGTGTTCCTCGGGTCT
The DNA here is from genome assembly GCF_000244975.1 of Saccharomonospora cyanea NA-134. Classification (NCBI taxonomy): domain Bacteria; kingdom Bacillati; phylum Actinomycetota; class Actinomycetes; order Pseudonocardiales; family Pseudonocardiaceae; genus Saccharomonospora; species Saccharomonospora cyanea. The sequence goes on along the minus strand of NZ_CM001440.1, from coordinate 2,720,431 downwards.
GGCTTTCCAGCGTGAAGGCCGCGAGTTTCTCCGTGTCCGGTGCTTCGATGACGCAGACGATGTCGTAGGGGCCGCCGGGGGTCCAGTAGATGTGGGAGATCGTGACGCCCAGGCGTTCGGCGAGTTTGGTGGTGGCCTCGTACCGTTGCACCGTTTCCCGGTACGTTCGTGCGCCCTCGTCGGTCCACTTCAAGAAGCCGATGGCAGTGGTCATGGCCGGTTCATCCTCTCTGTGAACACCGATCCGAATCCCCAGAGTCGAAAATGCCGGGAGTGCTGGGGAGGGTCGAAAGTCACCGCACCGGGTCGGTCGTGGTGTCAGGGCAGCATGCTCAGGTAGTGGGGGCTGTGCATGAGGCCGAGGATGTTGCCGAAGGGGTCGGTGACCGAGGCGGTGACGAAGCCCGCTTCGCGGTCGACGGGGGCTTCGTGTTCGGTGGCGCCTTTGGCGAGCAGGGTGTCGTAGGTCTTCCGCACGTTGTCGACGTGCCAGTAGGTGACGGCGCCTGCCGGGTGTGGTGGTGCGGGGTGGGGTGCGTGGGCGCGGGCGATGATGCCGAGCTCGTGCTGGAGGTCGCCGAGCCGGTATTCGAGGTAGGCGGTGGGGCCCTGTAGCGGTCGGACGAAGTAGGGCTCGACGCCGAGTACGTCGGTGTACCACTCGCGGGCGGCGTCGAGGTCGTCGGCCTGGAAGACGACGGTGGACAGTCCTCGCAGCATGGGGTTCTCCCTGGGTCGTGTGGTCGCTGGGTCCATGGTGCGGGGGCTAAGTGCTCATCCTGTGCGCACTTTTTCGCGCGAGGATGGGGGGATGCGTGCGGATCGGTTGGTGGCTGCCCTGTTGGTGTTGCAGGCGCGGGGTCGGGTGACGGCGTCGGAGTTGGCTGAGGAGTTGGAGGTGTCGGTGGCGACGGCGCGGCGGGATCTGGGGGCGTTGTCGTCGGCGGGGGTTCCGGTGTATGCGCAGCCGGGGCGTGGTGGGGGTTGGTCGCTGGTGGGTGGGGCGCGCACGGATCTGACCGGGTTGACGGAGGGTGAGGCGCGCGAGGTGGTGTGGTCGGTGGCGCGGGCGATGTCGCGGGGGTCGGTGTCACCGGAGTTGCGGGCCGCGTTGCGGAAGTTGGTTCGGGCGTTGCCGGAGCCGATGCGGGAGCAGGCGTGGGCGGCGTCGGGCTCGGTGGTGGTGGATCCGGCGGGGTGGGGGCGGTCCGAGGGGGCTCGGCCGGAGGTGTTGGGGGTGTTGCGGCGGGCGGTGGTGTCACGGCGGGTGGTGCGGTTGGTCTACGGCGAGCGGCGGGAGCCGCGGGTGGTGCATCCGTGGGGGCTCGTGGAGAAGGAGGACGTCTGGTACCTGGTGGCGGGCACGGACGCGGGGCGGCGGACGTTCCGGCTGGATCGGGTGCGGGATGTGGAGGTGTTGGAGGCGGCGGCCGAGCATCCCGAGGGGCTGGATCTGGGGCGGGTGTGGGACGAGGTGGTCGGGGAGGTGGAGCGGCGGCGTTCTCCGGTCGGGGCGACGGTGGTGGTGGATCCGGGGTTGGTGTGGGTGTTGCGCAGGCAGTTCGGTCGGCACTGCACGGTGGTGGACCAGGAACAGGCGCGGGTGCGGGTGGCGGCGCACACGTCGCGGTCGGTGGCCGAGCAGCTCGCGGGGTGGGGCGCGCTGCTGGAGGTGGTGGAGCCGGAGGCGGTGCGGGCGGAGCTTGCCCGCATCGGTGGTGAGCTCGTGGCGCGGTACGGGTGAGGTGAGGTGGACGCGGTCCGCCTCACCTCACCCGTGTTGTGGTCAGCGCCAGTGGAGGGTTCCGTCGACGCGTTGCCCGGCGACGGTGACGCCGTCGAAGGTGAGGTCTTCGACGTTGTCGAGGATCATCGGGGTGTCGGTGTGGGCGACGGTGATGTTGCGCAGTGTCACGTCGCGTAGGGGCGCGGCGTCGGGTCCGTGGATTTCCAGCAGTGTGTCGGCGCTGGTGACGGTGAAGTCGGAGAACACGATGTCGCGGTAGACGGGTGGGAAGTCGCCTCCGAGTTCGCCGGGGTAGTCGAGCTGGAACCAGATGAGCCGTTCGAAGGAGTCGATGTCGAAGTTGCGGACGCGGATGTGTTCGACGGTGCCGCCGCGGTCGAGGTTGCCCTTGAACCGGATGGCGGCGGCGCCGGAGCGCAGGGTGTTGTCGGTGAAGTAGACGTGGCTGATGCCGCCGGACATCTCGCTGCCGAGGGCGATGCCGTCCTCGCCGCCCATGTCGTTGTGGCGGACGACGACGTTGCGGCTGGGTCTGCCGATGTCCCGGCCGTCCTTGTCGCGTCCTGACTTGACCACGACGGAGTCGTCGCCGGTGCGGAAGGTGTTGTGTTCGATGAGGACGTCGGTGCTGGAGTCGACGTCGACGCCGTCGTTGTTGGGGTTGTGGGAGTCGACGGTGAGGCCGCGGACGACGGCGTCGTCGGTGTAGACGAGGTGGTTGATCCAGAAGGGCGAGTTGCGGACGGTGTAGTCGGCGAGCAGGACGCGTTCGGCGTCGAAGATCTGGATCATGCTGGGGCGTAGGTGGTGGCCTTCGCCGAACTGGCGTTGCTCCAGGGGGACGCCGTCGAAGCCCATGCGGCGCAGTGCTTGTACGTCGGCGTCCTGTTTGTCGGTCCAGGTGTGGAACTCGCTGTCGGGGTTGCCGTCGATGACACCGTTGCCGGTGATGGCGACGTCGTGGACGTCGTGGGCGTAGATGAGGGGTGAGTAGCCGTACATCTCGGTGCCTTCCCACCGGGTGTGGACGGCGGGGAGGTAGTCGGCCGGGTCGGGTCCGAAGATCAGGTGGGCGCCGTCGGAGACGTGCAGTTCGATGTGGCTTTCGAGGTGGAGGGGGCCGTCGGAGCGCCAGGTGCCTTCGGGGAGGACGACGCGGCCGCCTCCGTCGGTGTGGGCGGCGGCGATGGCGGCGGTGATCGCGTCGTGGGAGTCGGTGCGGCCGTCGCCGACGGCGCCGAAGTCGGTGACGAGGTAGTCGCGGTCCGGGATGGAGGGTGCTGCGATGTCGCGGACGATGCGCATGGCGTGCGCCCAGTCGCCCCGCTCCCCCGGCACCTGTTGGTCGGCGGCCGCGCCGGCGGTGAGGGTGGTGGCGAGCAGCACCGCGGTTACTACTGCTGTAGTGCGGGTGGGGGTCATCGGTGGCTCCTCGCGCCGTGGTCGATGGTCTCGTCGTAGGGGGTGCCGTTGATCGTGACGTTCTCCAGGGCCAGGCCGCGGACGTGTTCCAGCAGCATGGGTGTGGTGACCTCGGAGAACGTCGAGTCGCGGATGGTGACGTCGGTGACCGGTGAGCGTTCGTAGCCGCGCAGGTAGAGGGCGAACTCGCCACCGACACTGTGGACGTTTTCGATGTGGAGGCCGCGCACGGTGGGGGTGAAGTCGCCGGTGTCGCCTTCCTCGTAGTGGAAGTTGACCCGGATGACGGCGTCGGCCACTTCGGGGATGTCGTTGTCGCGGAAGTAGACGCCCTCGACGGTGCCGCCGCGCACGGAGTTGGTCTTGATGCGCAGGGCCCGGTCGAGGCGGGGGCTGTCCATGACGTTGCGCTCGGCGAAGACGTTGCGCACGTCGCCGGACATCTCGCTGCCGATGACCACGCCGCCGTGGCCGTCGAACATGCGGTTGTCGTGGATGACGATGTTCTCGCTGGGCACCCCGATGCGGCGGCCGTCGGCGTTGCGGCCCGACTTGATGGCGATGCAGTCGTCGCCGTTGTCGAAACTGGAGTTGCGGATGACGACGTTGCGGCTGGACTCGGGGTTGACGCCGTCGCTGTTGGGGCCGTCGGGGCTGTCGAGGGTGACGCCGTCGACGATGACGTTCTCCGACAGCACGGGGTGGATCATCCACATCGGTGAGTTGGTGAGGGTGACCCCGGAGACCAGGATGTCGGAGCTGCGGTAGAACTGGACGAAGTTCGGCCGCAGTTTGCTGTCGGTGAAGCGGCGCTGTTCCACGGGGACGCCTCGTTCGGCCATGGCGTGCAGGGCGTCGCGGTGTTCGGTCTCGATGACGCCGCCGCGCCCGTCGGGCTCGGTCTTCCACGGCCACCAGTGCTGTGGGTTGGCCTGGCCGTCGAGCACGCCGCCGCCGGTGATGGCGACGTCGTGGACGCCGTGGGCGTAGACGAACGGCGAGTAGTTGTAGAGCTCGATGCCTTCCCAGCGGGTGTGGACCATGGGCAGGTAGTCGGCCGGGTCCTGGCTGAAGCGCAGGGTGGCGCCGCGGCTGATGTGCAGTTCGATGTTGCTGCGCAAGTGGATGGCGCCGGTGTGGTACTCCCCCGGTGGCACGACGACCTTGCCGCCGCCCTTGCGTGCCGCGGTGGCGATCGCGGCGGCGATGGCGTGGGTGCTGTCGCGGTGCCCGGTGGGGTCGGCGCCGTGGTCGGTGACGGTGAACCGGCGTTGCGGGATGCGGGGTGGTTTGACGGTGCTGCGGATCTCGTCGGCCAGTTCCCAGCCTTGGGCGGTGGGAGCCGGGGGTGGTGGCGGTGCCGGTTCGGCGGTCGCGAATCCGGGGTGGGCAGAGGTGGTGAGGGCCGCCACGACGAGGGTGGCGGTGAGGAGGCGGGTGAGCGGAACGGCCATGGGATCTCCTCGCTTGAGCACTCGGCGTCGAGCACGGTCGGCGGAGCTGGAGAGCACGCTCGCTGATCCGGTCCCACAGGTGGGAAACCGGTTTCCGACGGAATCACACCGCCGGTGGGACTGTCAACGGCCGATGGTGCGGACCTCCCCGTTCACCTGGGGCGCGACGCCGGTACGGGCGCGTGGCGGTGGGCTAGCATCGGGCCTTCCGTGAGGCATGGGGATGAAACCGGTTCCACCCCAGGCCGCAGCAGGTGGGAGGGGCGCATGGGCAGACCACAGCGGACGCGGACGGTGACGATCCGGGACGTCGCCCGGGCGGCCGGGGTCTCCCCTGCCACCGTGTCACGCGTGATGAACGGGCAGGCCAAGGTGGCCGCCGAACTCGCCCAGCGGGTCCAGCGGGTGGCCGGATCCCTCGGCTACCGGCCGAGCGCGCTCGCGCAGGGCCTGGCCACCGGCCGCACCGGTCTGGTCGCCATCCTCGTGCCCGATCTGGGCAACCCGATGTTCCAGTCGGTGTTGCGCGGCATCAGCCGGGCCGCGAACGCGCAAGGGTACCGGGTCGTGGTCGGCGACAGCCACGAGACTCCCGGGGAGGAGCCGGTGCTGGCACGAGAGACCCGGTTGCGCACCGACGGGCTGGTGTTGTGCTCGCCACGCGTGGCCGACGACGAGTTGTGTGAGCTGGTCGACGGGTTGCGACCCCTGGTGCTGGTGAACCGTCAGGTGGCTGGCCTGGACGTTCCGACGGTGTGGGTGGACTACGCGGCGGGGGCGCGTGCGGTGGTGGCGCACCTGGTGGGGCTCGGACATCGGCACGTGGCGTACCTGGCGGGGCCGACGGCCAGTGTGTCCAACCGGCAGCGGTTGGACACACTGCGGGCCTGCGTGGGTGAGCGGTTCCGGTTGAGCGTGCTGGAGTGCGGGTCGATGCACGACGACGGGTACGAGGCGGCGGAGCGGGCGCTGGCCACGGGTGCCACGGCGCTCATCGGCTACAACGATCTCGTGGCGCTGGGGGCGCTGGCGTGGTTGCAGTCCGCCGGGGTGGCGGTGCCCGGGCGGATGAGCGTGGTCGGGTTCGACGACATCCCGTTCGCGAGGTACACCAATCCGGCGTTGACGACGGTCGCGGTGCCGCAGGAGGAGTTGGGCCTGCAGGCGTGGGCGCGGCTGTCGGCGCCGTTGCACGGGCTGCCGTCGCCTGGCGACGTGTGTTTCACGCCCCGGTTGGAGGTGCGGGCGAGCACCGGTCCGGTCTGCGGGTGAGGTTCAGCGTGTGGTCGTGACGAGGAGGTTCAGCAGTGCGACGAACGCTGGTTCCGGGCGGGCGAGCGACCGCGGGGCGCCTTTGCCGCTGCTGTCCGCGCTGTTGACCCAGAAGACGGTGCCTTTCCCGACGGTGCGTCGAGTGACCAGCGGAGTGTTCTCGTCCCTGTCCCAGACGTAGAGGAATTCGACATCGTCGTTCCATTCACCCACGATCACCTCGTTGTCGGTGAGTGAGAACGTTTCGGGCGCGCGGGTTCGCAACGTGTTGTGGGTGGTGGCGCGCGGCCCGTCGTCGACCCGCACGTAGCGAACGCGTTCGCGGGTTCTGGAGAAGTTGTCGAGGGCGCATCCGGCGAGTCGTTGGAGATGTTCGTTCCTGGAGCGGCGGTAGATGACGTCGTGGCCGAGAACGAGGCAACCACCGTTGTGGACGTAGTTGATGAGCCGGCGTTGGAGTCGGACGCGGTCGCGCTTGTCCGTGTCGAGTTGGGTGACATCGGTCAGCAGCACGAGAATGGCGAGCACGGCTTTCGGGGAGAACGAGCATCGGCCGAGGTCCACGCCGTCGCGGACGACCTTGACCTTCACGCGCCGGCCGTCGGCGCGAACGGTGGTTTCGAGGTGGTTGGCCAGGGTGCGAGAGGTGTGCAACTCGTCGTCGCAGTCGGTGTAGAGGACGATGGTGGTGCCGCCGGTCAGGCGGCGGAGTCCCACGCGGGTGCGGCGGTACAGGCGAACGGACCTGGCATACAGGTCGAATCCCAGGAGTCGGCCCAGGAAGACGATGAAAACGGCGATCAGGTTGATCGCGACATCCGATATTGCTTCGCCCACCTGATGTCACCCCCAGACGGTGGAAAAGCGTCCTACGACCGTATGGGCGGGCGCATGTTTTCGAAAATCACGTTGGCACCGTACCGGAACGCGCGGTGATGTTGCCGCGTTGTGCGCACGGTCCACAGCAGGAGCGGGACACGCAGCGTTCGACGCCACACCGACACCCACGCGCTGGGCATCGAGTCGACGTCGAAGGCCAGGAAGTCGGGGCGGGTGACGACGTTGGCCGCCATCGAGCGCAACAACGCTTTCTGCGCTCGTGGCAGGGAGTGGTCGGTGAGTGCTCCGGCGAGCTGCCCGCGGAGCACGCTCGGTCGTTCCCGGCGGAACCAGTCGACGATGCGCGGGTCGAAGGACTGGACCGCCACCGGGCCGCGGTAGGTGCGCAGCAGCTTCGCGACCGCGGGTCCGATCTGGTGTGCGCGGGTGCCGGGTTTGATCTCGACGAGGACGGGGACTCGCCCGTCGACGAGGTCGAGTACGTCGTCGAGCAGCGGGACGGTGGCGTCGGTGCCGAGAAGCGTCAGGCGGGAGACCTCGGTGGCGTCGAGCGCGGCGACTTTCGCGTTCGTTCCCGTCATGCGTGCGAGGTCGTCGTCGTGCATGACGACGAGTCGGTTGTCGGCGGACGGGTGGATGTCCAGTTCGACGCCGTAACCGGACCGGAGGGCCGCTTCGAAGGCGGGCATGCTGTTCTCCGGTCGCCGGTCGTCGTGTAGACCGCGGTGGGCGATCGGTGTGGTTCTCAACCAGTCGGCGCCTGCTCTGTGCACTCTGCCCTCCTGTCGCCGTGCGTCAACATAGCGGAGAGGTGGGTGAGGCCTGTGCGGTCCGGTGGTCGCTGTCCCGCCGGGCGTTCGCGCGTGATCGTGCTTTCGCGCGAACGCCCGGGCCGGACCCGCGGCGCGAGCTCGGCGGGAGCGTGCCTGGCGGCTACGCGACCGTGCTCGCTCGCACCGGTTCACCCTCGCCCGGCGGCGCGGCTGAGCGACTCCCAGCGTTCGAGGTCGGCCTGCCGTTGCCGGGAGATGTCGCGCACGAGGTCGAACGAGGTGCTGCCGAGGATCACGCGCCGGGGTGGTTCGGGCATGGCCACGATGTCGCGGACGACGCCGGCCGCCTGGGCGGGGTGGTCCTGGGCGCCCTCGCTCCACATCGCGGCGAGTTCGGCGCGCAGGTCGGCGTAGACGGGGTCGGGTTCGGTGGCGGTGGTGCCGCGGGTGAACAACTCGGTGTCGTAGCCACCCGCGTTGAGGACGGTGACGGCGATACCGAACTGGGCGACCTCCATGGCCAGGGCTTCGGTCATGGACTCCAGGGCGGCCTTGCCCGCGGCGTAGAGGCCGACGCTGGCGTGGCCGCCGACCGAGCCCATCGACGAGACCTGCAGGATGCGTCCCCCGCCCCGGCGACGCAGGTGGGGAACGGCGGCCTGGGACACCCAGAGGGCTCCGAAGAAGTTGGTGTCGAGGTGCGCTCGGGCCTGCTCCTCGCTGGTCTCCTCGATCATGCCGTAGTGGAACTGGCCCGCACTGTTGAGCACGACGTCGAGTCCCCCGAAGACGCTGGCGGCCTTGTCCAGGGTGGACATGACGGCGGCGCGGTCGGACACGTCGAGCGGAAGTGTCACGAGCGCGCCGTCGTGGGCGGCGACCAGATCGTCGAGGGGGCTGACGTCGCGGGCGGTGGCGACGACCCGGTCACCGCCTGAGAGTGCGGCTTCGGTGAAGGCGCGGCCGAGTCCGCGGGAGGCGCCGGTGACGAACCAGACGCGGGTGGCGGAAGAGGTGGTCATGGAACTCCTTTGCGAGACGAGACGTTTCGTTCCGGTTCACTATGCGGCCCACACCTCCGCTTGTCAAGACGGTGCGTCTCGTCTCGTTGTAGGGTGTGCCACATGTCGTCCCCTCAACGCTCGTCCCGTCGCAGTGAACGCTCCCGGCGCGCGATCCTCGACGCCGCCCGCGAACTCGTCGTCGAACTCGGCTACGCCAAGGTCAGCATCGAGGCCATCGCCACCCGCGCCGGAGTCGGCAAGCAGACGATCTACCGGTGGTGGCCCTCCAAGGGCGCGGTGGTGTTCGAGGCGGTGCGTGCCCTGAGCGAGAACACCGACGGTGAACTCGCCCTGCCCGACACCGGTGATCTGGAAGCCGACCTCAAACTCGTGCTGCGTGCCACCGCGGCCGAGTTCGCCGATCCCGCCTTCGACGCGCTGATCCGCGGCCTGACCACCGAGGTGGCGCACGATCCCGAGCTGGCCGCCGCCTACGCCGAGCACACCGCGCGACTGGAGGAGGCGAAGCGGCAGCGGTTGCGCAGCGGCCAGCGGGCCGGGCAGCTCTCCCCCGACGCCGACCTCGACGTCGCGCTGGAACTGCTCTACGCCCCGCTGTTCCACCGCTGGCTGCTGCGCACCGGCCCGTTGACCGCCGACTACGCCGACACTCTCGTGGAGGCGGTACTGCGCGCCTTCCCGCCTCCGGCGAGTGTCACCGCTTCCTGATCACCTCGTACAGGCTGGGCCAGCCGTCCTTGCCGTGGCCCGCCGCGATGGCGCAGTGGTAGTAGGACTGCACCGCACGAGGCAGCGTGGCGTCGACACCCGTGGCGTCGCTGGTGCCGACGATGTGGTCGGCGGTGGCGCCCATCACGGTCGCCGACGCCCCGTCGCCCGGGTACTCGCCGCGTTCGAGCTGCTCGGCGACTCCCCGCAGGAAGTACGACATCGTGTCGAACGTCTCCGTGGCGTAGGGCGCGAACGTCGGCTCGGGCACACCCGCGGCCCGCCGCAGCCGTGACCCCCCGAGCCGTCGCGCTCGGCGTGGAGGGACTGGCCGGGGTCGAAGCCCTCGCGGGCAACACCCGGCGGGCACGACGGCTGCTCGCGGTGGCCGCCCGCATCCGCGCGGGTGTGGGCACGCCGTTGCGGCACGGCGAGCGAGGCGACGTGGACCGCATCGCCACCCGCGTCGCCGAGGCCGAAACCGGTGTCGGCGTGCGGTGACGGCCTCACCGCGCCACGGTGAGTGACCGGTTTCGGTCATCACATCCCACGTTTCGCCGATACCGCTCGGCAATGGTGTGTACCACTGTGGATCTTCTCGGACCTTCACCGAGGAGGGTGACGATGCCCGTGTTCCACCGCAGGACCGTGTCACACCGCGTGACCACCAGGATCGCCGGACCCACGGCCGTGGGCGTCGCCGCCGTGCTCACCACCGGGCTGACGACCGTGCCGCACCCGCTCGCCGCGGCCGACACCGAGCTGATCCCGGTGACCGTCACCGAAGGCACCAACCTCACCGCCGCCGCCGCGCCCGACGGCAGCGTGGTCATGGACCTGCAGGGCCTGCTCTTCCGGGTTCCCGAAGGCGGCGGGAAGGCCGAGCGGCTGACTGGTGTGGAGGCCGAAGCCGCGCAGCCCGACGTGGGCCCGGACGGCCGCATCGCCTACCAGGGCTACGCCGACGGCCGCTTCCACGTCTGGATCACCGGGCCCGACGGCAGCGACCCGGTACAGCTCACCCACGGTGGGTTCGACGACCGCGAACCGAGCTGGTCACCGGACGGCCGCACGATCGCGTTCTCGTCCGACCGCGGCGGCTCCTACGACATCTGGACCGTCGACGTCGCCACCGGCGAACTCACCCGCCGCACCGACGCGCCCGGCCAGGAGCACACACCGGCCTGGCATCCCGACGGGCGGAGCCTGGCCTACGTCGCCGACGAAGGGATCGCGGCCGTCGCCGCCGACGGCACCACCCGCACCCTCGCACCCGCACCCGGCGGCGGGGCGACCCTGCACGCTCCCTCCTGGTCGCCGGACGGCGAGCACCTCGCCTACGTGCGCCACGACGGCACCCGCGCCGACCTCGTCGTCGACGGCCGGGCCGTCACCGACGGCGAGGACGTGTTCCTCTTCGCCGCCGAATGGCTCGACGACCACCGCCTCCTCTACACCGCCGACGGCGCGCTCCGCACCCGCGACCTCGACTCGGGGACCACCCGCGACGTGCCGTTCGAGGCGACGTTCGAGATCCCGCGCGCCGACTACCGGCGTAAGGACCACGACTTCGACGACCGCTCGCGCCACCGCGTGCGCGGCATCCTCACCCCGGCGCTGTCACCGGACGCGCGGCACGTGGCGTTCGTCGCGCTGAACGACCTGTGGCTCATGCCGCTCGACGGTGAACCCCGCAGGCTCACCCACGACCGCTTCGCCGAGAGCAACCCCGTGTTCTCCCCCGACGGACGCTCCCTGGCCTACGCCGCCGACCGTGCGGGCACCCCCGACCTGTATGTGCGCGACCTGCGCAACGGCCGGGAACGCCGCGTCACCGCGCTCGACGGCGCCGAGACCTCCCCGGCGTTCTCACCCGACGGCACGAAGCTCGCCTTCCAGGACCAGGCCGGCGCCACCTACGTGCTCGACCTGCGCACCGGCAGGGTGCGGCAACTCGTTCCGTCACTGTTCGGGCCCGGCCGCCCGAGCTGGTCGGCCGACGGGAAGACCCTGGCGTTCGCGGCGGTCAAACCGTATTCGGCGCGGTTCCGGGAAGGCACCAGCCAGATCCTCACCGTCGACGTCGCCACCGGGAAGCAGACCTTCCACGCCCCGGGCGAGGAACACGCCTCGATCTCCACGCGCGGCGACGACGGCCCCTCCTGGTCGCCGGACGGGCACTCGATGGCGTTCGTGGTCGACTCCACGTTGCGGATCATGCCGGTGGACGCCGACGGCACCCCCACCGGAGCTGCCCGCGAACTCAACGGCGAGGTCGCCGACGCGCCCTCGTGGAGCGGCGACTCCACCCGGCTGCTGTATCTGTCGAACGGAACACTGCGGCTGGCCGACGCCACCACCGGCGCCGCCCGCAGCATCGACGTGCCCCTGCACTACCGCCCCGACGTCGCGCGAGGCCGCACCGTCATCCACGCGGGGGCGTTCTGGGACGGCAAGAGCCGGCAGTTGCGCCACGACGTCGACATCGTCGTGCAGGGCAACCGCATCGCGTCCGTGACCCCGCACCGCGCCGGCTCCCACCACCGCGGCCGGTTCGTCGACGCCTCCGACCTCACCGTGATGCCCGGGCTCATGGACTCCCACGTGCACCAGGAGTACGAGTCCCGCTTCTACGGCGACCGCCAGGGCCGCGTCAGCCTCGCCTACGGCATCACCTCCACCCTGTCGGTGGGCGACCAGGTGTACCGGGCGATGGAGGACCGCGAGTCACTCGACTCCGGCGCCCGAGTCGGCCCCCGCTTCTACGCCACCGGCGAGCCGATCGACGGCTCCCGCGTCTACTACAACTTCATGCGCCCCACCACCAGCGACGCGCAGGTGGAGCGTGAGCTGTCGCGGGCGGAGGCCCTCGACTACGACATGATCAAAACCTACGTGCGGCTGCCCGCCGACCGCATGCGTACCGTCATCGACGCCGCCCACGAGCTGGGTGTGCCCTCGGCGTCGCACTACCTGTCCCCGGGCGCGCACCTCGGCCAGGACGGCACCACACACCTGGCCGCCACCCAGCGGCTCGGCTACGCGCGCACACTCACTGCCACCGCCACCTCCTACGGCGACGTCGCCGCCCTCTACGGGCAGGGCAAGCGCTCGGTGACGGCCACGCTGTTCACCACCGAGTTCCTGCCCGCCGAGGAGATCGCCGCCGACCCGCGGCTGGCGCTGTACCCGTCGTGGACCCGCGGGAAACTGCTCGCGGAGACCCGTGACAACACCACCACACCGTCCGACCCGGACTGCGACACCGCCGACTGCCGCGAGGTGCGCGCCCTGCGGGCCGTCGCCGACGCGGGAGGCCGCGTTGTCGCGGGAACCGACTCGCCGCTGGCGTACGTGGGTGTGGGCCTGCACGCCAACCTGCGCGAACTCGTCGGATACGGCTGGACGCCGTACGACGCGCTGCGCACCGCCACCGCCAACGCCGCCGAGAACCTCGGTGTCGCCGACGACGTGGGCACGCTGGAGCAGGGCAAGGTCGCCGACCTGATCATGGTGCGCGGTAACCCGTTGCGCGACATCGACGCCGCGATGAACGTCGAGGCCACCATGGTGGGCGGGCACCTGCACACCCGCGACGAGCTGCTGCGGCCCTACACCCGCGACCACAGCGCCACCCCGGCCTCCGCGGTGTCACCAGCCTCGGAAGAGGACAACGAGCCCGCTGCGGCCACGGCGGTGTCGGAGTGGGCGGATCCCCACGCCGGGTCGCGTTACTGGTGGCACGCCCCCGACGTGGTCGCCGACGCCTACGACCACTCCTGCAGCGCCTACGACCACCTCGGTCACTCACATGGTCACTCGTGAGGCGACGATCATCGACACCCGACCGGCTCGGTGGCAATGAGGAGAGTCCTCGATGCCACCCGGCCCAGCAACACGGGACGGCATGCCGTCTTCGAGAAGTCGCTCGTTCGATCCGGTCGGCGGCCGAACGGGCCTGGTGGATGTCGGTGGCGCCTCAGTACTGGACCAGACCGCCGACCGGGACGGGATCGACGTGGCCGGTCGCTGGAAGGGTCCGCGCCAGGGCGAGACCGATGTCCACCAGCGATGACCGGCGCAGGCGAGCGACCTCGGGGGTCGGGGTCCAGGCCGACTCGACGGTTTCGCCGTTCGGCTCAGGCCGGAGTCGGCCGCCAAGGATACGGACCTGGTAGAAGACGCCGACATTCTGGTGCTCGACTCCCGCGTGCGCCGCGGCCGCGGGGATCACCCTCGAATCCACGCCCAACAGTCGTTCGACCACCGCCTCGCAGCCGGTCTCCTCGGCGACCTCCCGGATCACCGCGTCGAAAGGATCCTCCGCGTGCTCGACTCCGCCGCCCGGGAGGGTCCAGTTGTTCGACGAGTGACGGGCGAGCAGCACCCGCCCGTCCTCGATGCACACCGCATACGCCGCCAGCCGGAAACTTCCCCGCTTCAGCTCGCCGGTGCTCGTCTCGGCCGCGCCGTCCGTCTCGTGACTCATGGGAGCATTGCACCATCCCGGCCCGATTCGACTCGGCACTCGATCCGGCTGATCAGGCGGGGACGTGCTCCAGGTCGGCGCCGCCGAAGGGCGGGTAGTGCTCGCCGCCCGTCCGTTCGGCTGCGGCGATGTAGTCGGCGAGTGCGCTGCGGGAGCGGGCGAGCCGGTCCAGCTGCTCGTCCAGCCGCCGCAGCCGGGATCGCATCGCCGCCAGCAGTTCCGGGCACCCGAGCAACTCCGGGGCCTCCCCGGTCGCGCAGGGCAGCAGGTACGCGATGTCCTCGGACGACAACCCCGCACCGAGCAGGTGCCGGATCTGCCTCACCCGCAACACGGCGCTCTCGTCGTACTCGCGATAGCCGTTCGCGCTCCGGTCCGCCTCCAGCAGGCCCTGAGCCTCGTAGTAGCGCAACTGGTGGGCGTTGACGCCCGTCCGACGACTCAGTTCGCCGATCCGCACCGAAACCTCGCTTGACCTTCACACCGGTATCAACGTCGACGATGCTGCCATGAACGACAACACCGACACACCCGTGACAGTCCTCGGACTCGGGCTGATGGGCCGGGCACTCGCCGGCGCGTTCCTGAAGGCCGGGCATCCCACGACCGTGTGGAACCGGACGCCGTCCAAGGCCGACCAACTGGTGGCCGAGGGCGCCCGGCTGGCACCGACGGTCGGCGACGCCCTCCGAGCCGGTTCCCTGACGGTTGTCTGCCTCACCGACTACCAGGCCGTGCACGAACTGCTCGGCGCTGCCGACAGTGAACTGGGCGGCACCATGGTGGTCAACCTGACCTCGGGCGACTCGACTCAGGCCCGGGACACCGCCCGTTGGGCCGAGCAGCGAGGGGCTCGCTACCTGGACGGGGCCATCATGGCCATCCCGTCGACGATCGGAACCGTCGAGGCGGTGATTCTGCACAGCGGGCCGCGGGCGGACTTCGAGACGCACGAAGCGACGCTCGGCGCGCTCGGCACCGTCGACTACCTGGGCGCGGACCCTGGGCTCGCGTCCCTGTACGACGTGGCGGGCCTGGCCATGATGTGGAGCGTCCTGAACGCCTGGCTCCAGGGAACCGCCCTGGTCCGCACGGCGGGCGTCGACGCCGCGACGTATGCGCCGTTCGCGCGGCGGATCGCGGCCGCCGTGGCCGAATGGCTGCCCGGCTATGCCGAGCAGATCGACAACGGCTCCTTCCCGGCCGAGGTCTCGGCTCTGGAAACCGACGTGCGGGCGATGGCACACCTGGTCGAGGAGAGCGAAGCGGTCGGCGTCAACGCCGAACTGCCGAAGCTGATCAAGGCGATGGCCGACCGCGCGATCGCCGCCGGGCACGGCGGGGAGCAGTATCCCGTGCTGATCGAGGAGTTCAGCAAGCCCACGGAGGGTTGAGGCGAGCGCGGACGGTGGCCCCCTTCGGCTACCGTCCGCGCGGCTTCTTCGCGTCGGTCCAAGCGACCGTGTTCAGGTCGACGCGGAGAGTACACCCCGTGCTTCGGCCAACGCGAAGCCCAGCAGGTTCAGCCCCTGCCACTGTCTCGGGTCCTCGACACGCGGATCGTCGGCGGCCAAGCCGATCCCCCAGATCGGATCCACCGGGCTGGCCTCCACCAGAACCCGGTCTCCGGTGCCGAGCAGGAACCGGCGCAGATCGGCGTGCTGGCCGAACTTCGCAAGGCAGCCCGCCAGCACGATCCCGTACCGGCACTCCTCCCAGCGGCGCTGGTCGAAGCCCCGCACGCCGCGCCCCAGCTCCTTGGCACGGTGCGGGTGGGGCGCCCGCAGGATCTCCTCCGCGCTGTCCCGGTCGCCGAACAGCATCGCCTTGCGCCACATCATGTAGTGCTCCGCAGTGGCGAACTCCCGGCCGTCGACGGTGAACGGAGCGGGCCACCACTGGCTCAGACAGCCACGCCCGACTCGGCCGTCACGTTCGGGCCGATGACCCCAGAAGAACAGGAACTTGACCCGCTGCCCCTGCCGTATCCGGCTGATCACCTCTGCGACGGCTGCTGACGGAGTGTCCACAACGGTGATCATGCCTGTTCGGCACGGCGGCAGGCGACCGAGTTCCTGTCGGCAGCCCACAGCTACTCGCCCGCGTACACCTCCCGCAACCGGGCCAGCTCGTCGGAGTCCACGACGATGTCCAGTGAGCGCAGCACGTCACCCAGCTCGTCGGGAGTGACGCTCTTCGACTCGGTCGGCCGTCCGTCGGCGTACTCGACCTGGTAGCCGCGGCCGAGCAGCTTGCGGCAGTTCCCGTGGTCCTTGCGCTGGACGATGAGCCGCCGCGTGAACGGTGATTTGGGGTGTGTGGCGATGTAGTGGTTGGCGACGACGTAGTCGACGAACCGCTGCGGTGTCTCGTCGAAACCGTGCGCGACGTGCCAGCCGTCGTCGTCGGTGGGTGTCTCCAACAGCCAGTGGCGCCCCTCCTGCCGGAGCCGGAACGGCCACCCGCCGTGTTCGGTGCGCGCACCGTCGGTCAACGGCAGCGGCACCAGTAACCCCGACCCGAAACCCACGTCGGCGAGGAACCGTTCGTCGCCGACACTCACGAGCGACAGCAGGTGTGTCAGCGGCGCGTCCGGCTTGTCGAACCCCACCCGCGCCATGCAGCGGACGACGTCGTAGCCCAGCCGTTCCAGCGCCGCCGCGAACAGCAGTCCGTGTTCGAAACAGTACCCACCGCGTTGCCGGTGCACGAGCTTGTCGGCGATGTCGGGCAGCTCCAGGCTCGGTGTCCGGCCGAGCACGACGTCGACGTTCTCGAACGGGATCGTGCGCACGTGCGCCTCGTGCAGGGAGGCCAGCGCCTCCGCCGACGGGGACGCGGCCGGTTGGCCGATGCGGCGGAGGTAGGCGTCGAGGTCGAGCGTGTCGATCCGCCAGTCGAGGGCCGGGGCCGTCGTTGTGCTGGTCGTGGTGGTCGTAGTGGTCATGGCGTTCACGACGTCACCGTCGCACCTCGACCGCACTGGAGGTCAAGCGCCACCGCCCTCGAACTGCATAGTTGCTGCACGCAACTTTTTTCGTTAGCCTTGTTAAATACCCGATCTCTGTCCGGGAATCCCCCTGCCCGAAAGGAGCCACCACGTCCGCGCCCTTTAGCCCGCCCCCGCCCAACACCGTGTCGATGCCGCACCGACAGATCCTCAAGGCGTTCACCGGCCTGCTGTCCGCCCTGCTGGTGGCGATGCTGTCCTCCACCATCGTCTCCAGTGCGCTGCCCACCATCCTCGCCGACCTGCACGGCACCCAGAGCCACTACACGTGGGTGGTCACCGCGATGCTGCTGACCTCCACCGCCACGACGCCGATCTGGGGCAAACTCTCCGACCTGTTCAGCAAGAAGGTGCTCTACCAGACGGCGATCGTGATCTTCACCGTCGGTTGCGTGCTCGGCGGGTTCGCCCAGTCCATGCCGCAGCTCATCGCCTTCCGCGCCCTGCAGGGCATCGGCATGGGTGGGTTGCAGGCGCTCATCCAGGCCGTCATCGCCGCGATGATCGCGCCACGTGACCGTGGTCGCTACGCCGGCTACATCGGCGCCACGTTCGCCGTCGCCACCGTCTCCGGCCCGCTGGTGGGAGGACTCGTCGTCGACTCCCCGCTCGGCTGGCGCTGGTCGTTCTGGGTCTGCGTGCCCATCGCCGTCATCGCCTTCATCCTGCTCGGCCGGACCCTGAAGCTGCCCGTGGTCAAGCGCGAGGTCTCCATCGACTGGCTCGGCGCCACCCTCATCGTCGCGGGTGTGGCCCTGCTGCTGATCTGGGTGACCCTCGCGGGCAAGGACTTCCCCTGGTGGGGCCCGCACACGGCCGCGTTCCTCGGCGGTGCCGTGGCCATGGTCGCCGCCGCGATCCTCGTCGAGAGCCGGGTGCGGGAGCCCGTCGTGCCGCTGCACCTGTTCCGCAACCGCACGTTCACCCTCGCCGTCGTCGGCTCGCTCGCCGTGGGCACAGCCATGTTCGGCGGCACCGTGTTCCTCGTGCAGTACTTCCAGACCGCGCGCGGCTTCTCCCCCACCGCCGCCGGGTTGCTGACCCTGCCGATGGTGCTGGGCATGGTCGGCTCCTCCACGATCGTCGGCCGGATCGTCTCGCGGGTCGGACGCACCAAACCGTTCCTCGTGGCAGGCTCGCTCGTCCTGCTCGTCGGCCTGTCACTGCTGTCGCAGGTCGACCACGACACCAACCTCTGGTGGATGGGCGTGTCCCTGGCGCTCATGGGCATCGGGGTGGGATCGGTCATGCAGAACCTCGTGCTGGCCGCGCAGAACACCGTCGGCATGAGCAACGTCGGTGCCGCCACCGCCACCGTGACGTTCTTCCGCACCCTCGGCGGCGCCACCGGCGTCTCGGCCCTCGGCGCCGTGCTCGGCATGCGCGTGACCGACCTCGTCACCGAGTCCCTCACCGCGCGGGGCCTGCCCGCAGGCGGCGGGCTCGGCACCGGCGGCGGCACCCTCGACGTCGAAGCCCTGCCCGCGCCGGTGCGGGAGATCGTGCGCACCGCGTACGGCGACGCCACGGGAACGCTGTTCCTGCTGTCGGCCTGCGCCGCCGTGATCACCGTGCTGGCCGTGGTCTTCATCCGGGAGACGCCACTGCGCGAGACCCTCGACCTCGACGAGGAACCACAGCCGGTGCGGGCACCTTCCGGGCACCGCCCGCCCTCCACGCACGTGGCCAACCCGCGTCTCGCCTGCACCCGGCCTCGGACCGACCCCCGGCCCGAGACCCGGCGGCCGACGCCCGGAGCGCACCGCCCGGCCGCCCCGCGCGTCCCCACCACCCGCGACACCTGAGTCGCGGACGGAGTGTGACCAGGGCGCCGCGCCCGGCCGGCCTCGGCAGTGTCGCCGTCGCCGGCCGGTGAGCCGGGTGGCCGTCGTGGTCGTACCTCCGGCGAACACCTCGGTGCCAGCCGCCGGTGCCTCGGCCGAGGTGTTCCCCCGATTCAGCGAGCCGGGCGGTCCGGCTCCGGCAGAGCTGGTTCCAGCAGGGAGACCAGGCGGGCCGCCACCGTGGAGCTGTCGGCGCCACTGGTGTCGACGACGACGCTCGGGTCCGTGAGCCGCGAGCGAAGCGTGCGCGCCTCCTCAGCGGCGCGCTCGGCGAGTCGGCTCTGTCGCCACGGTGGCACGGCGGCCAGTGAGTCGCCCGCCAGCCGTGGGCCTTCTCCCCGGGCGCGACACGCGACACGCTCGGCCAGCTCGGCGGGCGAGGCGTCCAGACGCACGGTGGTGACGTCCTCCCCGGCGAGTGCCTGCTCGTAGACGTCGGGAGCGCCGCGCGCGACGACGACCA
Organism: Saccharomonospora cyanea NA-134; assembly: GCF_000244975.1. Classification (NCBI taxonomy): domain Bacteria; kingdom Bacillati; phylum Actinomycetota; class Actinomycetes; order Pseudonocardiales; family Pseudonocardiaceae; genus Saccharomonospora; species Saccharomonospora cyanea. The sequence continues at coordinate 2,701,384 of NZ_CM001440.1, read as the reverse complement.
GGGCTCGGGCACCGGCTTCGCGGTAGCCCTGCCAGACCCTGATCAGGTTCTCGGCCTTGAGCCGCATCCCGGTTTCCGGTGCGGAGAACCCGAGTTGGTCGACGTCGACGTAGGCAGCGGCCATGCCGCGTTCCCACAGCGTGCTCAGGACTTTCCAGCCGACCGTGGACTTGCCGACGGCGGTAGGGCCGACCACGAGTAGTACCGGTACCCCGCCGGGCTTGCCGTCGATGGACTGCGCGGGGCACGGACGCGTCTCCGGCGTTCTCCTGACTCCGGTGTGGTCGGCCAGCACGTCGGCCAACGCGTCGGCGACCTCGTCCGGCGACATCGCGGAGGTGTCCAGCGCGACACCCACGTCGTTGTGGTCGAGCGCATCGGCCACCGACATCAGCTCGTCCAGTCGCTCGGCCGAGGAGCCGCGTCCCAGGTAACGACGTCGCAGCTCGTCGCGGTCGCAGCGCAGACGAACCAGGGTGAAGTCCAGATGCCGAGCGTGCCGCACGTACGGGTCGATGCCGCGATGTGGATCGGAAATCCCGGACACGACCAACTGCTGCGCGCCGTGCCGCGCGAACGTGGCCAGTACCTCGACAAGGATGGTCGCCTTCAGCCGATGGCGCTCCGGATCCGTGGGCAGGACCGGAGCGAACAAGCCCAGTTGGTCGATGTCGACATAGGCCACTCGGTGCCCCGCCGAGCCCATCCGCGTGTAGAGCACCCAGGCGGCCGTCGACTTGCCCACCCCGGGTGCCCCGGACACCCACAACACCGGCACAGGCCGCACTTTCTGTTTCCTCCCCAACCACCCCGACCGGACACCGTCGAGGATCGACCACCTGAGCGCGGCACCGCAATCTGTTTTGCGACCCCGTGGGTCCGCCGAGGGCCTGGGGGTGGGACGACTTGGAAAGGGCCGCGCGGCGAGCGGGTCGGCTCTGCCTGTGAGCACGAGCGTGGTGGCCCCGATGCCGCCCGGCCGTCTCTGCGGGGGGAACGGCCGGGCTCTCCCTCGTGGTCAGACGCCGAGCAGTTTCCGCAGCTCGGCCACGTGCCCCTGAGCGTTGACGTCGTAGAGGGCGTGCTCGACGACACCCTCCTCGTCGAGCACGAACGTCGACCGCAACGGACCCGTTCTCGTCCGGCCGTCGACGGTCTTCTCACCCCACGCGCCGTAGCGCTGATGCACCACGTGGTCCTCGTCCGGCAACAGTGGATACACCAACCGCTCCTGGCGGGCCCACTCCCGCAACCGCTGCGGCGAGTCCGGCGAGATGCCGACGACCGCGTACCCCGCGGAGCGCAGGGAGGCCAGGTTGTCCCGGAAGTCGCACGCCTCCGTGGTACAGCCGGGCGTCCCGGCCGCCGGGTAGAAGTAGATCACCACTTTCGACCCGCGCAGCGACGCCGGCGAGACGGTGTCGCCGTTCTGGTCCGGCAGGGCGAACTCGGGTGCCCTGTCACCCCGGCGAAGTCGCACTCTCCGCATGCGGATTCTCCTCCGTCCCGTGCTGTCAGTGTGTCGGCAGGCCCGCTCGGCCCAGCGTGGCGTGCCGGTTGACGTCCTTGTAGAGCAGGTAACGGAACCGGCCCGGCCCGCCCGCGTAGCAGGCTTGCGGGCAGAAGGCCCGCAGCCACATGAAGTCGCCTTCCTGCACCTCGACCCAGTCCCGGTTGAGCAGGTAGACGGCCTTGCCCTCCAGCACGTACAGCCCGTGTTCCATCACGTGCGTCTCGGGAAACGGGATCGAGGCTCCGGGTTCGAAGGTGACGATGTTGACGTGCATGTCGTGGCGGACGTCGTCGGGGTCCACGAACCGGGTCGTGGCCCAGGCGCCGTTCGTGTCCGGCATCGCCACCGGCTCGATGTCGCGTTCGTTCACCACGAACGGTTCCGGCACCCCTACTCCCGCCACCCGCTGATACGCCTTGCGGATCCAGTGGAACCGGACCGGCTCGTCACCGTCGTTGCGGACCGTCCATTCGGCGCCGGGCGGGAGGAACGCGTAGCCACCCTCCGCGAGGGGGTGCGGTGTCCCCTCGATCGTCACGAGCAGCTCGCCGCCCACGACGAACAGCACGCCCTCGGCGCCTGCGTCCGGTTCAGGTTGTTCGGAACCCCCGCCAGGGGAGACCTCGACGAGGTAGTGGGAGAAAGTCTCGGCGAAACCGGACATCGGCCGGGCGAGCACCCACAGCCGCGTGCCGGTCCAGAACGGGAGGCGGCTGGTCACGATGTCGGTCATCGTGCCGCGCGGAATCACCGCGTAGGCCTCGGTGAACACAGCACGGTCGGTGGTGAGCTGTGACTGTGGAGGAAGCCCTCCCGTGGGTGCGTAGTACCGCCTGTTCATGCTGCCGTCCTCCTCGCCTTTTTCGTTCACTTCGTCTCCCTGCCGGTCATGCGTCAACCCGGGTGAGCAGACGTCCACGCGGCGAGGCGGCGAGATCCACCGGCTCACCCCGCAGCCACGTCCGTCGCACCACCCCAGCCAGCCGACGCCCGTCGTACGGTGTGATCGCGTTGCGGTGGTGCAGGGTGGTCGCGTCCACGACGAACTCCCCGTCCGGTGCGAACACACAGAGGTCGGCGTCGTAGCCGGGGGCTATGCGGCCTTTGCGGTGCAGCCCGACCAACGCGGCCGGCGCCTCGGACATCCAGCGCACCACGTCGGGAAGCGCCACCCCGCGCCTGCGCGCTTCGGTCCACACCACGGGAAGGCCGAGCTGGAGTGACGAGATCCCGCCCCACGCGGTGCCGAAATCACCGCTGTCGAAACACTTCAGGTCCGCGGTACTCGGCGAGTGGTCGGTGACCACGAGGTCGAGCACGCCGTCCCGCAGCGCCTCCCACAACCGGTCCTGGTTGTCCCGCTCCCGGATCGGCGGGCAGCACTTGTACTGGGTCGCTCCGGCCGGTACGTCCTCGGCCGTGAGAGCGAGGTAGTGCGGGCAGGTCTCGGCGGTCACCCGCACCCCGTGTTCCCGTGCCCGGGCCAGGACGGGCACGACCTCCGCGCTGGACACGTGCAGGATGTGAACCCGGCACCCGGTCCGCTCCGCGAGTTCCACGACCCGGCGCACCGCCCGGTTCTCCGCCTCCCGGGGCCGGGAAGCGAGGAAACCGTCGTAGTCCGTGCCCCGGCAGGCGGGCGCGTGGTCGATCGTGTCGTGGTCCTCGGCGTGGACGATCAGCAGCCCGTCGAACGACGCGATCTCCCCCATCGCCGCCTCCAGCTCGGCGGACGCCAGTGGTGGGAACTCGTCGACCCCCGAGTGCAGCAGGAAACACTTGAATCCGAACACCCCGGCCTCGTGCAGGGCGCGCAGTTCCGCCCGGTTGCCCGGTACGGCGCCGCCCCAGAACCCGACGTCCACGAACGCCTGCTCGGCGGCGGTCCTCCGCTTCGTCTCCAGCGCCGGAACGTCGACCGTGGGCGGAAGACTGTTGAGCGGCATGTCGACCAGCGTGGTCACGCCCCCGGCGGCGGCGGCCTTCGTGGCGCTCGTGAAGCCCTCCCATTCGGTGCGGCCGGGATCGTTGACGTGGACGTGCGAGTCCACCAGCCCGGGCAGCAGCACCTCGTCGGCGGCGAGGTGCACCTGCTCCGCGCCCGGCACGGCGGTGTGCAGAGACTCGATCCCGACGATCCGGCTTCCCCTGACCACCACGGAGGCCGCCGTCTCCCCGGCCGGGGTCACCATTCGGGGCGCCCGGATCACCAGGTGGTGGTCGTTCCCGCCTTCCTTCCTCACCGTTGCCTCCGTCATGCGTCACCACCGGCGGAAACACCGCTGGGGTAGTAGTCGGGATCGTCGAGTCGGTAGCGGCCGACAGCCTGCGTGGGTACGTGCTGGGGCACCGCACCGGTGGCCGCCAGTTCGCCGAGCGTCACCGCGACGATCGACTCCGCGTCCACCCCGAAGTGCCTGCGCAGCGCGAACCTCGTGTCCGAGCAGCCGAAGCCGTCGGTGCCCAGTGAGGTGTACCTGGCGGGGACCCACGGCCGGATCTGGTCGGGCACGGCCCGCATCCAGTCACTCACGGCGACGACCGGGCCGCCGGCCTCGGCCAGGGCGGAGGTCACGAACGGCACACGTGGAGCCTCACCGGGATGCCGCCGGTTCCAGGCCTCGCAGTCGAGCGCGTCACGGCGTAGTTCCGTCCAGGACGGTGCGGACCACACGTCCGCGACCACGTTCCAGTCCTCGGCGAGCAGCGCCTGCGCACGCAAGGCCCACGGCACCGCGACCCCCGACGCCAGGATCCGCGCCCTCGGCGCGCCGGGGGCACCGCTCTGCCCGGCCGAGTACCGGTACAGACCTCTCAGCAGCCCCGCGACGTCGAGGTCTTCCGGCTCCGGCGGCTGCGGGTAGGGCTCGTTGTAGACGGTGAGGTAGTACCAGACGTCCTCGGCCGCCTCGCCGTACATGCGGCGCAGCCCGTCACGCACGATGTGCGCCACTTCGAACGCGAAGGCCGGGTCGTACGACACGCACGCCGGGTTGGTCGAGGCCAAAAGCAGCGAGTGCCCGTCCTCGTGCTGCAAGCCCTCACCGTTCAGCGTGGTGCGCCCCGCCGTGGCGCCGAGGAGGAAACCCCGGCCCAGCTGGTCGGAGAACGCCCACGCGGCGTCACCGGTGCGCTGGAACCCGAACATCGAGTAGAAGAGGTAGACCGGAACCATCGGCTCGCCGTGCGTGGCGTAGGACGTGCCCGCGGCCGTCACCGAGGCCATCGAGCCCGCCTCGTTGATGCCCTCGTGCAGGATCTGCCCGGCCTCGGACTCCTTCCACGACAGCAGCAACGCACGATCCACCGACTCGTAGGTCTGTCCGTGCGGCGAGTACACCTTGGCGTTGGAGAACAACGGGTCCATCCCGAAAGTGCGGCCCTCGTCGGGAACGATCGGCACGAACCGGTGCCCGATCCCGGGATCGCGCATCAGGTCCTTCAACAGCCGGACGAACGCCATCGTGGTCGCCACCGGCTGTGTGCCCGAGCCCTTCCGCAGACCCGCGTACACCTTCTCCGGTGGCTGCGGCAGGGGCTTGGTGACGTTCCGGCGCTCTGGGACGAAACCGCCGAGCTCGCGGCGGCGGTCGAGCACGTAGCGGACCTCGTCGGAGTCCGGGCCGGGGTGGTAGTAGGGCGGCAGTCCGTGCGCCACGCCGTCCTCGATGGCCTCGTCGGTGATCGGGAGCTGCAACCGGTCGCGGAACGCCTTGAGATCCGCGGCGGACATCTTCTTCATCTGGTGGTTGGCCATGCGCGACGCCATCGAATGCGGCAGCGTCCAGCCCTTCACCGTGTGGGCGAGGACGACCGTCGGTTGCCCGGTGTGTTCGGTGGCGGCCCGGTAGGCGGCGAAGATCTTGCGGTAGTCGTGACCACCGCGTGGCAGCCGCTCCAGCTCGTTGTCGGACAGGTTCTCCACGAGAGCGGCCAGCCGCGGGTCGCGGCCGAAGAAGTGCTCGCGGATGTAGGCGCCGGACTCGGTGGCGTAGGTCTGGAACTGGCCGTCCGGCGTGGTGTTCATGGCGTGGACGAGCACGCCGTCGCGGTCGGCTGCGAGCAGTTTGTCCCACTCCCGGCCCCACACGACCTTGACGACGTTCCAGCCGGCTCCGCGGAAGAACGACTCCAGCTCCTGCATCACCTTGCCGTTGCCGCGTACCGGTCCGTCGAGGCGTTGCAGGTTGCAGTTGACGACGAAGGTGAGGTTGTCCAGCCCCTCGCGCGCCGCGAGCCCGATCGCGCCCAGCGACTCGGGTTCGTCCATCTCGCCGTCGCCGAGGAAGGCCCACACGTGCTGGTCGCTGGTGTCCTTGATACCGCGTGCGTGTAGGTAGCGGTTGAACCGTGCCTGGTAGATGGCGTTGATGGGGCCCAGCCCCATCGACACCGTGGGGTACTCCCAGAATTCCGGCATCAGCCTCGGGTGCGGGTACGACGACAGTCCCCGGTCACCCCGGGACAGCTCCTGACGGAAACCGTCGAGCTGGTCTTCCCCCAGCCTGCCCTCCAGGAACGCGCGGGCGTAGATGCCCGGGGAGGCATGGCCCTGGATGAACACCTGGTCGCCGCCTCCGGGATGGTCCTTGCCTCGGAAGAAGTGGTTGAAGCCCACCTCGTAGAGGGAGGCGGCGGAGGCGTAGGTCGCGATGTGACCGCCCACCCCGATCTCGGGACGGTTGGCGCGGGTCACCATGACAGCGGCGTTCCACCGGATGATACGGCGGATACGCCGTTCGCGGTCCTCGTCTCCGGGAAACCACGGCTCGTGTTCGGTGGAGATCGTGTTCACGAAGTCGGTGGCGGGCAGCGGCGGCACCCCGATGTGCAGGGCCCGCGCCTTCTCCAGCAGCTTCACCATGAGAAACCGCGCCCGGTACGCCCCCTGCGCCGCGACCACCGTGCGCAGGGAGTCGACCCAGTCGCGGGTCTCCGCCGGGTCGACGTCGGGGAGCTGGCTGGCCAGGCCTTCACCGACCACCGGGTGCGGTGCCGACGGCCGGACGGGCGAGAGAGTCAACGATCGGTCCCTTTCTCGGAGATCTGAGTCAGGTGCTCGGCGGCGATCCGCTCGCCGAGAGCCCGCAGCAGGGGGGGTGCGTTCCGGAAGCAGGCAGCCAGGTCCGGTGCGAGTTCGGCGAGCGCGTACGCGGTGCGGATCCCGGCGACGCGGAGGCGTTGCGCGGGGAGGTTGTTCGTGCCGCACACCGCGACCACGGGCACGCCCGCGGCGGCCGCGGCCCGCGCCACCCCCACCGGGGCCTTGCCGCGCAGGGTCTGTTCGTCGAGCGCGCCTTCCCCCGTGACCACCAGGTCAGCGCCCGGCAGGTGCCGCCGGAACCCGACCAGGTCCAGCACCAGCTCGATGCCGGGGCGCAGGGCGGCGTCGAGCACGGCGAGTCCGGCGAAACCCACTCCGCCCGCCGCGCCCGCTCCGGGAACGTCTCGCAGATCGCGGCCGGTGGCGTGGGCGACCACGTCAGCCCAGCGAGTCAGGGCGGTGTCGAGCACAGCGACCTGCGCGGGATCCGCGCCCTTCTGAGGTCCGTACACGGCCGCCGCCCCGGCTGGCCCGGTCAACGGATTGTCGACGTCGGAGGCGATGGTCACCGACGCTCCCCGCAGGGTGGCGTGCAGGCCGGTGAGGTCCACGGTGGTGACTTCGCTCAGCGCTTCCCCGCCGGAGCCGACCGGCCGTCCCCGGGAGTCCAGTAGACGTGCGCCGAGGGCGGTCACCAGACCGGCTCCGCCGTCGGTGCTCGCGCTGCCGCCCACACCGAGGACGATGTCGCGGCAGCCCGCCGCGAGCGCGGCCGCGACCACCTCGCCGACTCCCCGGCTGGTGGCGCGCATCGGCTCGCGGCGGGTATCGGGCAGGCGACTCAGCCCGCACACGTCGGCCAGCTCCACCACCGCGGTGGTTCCGCGCCGCGCGTAGCGGGTGCGCGCGGGCTGTCCGGTCGGGCCGGACGCCGTCACGGGTACCTCGGTGAACCCGGCGGCGAGGGCGGCGGTGAGCGTGCCGTCCCCTCCGTCTGCCACGGGTGTACAGCACACCCGGGCGTGTGGGAGAACCCGTCGCACCCCGTCACCCACCGCGTCCGCGACCTCGGCGGCTGTCAGCGATCCCTTGAACTTGTCGGAGGCGATGAGCACGGACGGCATAACGGGTCCCGGTTCCTTTCGGCTTGTTCAGTCCAGCGGCGAGATGGCCGTCGGAGCGTGTTCGCGGCGTTCGGCGAGTTCCTCGAACTCCACGACGTCGTCGATCTCCATGCCCATCGACACGTTCGTGATCCGTTCGAGAACGACCTCCACCACGACCGGCACGCGCTGTTCCTCGGCGAGGGTCTTCGCCTTCTCCAGCGCGGGCCGGATGTCTTCCGGTTCGAACACCCGCAGCGCCTTGCAGCCGAGCCCCTCGGCCACCTTCACGTGGTCGACGCCGTATCCGCCGAGTTCGGGCGCGTTGATGTTGTCGAAGGACAGCTGCACGCAGTAGTCCATGTCGAAGTTCCGCTGTGCCTGCCGGATCAGCCCCAGGTAGGCGTTGTTCACGACGACGTGGACGTACGGGATGTTGAACTGCGCACCGACGGCCAGCTCCTCGATGAGGAACTGGAAGTCGTAGTCCCCGGACAGGGCGACGACCGTGGAGTCGGGGTCGGCGGTGGCCACCCCCAGCGCGGCGGGGACCGTCCAGCCGAGGGGGCCCGCCTGACCGGCGTTGATCCAGTGCCGGGGTTTGTAGACGTGCAGCAACTGCGCGGCCTGGATCTGCGAGAGCCCGATCGTGGTGACGTAACGGACGTCAGGACCGAACGCCCGGTTCATCTCCTCGTAGACGCGCTGAGGTTTGATGGGAACGGTGTCGAAGTGGGTCTTGCGTTGCATCGTGCGGCGACGTCGCCTGCACTCCTCCGCCCATCCGGTGTAGTCGGGCAGGCGCCCGTCCCGTTTCCACTCGCGTGCGACCTCGACGAACAGTTCCAGTGCGGCCTTGGCGTCGGACACGATGCCGTAGTCGGGGGCGAACACCCGGCCGATCTGGGTCGGCTCGATGTCCACGTGCACGAACGTGCGGCCCGCCGTGTAGGTGTCGATACCGCCGGTGTGCCGGTTGGCCCACCGATTGCCGACACCGAGCACGAAATCGCTCGCCAGCAGCGTCGCGTTGCCGTAACGGTGGGAGGTCTGCAGGCCCACCATGCCCGCCGTGAGCGGGTGGTCGTCGGGGATCGTGCCCCATCCCATCAGGGTGGGGACCACCGGTACCCCGGTGGCCTCGGCGAACTCGACCAGCAGGTCCGACGCGTCGGCGTTGATCACACCACCGCCGGAGACGATCAGCGGCCGGTCGGCCGCGACGAGCATCGACAACGCGCGCTCGATCTGCTTGCGGGTGGCCGCCGGTTTCACCACCGGCAGCGGCTCGTACGTGTCGGGGTCGAACTCGATCTCCGCCAGTTGGACGTCGAGTGGCAGGTCGATGAGCACCGGCCCCGGTCTGCCCTCGCGCATGATCTGGAACGCCTTGGCGAAGGTGCCCGGAACCTGCGCCGGTTCCAGCACCGTCACCGCCCACTTCGTGACCGGCGCGGCGATCGAAGCGATGTTGACGGCCTGGAAGTCCTCCTTGTGCAGCTTGTCGACCGGCGCCTGACCTGTGATGCACAGGATGGGGATGGAGTCCGCCGAGGCGGAGTACAGGCCGGTGATCATGTCGGTGCCGGCGGGGCCGGAAGTGCCGACACAGACGCCGATGTTGCCCGCCTCGGCACGGGTGTAGCCCTCGGCCATGTGCGACGCGCCCTCGACGTGCCGGGCGAGCACGTGGCGGATCCCGCCGTGCGCGCGCAGAGCGCTGTAGAACGGGTTGATCGCCGCGCCGGGCAGGCCGAACGCCTGCGTGCTCCCCTCCTTCTCGAGGATGAGGACCGCCGCGTCGACGGCTCGCATACGTGCCATGGTTTCTACGTCCTTTTCGGTTTCGACGGATCGGGCGTCGGACGCCCGGGATCAGCGGTCGGCGCGGCCGCTCAGGCGCTCGACGCCGCGCAGCAGGCCCGAGTGGTCGAGTTGGCCGTCGCCTGCGGCCTTCGCGGAGGCCATGAGCTGGGCCACCAGCGCGCCGACGGGGACGACGACACCGGCTTCGCGGGCGGCCGCGGTGACGATCCCCATGTCCTTGTGGTGCAGCTCGATGCGGAAGCCGGGCTCGAAGGAACGCGTCAGCATGTTGCCCTTCTTCTGCTGCAACACGGCGGAGCCGGCGAGTCCGCCGCCGAGCACGGTCAGGGCGGCCTCGGTGTCGACGCCGTACGCCTCCAGGAACACGACGGCTTCCGACAGGGCCTGGATGTTGGCCGCGACGACGAGCTGGTTGGCGGCCTTCACCGTCTGGCCCGAACCGTTGGGCCCGACGTGGACCACCGTCTTGCCGACGGTGTCGAACAGCGGCCGGGCCTCCTCGAAGTCCGCGGCCTCACCGCCGACCATGATCGACAGTGCGGCGTTCCTCGCTCCCGCTTCACCACCGGACACCGGCGCGTCGAGCATCCGGAAGCCCCGGCGCCGCGCCTCCTCGGCGAGGGTGACGGTGACGTCCGGCCGAATGCTGGAGAAGTCGATCACGAGCGTGCCCGGCTTCGCGTTGTCGAACACGCCGTCCTCGGCGGTCAGCACCTGTTGGACGTCCGGGGAGTCGGGCACCATCACACAGACCACGTCCGCGTCCGCGACCGCCTCCGCGATCGAGTGCGCGGCTCGGCCTCCGGCGTCGGTCAACGGCTTGGTCTTCTCCGGGGATCGGTTGTAGCCGACGACGTCGTGTCCCGCGTTCGCGAGGTGCACCGACATCGGACTACCCATGATGCCGAGGCCGACGAAGGCGATGTTCGTCATCGTTGTCTGTCCTTTCCGGACGTTGTAGGGGGTGGTGGGTCAGGCGCCGCGCCGCTCGCGCGGCAGCCAGTCGAAACCGTCGGCGGAGGCTCCGGTCGGCTTGTACTCCAGGCCGACCCAACCGGAGTAGCCGTTCGCCTCCAGATCGGTGAGTTGCCGGTCGAGCGGCAGCTCACCGGTGCCCGGCTGGTTGCGGCCGGGCGCGTCCGCGAGCTGCACGTGCGCCACCCGGTGGGTGTGGTCCGCGATGACCTTGTCGACGTCGTCGCCGTTGACCGCGAGGTGGTAGAGGTCGGCGAGCAGGCCGACGTTGGTCGCGCCCGTGTCGTCGCGGACCCGGTCGATCACCGTGAGCGCGTCGGCGGCGGTCTTCAGCGGGTACCGCTGCGCCCCGCTGACGGGCTCCACCAGCACCGTGCCGCCGATGCGCGCCACGGCCTCCGCCGCGAACGCGAGGTTCTCCACGGCGAGGTCGTCCTGCGCTTCCGGGTCACCGTCGACACGGTTGCCGTAGAGCGCGTTGAAGCCCTTGGTCCCCAACCGCTCGCCGATGCCGACGACCACGTCGACGTTGTCGCGGAACTCGCCGGAGCGGCCGGGCCACGACACGAGACCCCGGTCGCCGCCGGGCATGTCACCCGCGAAGAAGTTGAGGCCCACGAGTTGGACACCGGCGTCGGAGACGGCGGTGACGAACCGGTCGACGTCGGCGTCGCTCGGGACGGCCTCGGGGAACGGCCACCAGAATTCGACACCGCCGAACCCTGCGGCCTTCACGGCAGCGGGCCGTTCGAGCAGCGGCAGTTCGGTGAACAGGATCGAACAGTTGACCTCGAAGCGAAGGGAGTGCGTCACGGAAGTTGCCTCTTTTTCCATCTCCCCCGCGGGTCCGCGGGAGATTCGTCGTTCGTCAGGTTGCCTGCCCGTCGGCGGGCCGTGGCCTGCTGCGCGGCACCGGCCTTGGCTCGCCGCGGATGTCGTCGTCGAGTGTGTCCCCGAACCGCTCCCTGCTCGTCTCCGCGGCCTCGAACACCGAAGCGCCGGCTCTGTTGCCGATCTTGAGTTCGTTGAAGGCGAGATTGAGTACGACGGCGACCACGGCCGTGGCACTGATGCCCGAGTGCATCACCACGCCGAGCCAGTCCGGGAACGAGTTCCAGAACTCGGGCGCGGCGATGGGGATGATGCCGATCGCCATCGAGACCGACACGATCACCATGTTCAGGTTGTCCTGGTAGTTCACGCGGGCGAGCGTGCGGATGCCGCTGGCCGCCACGGACCCGAACAGCACGATGCCCGCGCCGCCGAGGACCGGGTACGGGATGGCCGCGACCACGGCGCCCACCACCGGCAGCAGGCCGAGCACGATGAGCACTCCACCACCGACGGCCACGGCGAACCGGCTCTTGATGCCGGTCAGCGCCACCAGACCGACGTTCTGCGCGAACGCGCTGCACGGGAACGCGCCGAACACCGGGGCGACGGCGGTCGCTGCCATGTCGGCACGCAGCCCGCCCGCCACTCGTTTCTCGTCGACCTCGGTGCCCACGATCTCACCGATGGCGAGGATGTCGGCCGTGGTCTCGATCATGATGACCACGACGACGATCGTCATCGACACGATCGCACCCACTTCGAACGTGGGTGCGCCGAAGTGCAGCACCCGCGGCAGGGAGAAGATCGCCGCCTCGCCGACCTGGGAGAAGTCGGCCTTGCCGGTGAACACCGCGACCACCGTGCCTGCCACGAGCCCGAGTAGGATCGACAGGCGCGAGATCGCGCCCTGGAACGCTCTGCTGATCACCAGGATGACCAGCAGGGTGAGGCCCGCGTAGCCGATGTTGCCCATCGACCCGAAGTCCTCCGCGCCACTGCCGCCCTGCGCCCAGGTGAACGCCACGGGCATGAGGGACAGGCCGATCACCGTGATGATCGTGCCCGACACCACGGCCGGGAAGAGCCGCACGAGTTGCGCGAAGAACGACGAGGCGACGAGGCCGATCAGCCCGGCGACGAGGATCGCCCCGAACACCGGGCGCACGCCTCCCTCGGAGGCGATCGCCACCATCGTGGAGACGCTGGCGAAGGAAGCGCCCTGCACGACCGGGAGCCGGCTGCCGAACGGGCCGAGTCCGATCGTCTGAACGAGCGTCGCGAGTCCACTCACGAACAGGCCCGCGGTGACGAGCAGTGCCAGGTCGGTCGCGGACAGGCCTGCGGCGCCGCCGACGATCAGCGGGGGCGCGATGACCCCGCCGTACATCGTGAGGATGTGCTGGGTACCGTAAGCCAGCAGCTTCGGGAAGGGATAGGTCTCGTCCTCCGGCCGCCCACGGTACTTCGAGGAGCGCTTGAACAGCCCCATTGCTGATCGCCTCCTTCGAGGTCACACCCAGGCGGGCACGGCGTGCCAGGCGGATCCGCGCTCGGACGCGTCGTCACGCACGACGCTGGCTTCGATGAGCCCGTACGGACGGTCGGCCGCGTAGAACACCTCGCCGGGGTTGTCGACACCGAACGGCGAGAGGTCGACCAGGAAATGGTGCTTGTTCGGCGCGGAGAACTTGATCTCGGCGACCTCGGGGTGCTTCTCCAGCACCGCGTGCCCCATGCCGTAGAGGGTCTGCTGCAGGGCCCGGGAGTGGATCTCGGCGAACTGTTCCAGCAGCAGGCTCCGGATCGACTCGAACGTCTCGTCCCAGCCCACGTCGGTGCCCTCGTAGCGCCACCGCGCCACCAGGGAGGTCGCCAGGATCCGGTCGTCGGTCTCCTCCAGTGTGGTGTACCGGTCCTTGAGGAAACCGCGGAACTCCGAACCCGTCGACTTCAACAGTGTCAGGTCCTTGATCCCGGACACGACGTGGGCGGTGCGGTCCGGGCCCCGTCCGTCCACGTTGACCACAGTGGTGCGGGTGCCGAGGCCGCCCTGCACGAAGGAATGGTCGTGATCCCTGCCGTCCACGTCGATGCGCTGCCAGGGCATCTCGTCGATCTCGATGCGGGCCCCGTCGGCGGCGGGGGTCTGCGCGACGAAGTGGTCGGCCAGGGTGAGCGCGAAGTCCTCGATCGCCCCCACACCCTTCTCCTTGGCGAAGGAGAAGACGGTGTTCTTCTGGGTGTCCGTGGGCAGAACGTCCTGCTGGTCACCGTCGATGTGCGCGGCGGAGAAGTCACCGCGCAGGGCGCTCGACACGGTCAGGTCCCGAATCTCGTGCCGGGACGTGCCCCGGTACACGCGCACGAGGTGGTTCTGCGCTTTTCCGTACTGGTTGGGGCCCAAGACGATGGCCATGAGGCTCAGCTCCCTCGGTAGGTGGAGTAGGCGAAGGGACTCAGCAGCACCGGGACGTGGTGGTGCTGCCCGGGGTCGGCCACCAGGAAGGTGATGCGGACCCGGGGGAAGAACCCGATCTGCCCGGTGGCGGCGAAGTACGTCTCCGTGTCGAACACGAGCTGGTAGGTCCCCGCCTCGACCCGGTCGGGGCCGAGCTCGGGAACGCGCCCGTCGCTGTTGGTGGTACCGACGGCGAGCAGGTCGGACCGCGGTGTGCCGTCGGTCTCGACGACGAGCCGCTCCAGGCGTACGGGCACGCCCGTCGCGGGCCTGCCGAGCGCCGTGTCGAGTACGTGCGTGGTGATGGCGCTCATGCCGCCGTCACCAACTTCCGCACGCGCAGGGCCGCGATCTTGCGCAGCTCGTCGGCGACGACCTCGGCCTCGCGCTCGGGATCGTTGCCCAACCGGGTGCGCAGCGCCGCGAGGATCCGCTCCGCGGACAGCCCGGTGGCGCAGATGAGGAAGACCCGGCCGAACTTCTCCTCGTAGGCCCGGTTGCCCTCCACCAGCGCCTGCTGGGTGGCGTGGTCGCGTCGCACCGTGGACTGTTCCTGCCGCGACCATGCCGATTCGACGTTCGAGCCCTCGGCGCGTTCCCCGATCCGGGGGTGGGCGGCCAGGGCCCGATCGATCTCGTGTGCTTCGAGTGACGCCGCCGCCTTGTCGGCGGCGGCGACGAGTGCGTCGGCGTCGGGATACGGGCGGCCGGCGCTGACCGTTTCGGCCCACCTCGGTGCGTCGCAGCACGCGAGCAACGCGGCCATGAGGCGCTCACCCGTCGCGGCGTTGAATTCCTCCAGAGTCACCCGCACTCCTCTCGCATTGCGGAATTTTGATTCCGGCAAACGAAAGGATGACGTGTGGGTCATCACTACGTCAACAGTTTGTTGAAAAATTAGGCCGAGGGAATTCTGGATCGATCAAGTGTCGAGGCGACGTCAACCCCGACATCGACGTCATGCCGGATCAGCTTCGAAAGCGGTTCAGGTAGTTGTACACGGTGAACCGGGTGACGCCCAGCGCTTCGGCCACGGTTTCGGCGGACTTGCGGTAGTGGAACGCGCCGCGTTCCTCCAGCAGCCGCACGGCGCGCTGCTTCTCCGCCCGCGGCAGGTCCGCCAGCGGCCCGCCCAGTTCGGTGGCCACGTCGTCCAGCAGCGCGTTCAGGCCCGCACCGGTGTCGGCGCCCGGCAGCCGGACACCGGCGACGGTGCGGCCCTCCCACCGCAGCGGTACATCCGACGGCGACATCTCCTCCACGGCGACGACGCGGCCGTTCACGCGCTCCACCAGCGGAAGCACGGCGGCGACGAGTGGATGGACCACGGGATCGGAGCCGACCTGTTCGGGACCGGTCGCCTCAGACACCGAAACGCCCTCCCATCGCGGACCCCGGTCCCTCGTCGGCCTTCTCGACCTGGAACGTCACGCGCGTCGCCCCGCTCGCCAGCGCGGCCGACACGATGCGTTCCAGAGCCGGCAGCAGACGATCGTCCTCACCGGACACACCGGTGCCGAGCGGTCCGAAGTCCACGGTGAGCCCGGCGTCCTCGGCGGCGCGGAGAGCCGCTCGCGCATGAGCAGGCGGCTCCCCCTCACCGACGAACGGTTCCGTGGTGAATTCCGCGTTCAGCCGCATGCCCGCAGGTTACCGGGAGGCGACGCCTTCTCGGGGTGTCGCCGGGCCAGCACGGCGAGGCGGCCCGGGTCCAGGCCGGTAGCGGCGGCGATCTCCTCGGCCGTGACCCCTCCGCAGTCGACGCCGCGGAGCACGAACCCGGCCAGGGCCGCGGCCGTGGCGGGTTCGTCGAGATAGCCCGAGTCCCCTCCGCCGACGTAGGCGCGCAGGCGGGCGAGCGCGTCCCCCAGCCCCGCCCGGTAGAAGGTGTAGGTCGCCAGGTAGCGGGTCGGCAGCTGCGCCGGATGGAGGTCCCAGCCCTGGTAGAAGCCGCGTTCCAGCGATCGGCGCACCAGCCGGGCGTGCAACCGCCACGCCGCGTGCACCGCTGCCCGGTCGCCGACGGGAAGCACGTTGGTGGACCCGTCGGAAAGGAACACGCCGGTGCCGGCGGCGGTCACCTGCATCACCGCCTTGGCGTGGTCGGCGGCGGGGTGTTCCATGCTCTGGTAGGCCGCCGCGATCCCGCAGGAGGCGGAGTAGTCGTAGGTGCCGTAGTGCAGCCCGGTGCACCGGCCGGCGGAGGCGTGCACCATCCGGGCCACGAGCACCGTGCCGTCCGGCCCGAGGATCGACTGCGGTGTCTCGACCTGGATCTCGAACCGCAGGGTGCGCGCGGGCAGTCCGTGCTCGGCCTCCAGCCGCTCGCAGACGAGCACCATCGCCTCGACCTGCGCCACCGACGTGACCTTGGGCAGGGTGAGCACGAACCCGTCGGTGAGCCCGCCCGCCGCATGCAACGCCTCGACGAACAGTCGCAGGGTCCGCAGCCCGCGCCGCCGGGTGGCCGCCTCGAAACTCTTGAACCGGATCCCGTGGTACGGCGGAGCGGAGCCGTCGCGCACCGCCGTCGCGAGCGCCCGCGCGGTGGCCGTCACCGCGGCGTCCTCCTCGGCGTCGGGCCGCGTACCGTAGCCGTCCTCGAAGTCGATGCGCAGATCCTCGATCGGTTCCCGTGCGAGCTTGTCCCGCACCCGCGGCCACACCTCACAGACCGTTTCCGGTGTGATCCCAGTGATCTCGCCGAACTCCTCCGGCGTGGTCACGTGGTCGTCGAGCGCGGCGAGGGCCTGGCGACCCCACTCGGCGGGGAGCGCGCCGGTGTAGCGATCGCCCGGCACGTACACCGTGTGTACGGGTTGTCGCACGCCCCGGTCGCCGGGGAACCGGTCGGCCAGCTCCTCGTCGGAGTCGGCAAGGCGCATGTCGAGCTCGTCGGCGAGAGTGTCCACTGGCGCAGCACCTTTCTCGATGTCGTCGGCCATCGGTCGGGAATCGGTCATCGGGGCTCTCCCTCCGATGACCCGGCGGCGCGGACGGCCGCGGCGACCGCGGGGGCGACCTGGGGATCGAACACCGAGGGCACGATGTAGGCGGCGTTGAGTTGCTCCGGCTCCACGGCGTCGGCGACGGCCCCGGCTGCGGCGAGCATCACCGCGTCGGTGATCTCGTGTGCACCGGCGTCGAGCATGCCCCGGAAGAACCCCGGGAACGCGAGCACGTTGTTGATCTGGTTCGGGAAGTCCGACCGGCCCGTGGCCACCACGGCGGCGTGTTCTCGGGCAGCGAAGGGATCGACCTCCGGATCGGGGTTGGCGAGGGCGAAGACGATCGCGTCGTCGGCCATCGTGGCGATGTCGTCGCCGGTGAGCAGGTTCGGCGCGGACACCCCGATGAACACGTCCGCGTCCGCGAGCGCCTCGGCGAGTGTGCCGGTGGCGTCGCGGGGGTTGGTGTGCTCGGCGATCCACTTCCGCGCGGGGTCGAGCCCGTCCCGGTCGCGGTGCACGATCCCGCGGCGGTCGCAGGCGACGATGTCGTGTACGCCCTGGGCGAGGAGCAGCCGGATGATGGCGTGACCGGCCGCGCCGACCCCGCTCACCACCGTGCGTATCGCGCCCTTGTCCTTGCCCACGACGCGCAGCGCGTTGGTGAGGGCGGCCAGCACGACGATGGCGGTGCCGTGCTGGTCGTCGTGGAAGACCGGGATGTCGAGCTCCTCGCGCAGCCGCCGCTCGATCTCGAAGCACCGGGGCGCGGCGATGTCTTCGAGGTTGATCCCACCGTAGCCGGGGGCGATGGCCCTGACGATGTCAACGATCTTGTCCGGATCCTTGGTGTCGAGGCACACCGGCCACGCGTCGACGCCCGCGAACTGTTTGAACAGCGCGGCCTTGCCCTCCATCACCGGCAACGCGGCGGCCGGGCCGATGTCGCCGAGACCGAGCACGGCCGATCCGTCGGTGACCACCGCGACCGTGTTGCGCTTGATGGTGAGCCGCCGGACGTCCTCGGGGTTCTCCGCGATGGCCCGGCAGACCCGGGCGACGCCGGGAGTGTAGGCCCGGGACAGATCGTCGCGATGCCGCAGCGGCACCTTCGAGTTGACCTCGAGCTTGCCGCCGAGGTGCAGCAGGAAGGTTCGGTCGCTGACCTTGCGCACCGACACCCCCTCGACCTCACCGAGCGTCGCGGTGATGGTCTCGGCGTGGTCGGCGTCCGTGGCGTCGCACGTGATGTCGACGACGATTCGGTCGGCGTGGGACTCCACGACGTCGAGCGCGGTGAGCGCTCCGCCGGCGCGGCTCACCGCCGCGACGAGGCCACTCGTGGCACCGGCGTCGGCCGGTGCGTCGACGCGCACGGTGATCGCGTAACCCGGACTGGTTCTCGACATCACACCTCGCTAGCGAGACGGGAACGACTGGGCACAGGAAACCCCTTGTTTCCACTATGCGGATGCTAATGTCTGCATGGCGGAAAAACAACGCTCAAGATCCGGTGTCGGGGTCCGAGCAGGTCTCCGCTGGCTGTCCGGCCCGCGCCGTCCGGGTGGCGGTCGGGTACCGAAGACCTGCTCGGGGTGGTCCGGCGTTGAGCGGGCGCAGGCAGGACGCCGCACGACCTCTGCGCCGCTGTTGAGTCTCAAGTCGGTGGGCCGCCATCGAAGCCCGCGGCGGGCGCCCGGTCCTCGGCCACGGGAGTGCGCTCGCGGCGAGGACCGGTGGCGTCGGAAGCGCACTCCGGGTGGTGCGCTTCCGGCTGGGAGCCCGCTTGGCGTCGTCGCCCGCGTGGACGGAATGCGTCACGTGCGGTGTTCGTAGTCGGTGAGCAAGGCGCTGAGCAGGTCGGCGAGTCGCTCTCGGTCGTCCTGGTCGAGGGCGCGCAGGAAGTCGGCTTCGTTGGCGAGGTGGCGGGGGATGAGGTCGTCGATGGTGGCGAGACCCTTCGGGGTGAGCTGGACGCGGACGACGCGGCGGTCGGAAGCGTCGCGTACCCGTTCGACCAGCCCTTTGGCCTCCATGCGGTCGATGCGCAGGGTGATGGCACCGGAGGTGACCAGGGAGGCGCCGAGGATCTCCCCCGCGCTGAGCCGGTAGGGCTCGCCGGCTCGACGCAGCGTGCTGAGCACGTCGAACTCGCCGGGGTCGACGCCGTGCCGGGTGAGGAAGTCCTTGATCGCCTTGTCCCACAGTCGGGAGAGGCGCATCAGGCGCCCCACCACGGCAATCGGCTCGAAGTCGACGTCTGGGCGCTGCTTCCGCCACTGCTCGACAACACCGGCCACTGCGTCCGCCATGAGTCACACCTCACAATTATCTGAGCACTAAGAGTCTTGCTGATCAACTAGTTCTCCTGCTTTTATCTAGCGCTAAGATTATCAGCACTCAGAGAAGGAGGGGCGATGCGATACGCCTCCGCACACGGGAGCCGCGTCCATTACGAGGTGGACGGCACCGGTCCCGGTCTGGCGCTGGTCCACGGCATCGGCGGCGACGCCGACAAGGTGTTCGCTCACGTCACAGACCACTTCAGCGGCTCCCGGACAGTGGTCCGGCCCAACTTCAGTGGCAGCGGCGGCACCACCGACGACGGTGGGCCGCTCAGTATCGAGCTGATCTCCGAACAGGTCACGGCCGCCGTCCGCGCCGCCGTGGACGGTCCCGTGGACGTGCTGGGCTTCTCCCTCGGCGCCGTGGCCGCCGCCGCGGTCGCGGCACGGCACCCCGACCTGGTGCGCCGCCTCGTCCTCGTGGCCGGTTGGTCGCACACCGCGGGCCCGCGCAACCGGTTCTACTTCCAGACCTGGCGCCGCCTGCTCCACACCGACCGCGAGCTGCTCAAGCGGTTCACCGCCCTGACCGGATACAGCGCGGCCGTCCTGGACCACTTCGGCCACGACGGGCTGGCTCATTTCCTGTCCGACCCCTGGCCGCCGGAAGGCATCGCTCGCCAGATCGATCTCGGACTGGACGTGGACATCCGCCCGTTGCTGCCGACCATCCAGGTGCCCACCCTGATCGTCGGCTTCGGCCGGGACGCCATGGTTCCCGTCGAAGAGTCCCGGCGGTTGCACGAGGCGATCGCGCGCAGTGAACTCGCCGAGATCCCCGATCAGGGGCACATGGACTGGTTCGTCCGACCGGAACCACTGCTTCGACTCGTCGACGGATTCCTCGACTGACCAACCGCAGCCCGTGCCTGTAAGGACACCCCACCGAAAGGAAGATCATGACGACATGACGACAACCGACGGCCTGACCGGCGTGGCCAGCCAGGTCACCGTGCTCGGTCTCGGTGACATGGGATCGGCGATCGCCAAGGTGTTCGTGAACCGCGGATACCGCACGACGGTGTGGAACCGGACGGCGAGCAAGGGCGCGCCGCTGGTGGAGGCTGGTGCCACGGCGGCCGCGACGGCCGCGGAGGCGGTGGCGGCGAGCCCGCTCGTCGTGGTCTGCCTGCTCGACAACACAGCGGTGGAGCAGGTGCTCGGGTCCGTCGACGCCGCGGTCGCGGGCAGGGTGCTGGTGAACGTCACGAGTGGGTCTCCTGCCCAGGCGCGGTCCAACGAGCGCTGGGCGAGTGAGCGCGGCGCCGAGTATCTCGACGGCAAGATCATGGGGGATCCGCCGTATGTGGGTACGCCGAACATCGTGTTCCCGTTCAGTGGTGCTCGCAGGGCGTTCGAGGCCCACGAGTCGACGCTGCGGGTACTGGGCAGTGTCGAGTACCACGGCGAGGACCCCGGGGCGGCGGCGGTGGAGTTCATGGCCCAGGTCGCGGTGGCCTACGAGCTCCTCATCGGCTTCCTGCACGCGTTGAGACTGGTCCAGGCGGAGGGCGTCGACGTGGCGGAGTTCGCCGAGCGGGTCGCCGGCTCGTTGGGCGCTTACCCGCCGTTGTTGACCTCGTTCGGGCAGGCCGTCAAGAACGGCGAGTACGGACCCGACCTCGGTTCGCTCGACGTCCAGGCCGCGCTGATGGACGACATGATCAGCCATCGCGAATCCATGGGCGTGGAAGCCGTACGCATGCGCGAGGTCAAGGACCTGATGGACCGCCGCATCGCCGACGGCCACGGCGACCAGGGATTCTCGAGCCTGTTCGAGGTGATCACGAAGCGACGGTGACGCTCATGCGGTGCCACGGTGCTGTGCCTGCCTCGGGCGAGGGCCCGGGGCAGGTGGTCCGGCCGCCGTCGACGAGCGGGTCAGGACCTCGAAGGCTCAGCGCCGGTTTCCGTTCCATGGTCCTCAAGTCCAGGTTCCCCTCCCCTGTCGGAGGAACTTCTCGCACAGCGGTTCACTCCGGCGCCCCGACACACCGCCCGGTCGCCACACACGTGCTCGCGGCCCGCCACGCCTGGGGCGCGGGTGGCGTGTGGTCAGGACACCGCACTCGCCGGTGTCTCGGCGGCGTTGACGAAGCCGACCAGTTCGGTCGCGAAGCCCGGAGCGCGCAGTGCGCTCATGTGGTCCCCGGGGACCCTGCGCACCACCGCGGAGCGCAGGGCGCCGGCGAGCAGCTCGGGCCGCGCGGCGAGCGGGTCGTCGTCGCCCGCGAGCACGAGCGTGGTGGCCTCGATGCGGTCGAGAGGAATGGGCCGGGCGTGCACGGAGGCCGCCTGCGCCGCCAACGCCACCCGGTCACCACCGATCGCGTCGGCGAAGGCTCGGAACGAGGCAGCCGGGGAATCGGCGACCGAGGCCGGATCGTCGGACCGCAGCACCTGGACCAGAGTTTCGGCGGGGATCACCCGTGTGTCCACCCCGCCGAGTTCCACCACCCCGGCGCCCACTCCACCGACGACCAGGCGCCGGACGCGCCGGTCTCGAACCGCGGTGAGCAGCGCGACGACCGCGCCCATCGAATAGCCCACCAGATCGACCTCGGGTTCCGCGAGCACGTCGATCAGCGTCGTGACGTCCTCGGCCATGCGTGCCTCGCCGTAGTAGGCAGGGTCGTGGGGCTTGCCGGAGTCGCCGTGACCTCGGGCGTCGATCGTGGCCACGCGGCGTCCCGCCTCGACGAGCTTCCTGACGATGCCCGGCGCCTCCCAGTTCGTCCGGCCGCTGGCGACGAAACCGTGGTGCAGCAGCACCAGCGGCAACTCGGAGTCCTGCTCCCAACACCGGTAGGAGATCTCGACACCGTCGGTGGCCCGGAAGCACGGCATAGAGATGGTCCTCCCTCAAGCGACTGTCCCGCTGTCCTCGGCCCGGCCAGCCTACCGACGACCTCGGCGGTCGATGATGCGCTGGCCGTAGCGGAGACGTGCGGCACTTCGGGGTGGCCTGACGTGGACACCCGCGGCTGAGCCCATAGTCGAGTGGATGGCGGGCATTGCGTTGCGTCGCCGTGAGCGCCTACTCGCCGATGCGCTTCCGTGCGGCCTTGAGCGCCGTCTCCAGCGCCTGGTCCGCCGGGACGGGTACGTCGGGGATCACTCCGGTGCCTTCCCAGTTGGTGCCGGTGACACTGTTGACGGTCCGGGCGGTCGGCACGGTGACAAGAATGTGCTCGGTGATTGCATGACGGGCTGTCGGGTGCGCGCCGCCACGCGTCGTCTCGCCGACGAGGACAGCTCGCTTGTGCGCCTGAAGGGTGTAAGCCACGTCCTCGCCGCCGGAGAACGTGATCGCGCTGGTGAGCACGTAGACCGGGCGGTCCGTGTAGCGTGGTGCGGGCAGGTGCGGGAGCGTCCAGAACTGCCGTGTCACGCCGGTGGAGCGCTCGAAGATGTCGTTGAGGTGTACCTGGTCGTCGCCGAAGAAGTAGCTGCACCACATCGCGGCTCCCTCTGGAGCGCCTCCGAGACATGCGCGGAGGTCCACGACGAGCGCGGAGCTGTGGGCGACCAGTTGCATGGCCGCTCCGATCGCGGCGGCGCCCTCAACGGCCGAGGCAATGCTCCGGACGTCGATGAGCCCGATGTTCCCGTCCACGTGTTCGACGCGGCGAATCCCCTGGTTCTCCGCTCTGAGCAGCGCGAGGAACGCGGCCCAGCCATCGTCTGCGGTCTGTGGATCCAGCGACTGCGGCTCGTCCGTCCAGAGCAGCCGCAGATGCTTGTCCGCGCATACCTCCTGGAGGTGAGCGGTCACGGTTTCGCAGAGAACCGGACCGTCCACGTTGTCGTACTCACCCGCCGCGAGGCGGCGCCGGATCGCGGCGTCGATGTCCACGGCTTTCTCGGGGAAGACGTACTCCGCCGTGATCCGATCCAGGGCCCGCCTGATTGTCTGTTCGTTCGTAAGCACAGCGGGCCACGCTACATCGTGGACAGCTTCGTGTGTCAGCTTCGGAAAAGCCCGATGTCGCCTGCCGACGTACGGCGCGGTCCTGCCACAAGCGACACAGGCCGAGACCTGAAACGGATGGCAGCGTCTGCGCGCCGCACTAGCGTCCTCGGCATGGACGTTCTCAAGGAACTGCGCTGGCCGCTTGTGCTCGGTCTGGGCGTTCTCGCCCTCGCTCGTCCGGTGGTGAACACCGTGTTCGACCACATCGACGCCGACCGCCCCGCAGGCCTGCCCGTCATCCTGACGAGCGTGATCACGGTCCTCTGGATCGCCGCGGTCGGGTTCAGCGCCGTCACCCGCCCCGTGTTGACCCTGGTGTGCACCGGACTGGCTTACGCGGTGCTCTCGACCGTACTCAGCGGCGTTCTCTCCCCTCTGCTCACCGGTGAGCTGCAAGGCCCCTTGGCCAAACCGTTCGCGATCGTCCCGATGCTGCTGGTCAACGGCTTGTGGGGTGCTGCTGCGGGGAGCCTGGCGCTCCTGCTGCAGCGTGCCCGCGGCGTCCGTCCGCCCACCGGCACACCGTCCGCATGACGACAGTGCTCGGGGCGCGACCGGCTCCGTTGTGGCGCGCGACACACCACCGATCCCCATCGTGCGCCGCGACGGTCACACGGTCGGTACCCCGCCGAGGACGAAAGGCGATCGAGCATGGGCGACAACACGGGCGACAACGTGCAGGCACTGGTACTCGCCGCCGTGCGTGACGGCGACCAGGCCGCGTTCGGTGAACTCACCGACCGCTACCGGCACGAACTTCGCGTGCACTGCTACCGCATGCTCGGCTCCCGTGACGACGCCGACGACATCGTGCAGGAGACGCTGCTGCGCGCGTGGCGGCGCCGGCAGACCTACCAGGGACGGTCGACGTTCCGCGCGTGGCTCTACAAGATCGCCACCAATGCCTGCCTCGATCTCATCGACGAGCGGGGGCGCGTCGCGCGGCCCTACCGGTCCGCGCCGCTGGCCGGGAATCCCGCCTCACCGCCCACGGAAGTGCCCTGGTTGCAACCCGCGCCGGAGGCGTTGTTCGCCGCTCCTGACGCACCGGCCGAGACCGCCATCGCCCGCGAGACGGTCGAGCTCGCGTTCCTCGTCGCGGTGCAGCGGCTGCCGGCGACCCAGCGCGCCGTGCTCATCACCCGCGACGTGCTCGGCTGGCCCGCAGCCGACACCGCCGCGCTGCTCGGCACCAGCGTCGCGGCGGTCAAGAGCGCTCTGCAGCGCGCGAGGGCCACCCTGCGCGAACACCTGCCGCCCGACCGCGGCGCCTGGAGAGCCAGCGCCCCCACCCGCGACGAGCGGGCGCTCGTCCGCCGCTACGTCGACGCCCACGAACGTGCCGACCTCGACGTCCTCGCGTCGCTGCTCGCCGACGACGTGCGTCTGACCATGCCGCCGTACCCGGCGTGGTTGCGAGGGCGCGATGCGATGCTGTCGTTCACCCGCGAGGTCTTCGACCCGGACTCGACGTGGTACCACGGGCAGTGGCGCAGCGTCGTCACACGGGCCAACACGCAGCCCGCCGTCGCCCACTACGTCGAACGCCCCACCGCCGACGAGACCCGGTCGCTGCCCGGCACGTTCCGCGCCCAGGTGCTCGACGTCCTCACCGTCGAAAGTGGACGTATTCGCGCGGTCACGTCGTTCGAGCCGCGTCACTTCGCCGCGTTCGGCCTGCCCCTGGTGCTGTCGTGAGCCGCGAACGAGTCGTCCTCGCCGCGGGTGAGACCCGGCCCTACGACCGGAACGCGTGGGCGGGGCTGCTCGTCGTCGTCGCCGCCGGCGAACTGGAACTGGAGACCCTCCACGGCCTGCGGCAGCGGTTCGGCCACGGCAGCGTGCTGTCGCTGGCCGGGCTGTCCCTGCGGCTGCTGCGTGCCGTGACGCCCACCACGCTGATCACCGTCCGCCGTCGGTGAAGCGATTCCTTTTCCCGCTCGGCGCCGTCACACCCTCAAGGACAGACACCCCAGCACGAAAGGCAGCTCATGCCCACGACCTCCACCACCGACACGGTCGTCACCCGTGACGGCACGCCGATCGCGTTCCAGCGCAGCGGCCAGGGGCCCGCCGTCGTCCTCGTGGCGTCCGCCCTCGCCGACCGCCGCGACACCCGCAAGCTCGCGGCGCTGCTGTCGCAACACCACACCGTCGTCAACTACGACCGACGCGGACGCGGCGCGAGCGGGGACCACGCCCACTACGCCGTCGAACGCGAGATCGACGACATCGCCGCACTCGTCGAGCAGGTGGGCGGCTCGGCGGCGCTGTTCGGCAGCTCGTCCGGCGCCGTGCTGGCGTTGCGCGCCGCGGCCGCCGGTATCGGAGTGACGAAACTGGCCCTGTACGAGCCGCCGTTCGTGGTGCGCCGCGACAGCGGGTTCGGTCCACCCGCGGACTTCGGCGAACGGCTCGCCGCGCTGCTGGCCTCGGGCGACCGGGCAGGTGCCGTGCGGGCCTTCATGACCGAGGCGCAGGGCATGCCGTCGGCCCTGGTCACGATGATGCGGCTCGTTCCGGGTGTGTGGTCGACACTGACCGGACTCGCCCACACCCTGCCCTACGACCTCGCCGTCATGGGCGACACCCAGCAAGGCAGGCCGCTGCGCGCCGAGGACTGGGCTGCGGTGACGTGCCCGACGCTCGTGCTCACCGGCGGCAGGAGCCCCGCCGGATTCCACGACGCCGCCCGGGCGCTCGCCGACCTGCTGCCGCACGCGGAACACCGCACACTTCCCAAGCTGAACCACGGTGCCGTGATGCAGGCACCGCGCAAGCTCGCTCCCGTTCTGACCGAGTTCCTCCGCTGAACCGCCTCCGGAAAGGAAACCCATGACCACGATTCGCGACCTCGATCGCCTCACCGGCACCTGGACCGTCACCGGTGGCGCCACCGGCACCGTCACCTACACGTGGCTCGACGGCGGCCACTTCCTCGTCCAGCACATCGATCTGCACCAGAACGGGCAACACGTGACCGGGATCGAGATCATCGGCCACCACAGACCCTTCGGCGCCGAGCAGGCGGACCCCGACGTCACCTCCCGCTTCTACGGCCGCGACGGCGAGACGCTCGACTACGTCTACGACATCGACGGCGACACCCTCACGATCTGGGGAGGCCACCGCGGCTCTCCCGCCCGCTACCGGGCCGACTTCGACGCCGAGGGCACCACGCTGTCCGGCGAATGGGTGTGGCCGGGCGGCTCCTACCGCGCGACCCAGACGCGGGTCCGCTGACCACGCCACCCGCCCGGCGTTGACCTTGCCCCGGGGGCAGGCCACACGCTTCCCGGCACCGGGCGAAGCGCCCGGGGCGAGGAGGAACCCATGACGACACTGAGCATCGGCGAGTTCGCCGCCGCCTGCGGGCTCACACCCAAGGCGTTGAGGTTGTACGACGAGCTGGGGCTGTTGCCCCCGGCGAGGGTGGACGCGTTCACCGGCTACCGGCACTACGGCACCTCGCAGTTGGACCGTGCCCGGCTCATCGCGTGGCTGCGCGGCATCGGTATGCCGCTGTCCCGTATCCGGCTCGTCTGCGACCTCCCGGCGACCGCCGCGGCCCAGGAGATCGGCACCTACTGGCGGCAGGTCGAGGCCGACGTGTCCGCACGCAGGGAGACCGTGGCGTTCCTCCTCGACCGACTCTCCGGAAAGGACGACGACATGTCCGTCAGCCACCCACCTGTGCGACTCGAGCACGCCACCGCGCTCGACCGGGGTCTCGTCCGGGCCCGCAACCAGGATGCCGTCCACGCGGACGGCATCCTCTTCGCCGTCGCCGACGGCTTCGGACTGCCCGAGGAAGCCGGGGAACCGGGTTCCTCCTCGGCCGACGCGGCGCTGCGTGCGTTGCGCCGGACTGCCTCGGCGGTGCCTCCTGCGCGGCTCACCACCACGCTCACCACGGCGTTCCACACTGCCAGGGCGGCCGTGAGCGAGTTCGCCACCGCGACGTCCTCACCGCGAACCGGTACGACACTGACCGCGCTGCTGTGGGCGGGAGCCGACCTCGCGATCGCTCACATCGGCGACTCGCGGGCCTATCTGCTGCGGGACGGCGACCTGTCCCGCATGACACAGGACCACACCTACGTGCGGTCACTCGTCGACGAGGGCAGACTCACCCCGGCCGAGGCCGAGACACACCCCGACCGCACCCGGCTGCTGCGTGCCCTCCACGACGGCGAAGGCGCCGAGCCCGACCTGCACCTGCGACGCGCCAGGCCGGGCGACCGCTACCTGCTGTGCACCGACGGCCTCCACGCCGTCGTACCCGACCTGCGAGCCGCGCTCACCGGCTCCCGGCCCCAGGAGGCGGTCGAACGGCTCGCCGCCGAGGCCCACGCGGCAGGCGCACCCGACAACCTCGCGTGTGTGGTGGTCGACGTCCACGGCGCCGACGGCTGAACACCCGCGGCACACAAACCCGTTTTCGAATCTCGAAACAGACCGAGCCCACCGAGGGAGGTGCGTGGCCGGGAGCAGGCGCGTCCAGCGTCCGGCGAAGGAGCCCCGCACCAGCCCTGACGCGGCCATCTCGCGTGGCAGCCCGCCGACCGCGCGCAGCTGACCTGCGCGTGAACTCTTCGCATACGTGAGCGTGCACCTCGACGAACCGCCGCCACCGCCCCTCGGCCGCCGCTAGCATCCCCGCGAAACGATCACGGACTGGAGTGGGGCATGGACGGCTACGGTGTCGATCTCGACAGCCTCGTGGCGACCGGCGAGGCGTTCGTCGAGCTCGCCGACGCGGCCCGCGGGGCGAAAGCCGAATTCACCGGGCGCGTCACCGGACACGACGGGGCCAACGAGGGCTTCACCACGGCGAGCGAGGCGAAGTCCCTCGCCGGAGCCTGGGAGTACCAGATCGAGGATCTGTGCAAGCGCACCGCGATGGCGGGCGGGCTGCTCCAGGACAGCGCCGACGGTTACCGCGCCATGGAGCAGGCCGTGCTCGACACCCTTCCCCCGCTGAGTTCCACGGAGTGATGCGCCGTGGTCTCCTTCCGCGACCTGCGTGACGCCGACCCGTCGGCCTTCGACGACCTCGCGGAGGCGTGGTCCCGGCTGGCCGAGGAACTCACCGCCACCTCCAGCGACGTCAAAACCACGGTCGGCGGCCTCGACGGCTGGCACGGCCAGGCCGCCGACACCGCCCGCACGCACTTCGAGGACGTCCGTTCCTCCTACGACACCGCCGCCGAGTACATCGAGAGGATCCCACGGGCACTGCGCAACCTCTCCGACGTGGTCACCGGGGCCCAGCGCACGGTCGACGACGTGGTCGAAACCGTCGACGCCTACCGCTCCTTCTCACTCGACCCCGACACCGGTGAGGTCCGCGCCGACTCCGGCGGCCTGCTCGACTGGCGCAGCGACGAGGAGAAGGCACGCGACCGCAACACCGCACAGGAGCTGACCGACACCGTCCGGTCCGTGTTGACTGCCGTCACCGAGGCAGACCAGGTGGCGACCGCGGCACTCGCGCAGGCACTGCCCTCGGCCGCGGGACTGGAACTCGAAGCCATCGGTGAAGGCAACGTCCTGCATCCCGCCGACCTGCCGGGCGACGACGCGTCGCCGCAGGAGGTCAGACAGTGGTGGGACAGTCTCACCCCGATGGAGCAGGAGTCCGCCATCTACACCCACGGCGACGTGATCGGCGGTCTCGACGGCATCCCCGCCTCCGACCGAGACCGCGCCAACCGCGTCCGCTTCGCCGAGGAACACGCGGAACTCACCGCCAGGCGCGACGAACTCGACGAGCTCGGTGACGACCGCACCGAGGACCAGGACCGCGAACTCGACCGCGTCAAGGACACGCTGCGCGGGCTGGACGCCATCGACGAACGGCTCGAAGCCGAACCCGGCGACACCCAGCCGCGCGCCTACCTGCTCGACTTCTCCACCGAGGGCAACGGTCGCGGCATCGTCGCGCTCGGCAACCCCGACACCGCAGACAACGTCGTCACCTCCGTGCCCGGCACCGGATCCAACCTCTCCGGCATCGGTGGTGAACTCGAACGCAGCCAGCTCATCCTCGACGAGGCGAACCGGCAGTCCCGCCACAGCGACACCGCCGCCATCACCTGGGTCGGCTACGACGCACCGCAGGACCTCGGCCAGGCCACAGACGACGACTACGCCCGGAACGCGGCCGACGACCTGCGCGACTTCCAGGAAGGCCTGCGTGCCACCCACACCGGCGACGGTTCCCACAACACCGTCGTCGGCCACAGCTACGGCTCCACCGTCGTCGGCCACTCGGCGCAGGGCGAACGACTCGACGTCGACAACGTCGTGTTCATCGGAAGTCCCGGCGTGGGCGTCGACCACGCCTCCGAACTCGACCTCCCCGACGACGCCGGTGTCTACGCCAGCACCGCCGAGAACGACATCATCCGCGGCACACCGACGTTCATCCACGGTCCCCAACCCATCGGGGAGGACTTCGGCGCCGAGGTGTTCACCTCCGATCCGGGAACCGAGGGCGACTGGTACACCGGGGGATACTCCACCGAGGCACACTCGGAGTACTGGAACCAGGACTCGGCATCGCTGCGCAACATGGCCACCATCGTCGTCGGCGGGCAGCCCGACTGAGCGGCCGAGCGCGGCGAGAAGGGACACACGTGATCCGAAAGGCGGCGGCCCTCGCCTGCCTGCTGCTCGTCACCGCCTGCGGCGGTGGCGGGGACACGACCCCGTCCGGCACGGACGCGACAGCACCAGGGAGCGACATGCGCACGATGACCGAGGACGAAGCCGCCCAGCGCGCCGAGGAGCACATCCGGCGGGCCGTGGCCGCGCTGCCGGTGGAACCGACCCTGACCCTGCTGCGAGCCGACTCCGCCGAATGCCTCGACCCCACCGACGACGGACCCCGCGGCCGCTACGAGGTCGGCAGGTCGTACTGGCTGGACAACCTGCCCGAAGGCCGCAACGCCGAGTTCGTCGACGCCCTCCACGAGTACTGGACCTCGAACAACTTCCGCGTCCTGGCCGACAAACGCGACGGGCACGACCGGTTCGTGTCCGTGGAGAGCAACGACGACGCCTTCCGCATGTCGGTCAAGCAGAGCGTCGAGGGCGACCTGTCGCTGGGTGCGTCCTCACCGTGCGTCTGGCCTGACGGCACCCCGCCCGAAGGCGTGGAGGGCTAGGTGTTGCGGGCCTGCGGGCCAGAGGATCGTTGACGGTGGCGGCGCCAGTTCGAGGCTGGCCGAACTTCACCTCGTGGAGCGTGAGGCCTCGCTGCTGAGCGGTGCTTGCGGTCGTCGGGTGATCCCGTTCGGCAGCGAGGCCCCGTGACGTGCGGTCAGTTCCTCCGCAGGACAGTGGTCGTATCGACGTTCGCGGGGGCACCGTGTGAGTCGGTGGGGCGTAGCTCGGCGAGCGGAAGCCCGCTTTCGTCGACGAGAACAGAGTGACCCTCGTTCGGGGCGAACGCGTGCCGTTCGCCCCACTGACGCATCGCCACGATGACCGTGAAGAGGTCGCGCCCCGCGTCGGTGAGTGCGTAGAGCTGCCGGCGTCCTGAGGATGCCGTCTGTCGGTCGAGGATGCCGCGCTCGACCAAGCGCCGGAGGCGGTCGGTGAGGATGTTGCGCGCGATTCCGGTGCGGTGCTGGAAGTCGGTGAACGATCGTGCGCCGTCCATCGCGTCGCGAATTATCAGCAGGCTCCACCGTTCCCCGACGAGGTCGAGCGTGCGCGCGACCGGGCAGGTGGGGTCGGTCCAGGACACGTCGACGCGGCGCGTCGCCTGAGTCACGGCTCCTCCCAATGAGTTGCGGATTGAAACCATTCTGCCGTACGGTCCGATCAGTTGCAATTTGCTACTGATCGGAGAGATGTCGGTGACTCTCACGTTCGGCCGGAGGATGCTGCTCGCGACGATCTGCTCGGTTGCCGTGGCGGCGATCTACGTCGCGCAGCCCTTACTCACCCAGGTCGGTCACGAGCTGGGGGTGCCGGAAGCCGATCTGGGATGGATCGTGGCAGCGGGGCAGGGCGGCTACCTGATCGGCCTGGCTTTCCTCGTACCTCTGGGGGACATGCTCGATCGGCGTAAGCTCATCGTCGGTCATCTGCTCCTCGCCGCGGTCGGCATGGTGCTGGCAGCGGCCGCGACCCAGCTCTGGCTTCTGCTCGCCGGGATCGCCGTCGCGGGCCTGTTCGCGGTCGTAGTCCAGATCACCGTCGCGTTCGCCTCGGACCTGTCGACGGCAACCGATCGGGGCCGCACGCTCGGAGCCGTCACTTCCGGCGTCATCATCGGCATTCTCGGTGCGCGCGTGTTCGCGGGAAGTCTCGCTGCGCTCTGGGGGTGGCGAAGTGTCTACGCGGCACTCGCCGTGCTGGTCAGCGCTCTCACCCTCCTCGTTCTGAAGTCGCTGCCGACCGACCGTCGCTCCGTACACGCGACGTATGGCGAGGTGCTGGCCTCGCTCGGTCGTCTCTTTCGGGAGCGTCTGTTCGTCTCGCGCGGACTGATCGCGTTCTTCCTCTTCGCTTCCTTCGGCACACTCTGGAGCGGCCTGGCGTTACCGCTCGCGGCTGAACCGTGGCACCTGAACACGGCGCAGATCGGCCTCTTCGGAATCGCCGGGCTCGCCGGTGCCCTAGGGGCTGCGCGAGCGGGGCGATGGGCTGACGCCGGTCGCGCCGATCTCGTCACGGGGGGCGCGCTCGTACTCCTGGCAGTGTCCTGGTCGGCGTCCGGACAGGCGACCTGGTCGCTCTGGCTGGTCATCGTCGGTGTGGTCGTCCTCGACTTCGCGGTTCAGGCGGCGCACGTCGGTAATCAGCACCTGCTCACCACCGTGTATTCACACCGGACGAGCAGCGTCATCGGCGGCTACATGCTCTTCTACTCGCTCGGTTCCGCCCTCGGAGCATCCGCCACCACCACGGTGTATTCCGCCGCGGGGTGGACGGGGGCCGCCTTTCTCGGAGCTGCCTTCGCTCTCTGTGGGTTCCTCGTCTGGGTCGTCAGCCAGCGCGCGGTCGCGCGGGTGCGACGAGACGTCCTCTGTGATCACGGTTCCTTCCGGCTCGCCTCGGCCCAGAGGAAGAATCGACCGTGCCTCGTGCAAACGCGTC
Source organism: Saccharomonospora cyanea NA-134 (assembly GCF_000244975.1). Taxonomy (NCBI): domain Bacteria; kingdom Bacillati; phylum Actinomycetota; class Actinomycetes; order Pseudonocardiales; family Pseudonocardiaceae; genus Saccharomonospora; species Saccharomonospora cyanea. The sequence goes on along the minus strand of NZ_CM001440.1, from coordinate 2,669,250 downwards.
GCTGTTCGTCGAAGGCAGGCGTCGGCTGATCGAGAGGAGCGTGTCCGGCGGGCCCCGTGGGCGCTACTTGCGGTCGAGCAGAGTGTCGAGGGTGATCTGTCGCTGGATGCGTCGACAGGTACACAGGAACGGGTCGACACCGCCGCCGCATAGTCCGCCCCACACGGGGTACGCCGCAGGACAGGGCGACCGTCGGAAGCGGGGAGGACGACAGTGACGGAGTCGGCGAAGTCGCTGAGGATCGGGGCGGGCGTCGCCGTCGCACTGGGAGCCGCGACGGGTGCTTCTCTGGCGGCGAGACGCCGCCGCACCCAGAACTCGACCCGGAGATGGCTGGTGGTCACGGTGAACACCACTCCCGACAGGGTGACCGCCGACGGTCGGCTGGTGAAGGCTGTGGCGGGTCTCGACGAGGACGTCGAAACCCGCGTCACCCCGGCACCGGGCCTCCGCGGGACCGAGGTGGCGGTGCGGTTGCGGACCCCGCCGCAAGGGGGCCTGCTCCGTCGAGCGAGGGGCCAGGACCCACGGCAGGAACTCCGGCGTGCGCTGCGCAACCTCAAGTCCGTCATCGAGACCGGCGAGGTCATGCGCCCCGACTCCCCACCGACGACGGGTAAGCCCACGCCCGGCGGAAAACTGGTGCGCTTCGCGACACGCCGCGCAGGAGGAGAGGGACGACTGTGAAGGCGCTGTGCTGGCAAGGGGTCAACGAACTCAGCACGGAGACCGTGCCCGACCCGCAGCTCGTCAACGACCAGGACATCATCGTCAAGGTCCGCTACAGCACCACCTGTGGCTCGGACCTGCACCTCATCGGTGGTTACATCCCCGCCATGCAGGCCGGCGACGTGCTGGGGCACGAGTTCCTCGGCGACGTGGTCGAGGTGGGGCCGGGTGTGCGGCGACATCGGGTCGGCGACAGAGTCGTGGTGGCGTCCTTCATCGGCTGTGGCCGGTGCTGGTACTGCGAGAACGGCCTGTGGTCGCTGTGCGACAACAGCAACACCAACCCGGGTATCGCTTCGGCGCTGTTCGGCTACGAGCCCGGCGGTATCTTCGGCTACTCCCACGCGATGGGTGGCTTCCGAGGAAGTCATGCCGAGTACATCCGGGTACCGTTCGCCGACTACGGGGCCTTCTCCGTGCCACCCGAGGTGGACGACCGGAGCGCGCTGTTCGTGTCGGACTCGGTGCCCACCGGGTGGATGGGCGCCGACCTCGGCGGTGTCCGCCCCGGCGACGTGGTGGCCGTGTGGGGTTGTGGCGCCGTCGGGCAGATGGCCGCCAGAGCCGCCATGCTGCTCGGTGCCGAACGGGTCATCTCGATCGATCGCTATCCCGAGCGGCTCGCCATGACCGAACGCTACATCGGTTCGGAGACCATCGACTACACCCGCACGGACGTCGGTGCGGAGCTGCGTGAGCGGACCGGTGGCCGTGGGCCCGACGTCTGCATCGAAGCCGTCGGCATGGAAGCGCACAGCGCGGGACCGCACCACCTCTACGACCAGGTCAAGCAGCAGCTGCGACTCCAGACCGACCGGCCGACCGCCGTCAGGGAGGCCATCCACGCCTGCCGTAAGGGTGGGATGGTGTTCATCCTGGGAGTCTTCGGCGCGGTCGTCGACAAGTTCCCACTGGGAGCTGTGATCAACAAAGGTCTCACCGTCCGCGGCGCTCAGCAACACGGCCAGCGCTACATCCCCATGCTGCTCGACCGCATCGCCTCAGGCGACATCAGCACCGCCCACCTCGTCACCCACGAACTCTCGTTGGACCAGGGCCCGCTGGGCTACGAGTTGTTCAAGAAGAAAAAGGACGGTTGTGTGCGGGCGATCTTCGACCCGACTCGCTGACCCGCGCTCCCGCCCCGCGCTCCCGCAACGCGTGAAGCTCGAAAGCCCGTTTTCGTCCGCGGCCGACCTCTCAGGAACGTGCCTCACGTTCCTCGGGCGGTTCCGGATACACGTTGCGCCGCCGCTCGACCGCCGTCGCCAAAACGCCAAGCCCGATCATGCCGAGCCCCAGGCCGAGGTGCAGCCAGTCGTCGGCGCTGTTGAGCGGCACGAAGTTGGCCGCGCTGTCGTCGTGGGTGCCGACTCCGTAGATCCACAACAACAGGTAGACGCCCCCACCGCCGATGAGGTACCCCCGCGAGGCCGTCGCCCGGGCGGCCGCCGCGACACCCGCGACACCGAACAGCAGATGCACCAGGTTGTGCAGGATCGAGACGGCGAACACGCCGAACAGGAACGCGTCCGAATCGGGGCCCGCGAACGTCATCTCGCCGACCCCCTCGGTGATTCCTGGGATGAAACCGGCGATGCCGACGAGGACGAACACGATTCCGACGGCGAGGGAGAACATCCGGACGAGACGGTGGTCGTACTGCGTCCGGTGACTGGCATCCTCCGACACGGCCTGCTCCTTCTCGGTGCCTGCTTCCCTCTCCCGGTGCGGGTCGGGAACGGGTGGTCGTCCTTCCAGCCCGGCTACCCGCGACAGCGGCATCCAATCGCTACGGAGCACGACACCGGGGTGGTGGCGGGACGCCCCGCCACCACCCCGGCGCTGTGGAACCGTGGTTCAGCCTGTGATCAACCTCAGGCCGTAGGCGTTGAGGACCTCGTTGACGGGCTGGAAGTACGTCGTGCCGCCCCAGGTGCAGTTACCGGAGCCACCGGAGGTCATGCCCTGGGCCTGGTTGCCCGAGATGAACGAACCACCGGAGTCACCCGGCTCCGCGCACACGTTCGTGCGCGTGAGGCCGTACACGGTGCCCTCCGCGTACCGCACGGTCTGGTTCTTGGCCTGGATCGTGCCGCAGTGCCAGCCCGTGGTCGAGCCCGACCGGCACACCGACGAGCCCACCGGCGCCTCGCTCGAGCCGGACACGACACGTGCGCTGCCGTTGTACATGTTCACCCACGGGCGCAGCGTGTCACCGGAGCCGGTCTGGACGAAGGCGTAGTCGTTGCCGGGGAACGACGAACCGGCGAAGCGGCCCGTGGGCGAGGAGGTGGAGGTGCCGGTGGTGCCGCAGTGGCCCGCGGTCACGAACCCGCCCTGCACCGCGAACCCGATCGAGCACCGTCCGCCACTACCCATGTAGTAGGCGTTGCCGCCGATGATGTCCATGAGCGCGCGCGGCGATTCCTTCGACTCCACGACGGCCACGGCATCGGCGTCCACACCCGCGCGGTCCACGAACCGCTCGGCCTGCTCGGCGGTGCCCACAGCCGTGGTCACCACGACCGAGTTGGCCTCGACGTCGACGTACCAGCCGGTGACCGATTCGGGAGCGCTGTTCTCCTTCGCGTCGAGCGCGGCCGCGGCCTGCTCCAGGTCCGCGACGGTGTGCTCGACGAGCCGCGGCTTGGCGCCCGCCGCCCGCACTTCGTCGAACTCGGCGGCGTCGGTCACGCCCACCACCAGCTTGCCGAGCGCGGCGTCGTAGTGAGCGCCCGCGAAGTCGGCTCCGAGGTCCGCGGTCACGGCCTCGTGGACCTTGCGGGCTTCGGCCTCGCTGCGCAGACGCTGCTCGGCCTGCTCCTTGGTGAGGCCGAGGTCGCGCTGCATGGCCTTGACCACCGGGTCGGCCTCGGTGGTCGGGACCACCGAGTCGGGTGCTGCCGGTGCGGCGGTCGCGGGCAGGGTGAATGCCATTGCCGTTCCCGCTGCCAACGTCACGGACGCGATCAGGCGTGCCGCGGTTTTGCGATTCATCACTTTCCTCCTGGGGGCGAGGATTGCGTCGTTTTTCGACGACTGCTGGAGTATGCCGCGCCCGAAATGCCCGCACAGCCGCTCAATGGTTCGCGACGAATGGTCCGGATTGGGCTGAGAGGATCACGACGAAAGTGGGAAAAAGACGATTCCCGCGCCTTGAGCCATCAGATTGTGGAAACGGAGTGGACAGTTCCTCCGACCGGTGACACGAAAAAGCCCGCCCACTGGACGAACCAGCGGGCGGGCCGTAACGCCGGGTTTCAGCCGCCGAAGGTGTCGGGGTCCGGGCCCACCCGGACACCGGTCTCCAGCGCCGTGATGGTGGCGACGTCCTCGGCGGACAGCTCGAAGTCGAACACCTCGATGTTCTGCTTGATCCGGGACGGGGTCACCGACTTCGGGATCGTGACGTTGCCGAGTTGCAGGTGCCAGCGCAGCACGATCTGCGCCGGGGTCCTGCCGTACTTGTCGGCCAGCGAGGCCAGCGTGGTGTCGTCGAGCAGTCCCTTGCCCTGCCCCAGCGGGCTCCACGCCTCGGTGGCGATGCCGTGCTCGGCGTGGAACGCCCGCAGCTGCTCCTGCGGCAGGTTCGGGTGCAGCTCGATCTGGTTCACCGCCGGCACCACGTCGGTCTCGTCGAGAAGGCGGCGCAGGTGCGGAATCTGGAAGTTCGACACCCCGATGGCCTTGGCGCGGCCTTCGGCGTGCAGGCGCTGCATCGCCTTCCAGGTGTCGACGTAGCGGTCCTGCGACGGGACCGGCCAGTGGATCAGGTACAGGTCGACGTAGTCGAGCCCGAGGTGGGTGAGGCTCTCGTCGAACGCCGCGAGCGTGCTGTCGTAACCCTGCTTGTCGTTCCAGAGCTTGGTGGTGACGAACAGGTCCTCCCGGGCGACCCCCGACTCGGCGATGGCCCGCCCGACGCCCTCCTCGTTGCCGTACACGGCGGCGGTGTCGATGCTGCGGTAGCCCGCCCGCAGCGCCTCCAACACCGGCTCCACGACCTGGTCGGGCGGCACCTGGAAGACGCCGTAACCCAGCTGCGGCATCGCGGCGCCGGTGTTCAGGGTGATGTTCGGAACCTGTGTCATGGGATGGTGCTTCCTTTGCCGGTTGCGGTTCTGGTGGCGGCCTGACGGCCCCACATCATTGTGGTTGATGACGAACCGATTCAGCTGCGTCCGCATTCCGCGATGTGTCCCACGCCGCAGGCGACGCTCGCGGATGGTGCCCCGTCGTCGCAGCGGCCGGCCGGGCGGCTGTCGTGCCCTGGCGCGTCCCCTCGGCGACGGCTGGACGACGACTCGCTCACCGCGGCACTCGGCCGAGTGACCTGGTCACGCCACACCGGAGGACGTGAAGCACCACAGGCCCTGCGGCAGTTCCCCTGCCAAAACCCCCGGAGCGGCGAAGGTGCGCGGTCGTCGGACGACACCTGCACGTGAGTGGTCGTGATTGGCGAGTCTCAGCGGGGGTATGAGAGCAGAGGAACCACCCGGACCGGGTGCCACGGGCTCCTGTGCCGGGCCGCTGTGCGGTGAACGATCTGTGTGAGGTGCTGACATGTCCCAACCCGATCAGGCCACGAGGAGCCGACCGGCGGAGCGGGCTTCCAGCGACCCGTTGTCCTCCGATGCCGGCCGCATCAGCGTGTCCCAGAGCGTGGTCTCCAAGATCGCGGGCGTGGCCTGCCGGGAGATCAGCGGGGTGCACGACATGGGGACGACCGGTGGGCGCACGGTCGGCGCGATACGGGAACGCATTCCCGGCAGCTCCGGCCCCAGCGTGTCCCAGGGGGTCGGAGTCGAGGTCGGTGAGACCCAGGCGGCGATCGACCTGGACATCGTGGTCGAGTACGGCATCTCGATCGCGGAACTCGGCAGGAGCATCCAGCGCAACGTCAAGCAGACCGTCGAGCGGATGACCGGGTTGGAGGTCACCGAGGTCAACATCAACGTGGACGACGTGTACCTGCCGGACGAGGGACAGGAAACGCCACCGAGGGTGTCATGACCGCACCGCGCGGTCCTGGGCTCGTGGACGGTGTCGACGTCGACAGAGTCGCCGACACCACCCGAGCCTGCCCGGGAGTTCTCGGGCTGGAGGGCGGTGTGGCCAGGCCTGCCCAGGCGCCCGCCGTGTCGTATCTGCCCGGACGTACGGTGCCCGGTGTCCGGGTGGAATCGGACCGCGTGACCGTGCAGGTCATCGGCGAGTGGGGTGTCCCCATCCCGGAACTGGGCAGGCGCATCCAGGCGGCTGTCGCGCCGCACGTGGCGGGACGGCGGGTGGACGTGATCGTGGCCCGTCTTGCCGGAGCGCCCACCGAGCGCGCCGATTTCGAGTTCGAGTTGTGAAGGTGAGGACCATGACCCGCGCGTACATGGGAACGCTCGTCGGGGTGGCGTTCGGTCTTGCCTGGGCCTTCGGCGGTTTCGGGCAGATGCTGATCGTCCTGTTCGTGACGCTGATCGGCTACGTGATCGGCAAGGTCCTCGACGGGGACATCGACGTCTCCCGCTTCGTACCGGAACGACGCCAGAGCCGATGAGCGGCCAGCAGGACACCGCCCCGATCTCGGTGGGACAGGCCCGGCCGGGCCGCACGGAGTTCGGCCGCATCGACATCAGCGAGGACGTGGTCGCCAAGATCGCGGCGCACGCGGCGTCGGAGATCGCGGACGCCGGTTCCGCCGCGGTCGGCAGGCTCGGCCGGGCGCTCGGGCACCGGAGGACACCAGGTGTGCGGCGCACGAGCCTCGCGGTGGCGCCGAAGACGGTCGCGCGGGTCGACGGCGCCTCCGCTCGCCTGTCTCTGGTGATCAGTGTCCGGTGGCCCGCACCGGTCCCGCGCGTCTGCGCGGCGGTGCGCAGGCACGTCGGTGAACGCGTCGCGGAACTGACCGGACTGGTGATCACCGACATCGACATCGAGGTGACCGACCTCGCCACGGGGTCGACAGCGCGGACACGGACGGGGGACGAGGAGAGCGCATGAGGTTGCTCAATCGATTGCTGGCCACTCTGCTGTGTCTCGCGCTCATCGCCGGGAGTGTCCTGGTGATCGCCGAGGTGATCGCGGCCCTGCTCGACCGGGGACCGGCGGTGTGGGACTGGCGGGCCACTCAACGGTGGGCCGACGACACCGTGTGGCAGGACGTCGTGGTCCGGATCGTCTGCGTGGCGTTGCTCGTCGTCGGCCTCGTCCTGCTGGTCGCCGAGGTCAAGCGCCCCCGGCTGCGCCGCCTTCCGGTCGACCACGGGGCCGAGGCCGACTCCGGAGTCCGGCCGGTGGACACCGCCTACACTCGCCGCGGCGTGGCGGCGGCGGTGCGCTCGGCCGTGGCCGAGGTCGACGGCATCCGGGCGGCACGCGTGAAGGTGAAACGTCGCGCGGTGAAGGTCTCGGCGACCACGGGCAGCCACAACAAGGCGATGGTGCGCCAGCTCGACCGGACCGTGACCGAGGCAGCCCGCGAAAGCCTCCGGCGGCTCCAGTTGCGCTCGGCACCCTCGGTCTCGGCCCGCACACGGAGCGCATGATGCACGCCGACCGCACCAACCGCACCATCCTCCTCATTCTCGCCCTCGTCCTCGTCGCCGCGGGCGGCCTCGGTGGGGCAGCCTCCTTCGGCGTGTTCGGGAGCGGGTTCCAACGCCGGTCCCTGACCGACAACGTGGTGGCCGACTACGTCGGCCGTAACGGCTCCTGGCTCTGGCCGGTGGTGGCCGTTGTGGCGCTGGTGCTCGTGCTGCTGTGCCTGCGGTGGCTGCTGGTGATCCTCTTCTCCACCGACCGCACCGGGGACCTGGTGGTTTCAGCCGAAGGGCCGGGACGCACGATCCTGCTGTCCGACGCCGTGACGCGCGCCGTCACCGAGGAGATCGAGAGTTATTCCGGTGTGTCCTCGGCCGGTGCCCGGGTGATCGGTGATCCCGACGACTTCGAGCTCGTGGTCACCGCCACCGTCGAGAACAGCGCCGACCTCTCGGCGGTACGGCAGCGGATCGAGACGGAAGCGCTCGCCCACGCCCGAGCGGCCCTGGACGACCCCGGACTGCCGATCCAGCTCGATCTCACCGTCACTACAGCACGGTCGGCCCGCGTCAGCTGACGCCCCCGGGGTCGCTCCGTCTCCAGCCTGGACCACCGCGGCCGACGAGGCGACGGATGCCGCGGCGCGGGTTCGAGCCGGTCCGGAGGCGGCTGCAGGGGTCGGCGCCGCACGGACGATGCCGCCCCTCCGTCACTGTCAGGCCAGCGCGGCCTCGATGCGGGCGGCGGCAGCCACCACCTGCGTCCCGTACCGCGCACCGGGACTGGGTTCGAGTCGCTGGATCGGCGCCGACAGGCATACCGCGGCGACGACGTCGCCGTGCAGGTGCACGGGCGCGCTCACGGAACCCACTCCCGGTGCGCGGCCCTGCATGGTCTCCACCCAGCCGTGCCCGGCGGGATCGCGCTCCCCCAGCAGCACCTGCGCCGACGAGCCGTGCGGCAGCGGGAGCAGGCAGCCCTCCGGCTGACTGGCCCGCAGCTCCTCGCCGCATTCGACACTCACCACGCACAGGCGGTGGTCGGCACGTCGCACCCACAGTTGCACGCACTCCCCCGCCGTGGCGCAGAGTTCCTCCAGCACCGGGCGGGCGACCTCGGCCAGCGCGGAGGTGGCGAAGCGGGGGCCCAGGTGGAAACGGCCGTCGGTGTCACGCCGCAGCAATCCGTGCGCCGCGAGCGCCGTGACCAGCCGGTGTGCGGTGGACACCGTGAGCCCCAGCGCCCTGGCCAGCTCGCTCGTGCCCATCGGGCGGCTCTCCACGCAGTCCAGGATCGCCACCGACCGGTCCAGGACACCGACACCGGTGGTGGAGGAGCCCTTCACGACCGGCTCCGCACCACGGCCGGCGTGGCGGGAACCTTGGCCAACGCCGACGGCAGTTCGTGTCCGACCAGCCCGGCCAGCTCGTCACGCAACGGGCCGAGCTTCGCGGTGTCGATGCCGGTGTCGATGCCTTCCCGGTGGAACAGGTGGATCAGGTCGTCCGCGGCGATGTTGCCCGTGGCACCGGGCGCGAACGGGCAGCCGCCGAGACCGCCGAGCGCGGCGTCGAACCGGCGCACACCGTGACCGTAGGCCGCCCACGCGTTGGCCGCCGCCATGCCGTAGGTGTTGTGCAGGTGCAGCCCGATCCGCTCGATCGGGAACACGTCGCGCACGGCGGCGAGCGCGCGTGTGACGTCGCTGGGCGAGGCGGCGCCGATGGTGTCGGCGAGATGCAGTACCTCGACGCCGAGGTCGGCGTAGTGCCGGGCCACGCGCACCACCCTTTCGACGGGGGTGTCCCCGTCGAAGGGACAGACGAACGCCGTGGCGATGCAACCCTCCAGGCGGATCCCGGCCTCGCGCAGCACGTCGGCGGCACGCGCCAGCCTGCGCATCACCTCGTCGGTGCCCGCACCGGAGTTCGCCTCGCTGTGACCCTCGCTGGCCGACATGACCAGGCGTGCGTGGCGCGCTCCCGCCGCCACGGCTCGACGGGCGCCGCGTTCGTTGAGCACCAGCGTGTGGCAGGCGGCCCGCTGGTCCGCGAGACCGGCGACCACCTCGCCGGTGTCGGCCATCGTCGCCACCCTGGCGGGGTTGACGAACGCCCCGACCTCCAGGCTCGAAAAACCCGCTTCGACCAAACGTGTGGCGAAGCGGATCTTGGCCTCGGTGGGCACGACCACCGGCTCGATCTGTAGCCCGTCGCGCAGGGACACCTCGGTGATGAGCACCATGTCAGATCACTCCCTCGGCCCGCAGGTCGTCGGTCTCCGCCGCGGAGTAGCCCAGTTCCGCGAGCACCTCGTCGGTGTGCTCACCGAGTTCCGGTCCCAGCCACCGGGTCCGGCCCGGGTTCTCGGACAGCTTCGGCACCACTCCGGGGAAGACCACCTCGCGCGTCTCGTCCCCCTCGATGCGCACCCGGTGCCGTTCGTGCATTCCCCTTGCCGCGAAGTGCTCGTCGGCGACGATGTCGGGAATGTCGCAAATGGGTCCACTCGGGACGGACGAGTCCGCGAGTGCGGTGAGAACCTCCCGGCTGTCCCGCTGCCTCGTCCAGTCGTTAATGGCCTCGTCGATCTCGTCGGCGCGTCGTACCCGGCCCACGTTGCTCGTGAGTTCCGGATCGTCGGCGAGGTCGGCCCTGCCGACCAGCCGCATGAGGCGGTCGAAGATGGCGTTGTTGTTGCCGCCGACCACCACGTAACGACCGTCGGCGCAGAGGTACGTGTTCGACGGCACCACACCCGGGATCGTCGCGCCCGTGGCCTGCCGGGTGACGCCGAACGCGTCGTAGTCGGGCACCGACGACTCCATCAGCGAGTACACCGCCTCGTACAGGGCGACGTCGACGGTGTCGCCACCGTCGCCCGCACGCCGCCGCAGTAATCCCAGCAGCGCGCCGATCACCGCGTACAGGCCTGCCACCGAGTCCGCCAGGCTGACCCCGGTGCGCACCGGCGGCATGCCCGGGTAGCCGGTGAGGTGGCGCAAGCCCCCGAAGGCCTCGGCCACCCCGCCGAAACCCGGCCGGTCACGGTAGGGGCCGGTCTGCCCGAACCCGGAGATCCGCACCAGCACGGCGTCCGGGTTGACGCGTCGGATCTCCTCGGGGCCGAGGTTCCACCGCTCCAGGGTTCCGGGCCGGAAGTTCTCCAGCACGATGTCGGCGTCCGTGACCAGCCGCCGAGCGACGTCCTGTCCCTTGGCGGAACGCAGATCGAGCGTCACGGAACGCTTGTTGCGGGCCATGGTGCGGAACAGCAGTGACACGTCACCGCCGTGCAACCGCCAGGTGCGTAACTCGTCGCCTGTTCTGGGCCGCTCCACCTTCACGACGTCGGCTCCGAAATCGGCCAGAATCCGGCCTGCCGTGGGGGCCGCGATGAAGTTCCCGAGTTCCACCACCCTGACCCCGGTCAGTGGACCGTTGCCACTGCGTGTCATCAGCTCGTCTCCAGCTCTCGCAGGTCCGTGCGATGTCCGTCTTCGCCAGTCCCCGCGTCGCTTTGCCAGTATTCGGCAAACGTCTTGCTCTATCTGGCAAGGGGCCAACATAGTCCCGGGCTCGCGGACAAAACAAGGCCTTGATCTCGGCGGAACGAGGGCTAGACTGCGCCCGTCCGTCTTCGTCGCCGCGCGAGTGCACCGATCCACTCGCGGCGTCCACAGTCGACGCGCGCGATGCACAACAGGAGTCGGTGTGGAGCCGACCCGACGGAAGCGGACCCGTATGTCAGACATCGTTGTCTTCGCCAACACCGCGATCACCATCGTCGGTGTGGTCGTGCTCATCCTCAAGGCGAAGGTCAGCCCGGCCATCGCCCTCGTCATCGGCGCGCTGTATCTGGGGCTGGTCTCCGGGCTCGGCCCCGAGAAGACCATCACGTCGATCACCACCGGCTTCGGTGACCTGATGGCGGAGGTCGGACTCCTCATCGCCTTCGGCGTGCTGCTCGGCTCACTGATGACCGCGCTCGGGGCCATCGAGAAGCTCGTGGCGCTGCTGGTCCGGACCTTCGGCCCACGCGCGTTGCCCTACACGTTCGGAAGCACCATCGGCACGGTCCTGCAATCGATCTTCGCCGACGTCCTGCTGGTGATCACGGCTCCGCTGGCGAGCCGCCTGTCCCGCCAGATCGGCCCCTACGGTGCGGCCCGGATGTGCGCGGCCATGGCGCTCGGCATCGAGGTCGGCCTGGTGTTCGTACTGCCCGGCGTGGGGGCGGTCGCGCTGGCCGGGGTGATGAACCTGTCGTTCGGCACGATGTTCGTCTTCGGCGTGGTCACGGCCGTGTTCACCATCGTGACGACGCTGGCGCTGTTCACCGCGCTCGCCAAGCGCGGCCTGTGGAAGCCCGAACTGGACGAGACCGAGGAGCTGCCGGTCGCCGAGGACGTGGAGCAGCCCGTCCCGGAGGGTGGCGAGGACGGGCGTGGGCTCCCGCCGCTGCGCCTGTCACTGGCCCCGCTGCTGCTGGCACTGCTGCTCATCGCCTTCGGTGCCATCGCCGAGATGGTGGGCTTCACGTCCCCGGTGGTCGACCTGCTCGGCAACCCCGTGGTGGCGCTGCTCATCGGCCTCGTCGGGGCGCTCGTGGTCGCCCGCCGGACCCTGCCCGCCGAGCGTTCGGCGGCAGCGTTCCGCCGCGGTTTCCACGAGAGCGGGCAGATCCTGATCCTGACCGGCGTGGGCGGGTCGCTCGCGCAGACCGTCAAGGACATCGGTCTCGGCGAGCTGCTCAAGGGCTACTTCTCCACCAGCACGGTGCTACCGCTGCTGCTGGTGTGGCTGGTGGCGGCCGTGCTGCACATCGCGATCGGCTCGGTGGTGCTGGCCTCGATCACCGCGGCGGGTGTGCTCGGGCCGGTGATGCCGCTGCTGGGCATCGACCCGGTCTTCGTGGCGCTGGCCGCCGGAGCGGGCTCGCTGTTCGTCATCCACGCCACCAGCAACACGTTCTGGCTGTTGCAGACCCTGCTGCCGCAGACGACCCGGGGCGCGCTGAAGTCGGTGACGTTCACGGTGTCGTGTGCGTCGGTGATCGCCATGGTGCCGATCCAGCTCATGGCGCTGGTGTTCTGATCACGTCCGCGGCACGGCGGAGGGATCCATGTAGATGAACGACCACTGGTGGCCGTCATGTACTTGAAGCCCTCGTCGTCCGCCTCGCCCAGTGACCGAGCTCCGGCCTCGATCGCCTTGTCCGCCAGCTCGTCGACTTCCTGCCTGCTGGTGACTCAGCCGCGTCCGTCGATCTCCCGCCAGAACCGGTCGACCCGGGCGTTGAAGAGGTCCGGCACTTCCTGGAACGGCTGGTGCGCCTCGCCCGGCAGTACCTCGAAGACCGCGCCCGGGATGGCTTCGGCGACCTGCCTGCCGAGGTGGGGCGGCGTGGCGAGGTCGAGCTCACCGGCCAGCACGAGCGTGGGCGCGGTGATGCCGGGCAGCCGGTCGAGGGTCTCGTGGGTGGCGAACGGCGCGAGCTGGCTCTGGAACGCCTCCGCGGACTGGGGATGCGGGAAGGCCAGCGCCTCGTCTATCAGCCGGTCGACCGTGCCGTCGGCGTGGGCCCGCCGGGTGTAGATCCACAGGTAGAACGCTTCCAGCATGGCCCGTTCGTCCGGTGCCCGGTCCACCATCCAGTGCCAGAATCCCGTCATACGGCGGAAGTAGGGATCGGGGCGGGAGAACGTGCTCATCAGCACGAGACTGCGCACGAGCTCGGGGTGCCGCAGCGTCAGCTCCTGGGCGATGAGGCTGCCACCGGAGAACCCCGCGACATGGGCCGCGCGCACGTCGAGTGCTCTCAGCACCGCCGCGGCGTCGTCGGCCATCATCGCGACGGTCAACGGCTCGTCGGGTAGGGGCGTGCGGCCCGCACCGCGGTTGTCGAAGGCGGTGACCCGGTAGTAGTCGGACAGTCCGTCCAACTGTGCCCGCCACGCTTCGGCGGGGTCGCCGAGCCCGGCGACGAGGAGCACGTCGGGGCCCTCACCCCGCCGTTCGACCCAGATACGGGTGCCGTCCGCATCGATCATTTCGCCCGTCATGGAACCTCCCCGGGGTGGGTTTCGTGGATGAGTGACGACGGAGCCGCATAGCGGCGCCGGGAATAGACCCGGGGTGCCTCCGCCCATCGGGCCCCGCCGGGCATCAGCCGGGCGTGCGTTCGAAACCCGCGAGCAGCTCCTCCAGCGCCTGCTGGTCAGGGCCCACGAACGCGCGCGAGCCGGGAGCCGCGGCCAGCATGTCGAGCATCGTGTCGGTGCGACCGATCGCAGGCGGCAGGTGGGTGCTGAGGACGAGTTCCGGTTCCGTGACCTCCAGCGGTCGGATCGTGGCGAGGTATGCCGCGCGGTCCACGTTCTCGATCCACGGGCTGTCCACCGTCGCCCACAACAGTTGCGCCGCCCGTAGCTCGTCCGGCGGCACGTCGAAGGCGTCGTTGCCGCCGGCTATGTCGGCGCTGGCCATCGGTGCTCCGAAGCAGTCCGAGCTGAAGCAGGCGCGGGAGCGCGGGTCGTAGAAGCCCACTGTCGCCGGGTTGTCGAACAGCGGCGGACGAAACGCGAACAGCGTGCGGTCGCCCACGTCGAGTGTCTGGCCCGGGTTGACCAGGAACACCCGGTCGAGAGGCAGCGGCCGTTCGGTGGACATGATCCCCATACCGAGGAACGTCGTGACCACCTTCGCGGGCGGGGCGGCGTCGAGAAGGTCGAACAACGCGCCGGTGTGGTCGCGATCCGGATGCGTCAACCAGATCCACCGCACGTCGCTCGGGTGGATGACCGAGCCGAGTGCTTCCATGAACCCGCGCCCGGGCAGGCTGAGTCCGGTGTCGACCACGACGGGTTCGGCCGCTCTCAGTACGAACGCGTTGACTGGCAGGAAACCGAGTCCGGGCACGGCGAGTGGATCGCTGAGCATGCTGATGTCAGGTGCGATGTGATGGATTCGCATGAGGTTCTCCGTCGGGAGCGGTCTGCGGGCGTCGATGTCGCCTCCGCCGTCTCTGCACCTCGGTAAGCACGGTGCGAACACCGCGACGACGAGCACGGCGAGTACCCGACCGTTCGGATGCTCGTCCTGTGGTGGGGCAGCGTCAAGGTGGGGCGCCGTCCGAAGCGGATCGAGTGGGTGTGCCCACGGGATGTGACGCGTGGCGCATGAGCTGCCGAAACACCCGCCCCATGTGGGTTATACGCATTGTTAACAGTTCGCTGTCACGAACGACGTTCGAAGGAAGGCACGAACGCTTCTGGCGTTGCTCGAACCAGGGCCACGACACGGCTACGACCTCGAACGGGCCTACGACGAGCGTTTCGCCCAGGGCAAGCCGCTCGCCTACGGCCAGGTGTATTCGACGTTGTCCCGGCTGCTGCGCAACGGCCTCGTGGAAGAAGCCGGAGTCGAGCAGGGCGCGGGACCGGACCGCAAGCGCTACACAGCTTCCAGGTCTGCTCCATCGACGGTCAGGCCGGTTCGGTGCGCGGCGGGACCGGGAGGGTTCCGTTGTCGTGGAGGTGCGTGCGCGCCGCGGCGATGGCCTCGGGGGTGGTCGCGAAAACCCGTCCTTCCTCAGCGAGCCGGGTGATCACGCCCAGGGCCTCCAACGGCTTGTGGTGGCCGTCCCGGATCCCGGAGACGTAGACGACGATGCCCCGGTGCTCGAGCTTCTCGATGGCGTCCTTGAGCACAAGCGCGCCGCTGGCGTCGATGGTGGTGACGCGGGACATCCGCAGGATCAGCGCCGACATGTCCGTGACGTCGGGCAGCTCCAGCAGGAACCGGTGCGCGGCCGCGAAGAACAGCGGCCCGTCGATGCGGTAGGCGACGATGTGCTCGGTCAGGAGGGCGTGCTCCTCGTCGGTCGTGGCGCCGGGGAGGTCGCCGATGAGGTCGACCTGGTCGAGCCGTGCCTGCCGCGCGATGGACCGCAGCGCGAGCGTGCCCGCCATGAGCATGCCGAGCAGCACCGCGTAGACGAGGTCCAGTACCACGGTGGCCACGGCCGTCGAGACGAGTACGACCGCGTCGGGCCGGGTCGCCCTCGCCATCGCCTTGACGCTGCCGACCTCGACCATCCTGACCGCCGTGGCCAGCAGCACGCCCGCGAGCGCGGCCAGCGGAATCGCCGACACCAGGGGCGCGGCGGCATAGACGATGACGGCGAGGACGGCGGCGTGGGCCAGCGACGCGAGCCGCGAGCCGGCTCCGGCTCGCACGTTCACGGCGGTGCGCGCGATCGCGCCCGTGGCGGGCACACCGCCGAACAGCGGGGCCGCGAGGTTGGCCAGACCCTGCCCGAACAGCTCACGGTCGGGATCGTGTTTCTGCCCCACCGTCATGCCGTCCGCGACGGAGGCCGACAGCAGCGATTCGAGAGCGGCCAGTGCCGCCACGGCGAGCGCGGAGGGCAGCAGCGCGGAAACGGTTCCGAGGTCGACGAAGCCGAGCGACGGTGCGGGCAGCCCGGCGGGTAGCTCACCGATCGGTGTCACGTTCCATCCGACGAGTTCGACCACGACGGTCGCCGCGGTGATCGCGAGAATGGAGAACGGTACACCCGGACGCCAGCGGGCACCGGCGAGCATCACGACCGCCACCGCCACCGCCACGACCACCGACGTCCAGTCCGGGTGCCGGGCGAACGCCTGGACGGCCTGCCAGGTCGACGTGAGGACGTGCTCGCCGCCGACCTCCCCCACACCGAGCGCGTTCGGGATCTGCTGCAGGCCGATGACACAGGCGATACCGAGGGTGAAGCCTTCCACCACCGAGGCGGGGATGTAGCTCATGAACCGCCCCGCGCGGGCGAACGCGAGCACGACCAGGATGACGCCTGCGATCAACCCGACCGTGAGCACACCCCCGGCACCGTGTGCTGCGGCGATCGGAACGAGGACGACGGTCATCGCACCGGTGGGTCCGGAGACCTGCACGTTCGACCCGCCGAACACCGCGGCGAGAGCACCGGCGACCACGGCGGTCGCCAGCCCGGCCTCCGCGCCGAGTCCCGAGGACACTCCGAACCCGAGCGCCAGCGGCAGCGCGACGATCGCCACGGTCAACCCGGCAAGCAGATCGCGGCGGGGATTGCGCCGGATCGCCTGGATGTCGGCGCGGCCGGGCAGCATGGACCACAGCCGCTGCCACGCGGCGGGCGACGTTCGGGTCATCGGGTGTCTTCCGCGCGCAACTCGTCGAGCAGTTCGTTCTGCCCGGCGAGCATCTCGGTGAGGATTCGCCGGGCCGCCCGCATCAGGTCGGCGACGTCACCACCGGCGAGCGCGTAGACGACGGTCGTGCCGTCGCGCGTGGCTGTGACGATGCCCGAACGCCGCAGCACGGCCAGCTGTTGCGAGAGGCTGGGGGCCTCGATCTCCATGGCAGCCCGGAGTTCGTGGACCGGCTTGGGCCCGTCCTGGAGTAGTTCGAGGACCCGGATTCGCACCGGGTGGCCGAGCATGCGGAAGAACTCGGCCTTCGCCTGATAGAGCGGTACGGGCACGGCACTCCCCACGCCTCGGGAACAGTGGCCGCTCCATCATGTGAGAAATTGCAGAATTATGCAATTGTGCTTCTGGTCACCGCGTGTCCTTCCGAGGTGCCGGGCCCGGTTCTGAGGTCGGGACCCGGCTGCCACGGGAGTTACCCGGCGGAGGGGGTGGCTGCCGGGGCGGGCCGGTAGCACAGGCAGACCACACCGGAGGGGAAGGTCGTCGTGTTGAGGAGTTCCAGCCGGACGGGCCCGAGGCCGTCGAAGACCCGTGGCCCGGCCGCCCACAGGTAGGGGCTGACGTTGAAGCGGAACTCGTCGACGAGGTCGTGTGCGATGAGGTCCCGGGTCAGTTCGCCCGCGCAGGGAACGATCAGGTTGCCGTCGTGTTCGTCCTTGAGTCGGCTCACGCTCTTGACGAGGTCGCCGTCGAGCAGGGTGGCGTTCCATTCCAGTGGACCGGTCAGCGACCGGGACGCGACGTACTTGGGCATGCCGTTCATCCGGGCCGCGTACGCCTCGAAGCCGGGGACGTCGGCGAGTTGGGGCCAGGCGGCGGACAGTCCCTCGTAGGTCTTGCGCCCGAGCACCATGGCGTCGGCCGCCTGCCACATCTCCAGTCCGGCCTGCATGCTGCCGGGGTCGGTGACCAGCCATCCCTGCGGTTCGGGTGCCGGTGCCTGGAAGGCGCCGTTGGCGGTCACGGCGATGTTGACGATCAGTCGTCCCACGAGAAGCTCCTCGCGTCGGTGGTGTGCTCGGTGGTGTCGGTGCCGTGTGGGTCCGCGGTGAGGGTCGCCGCGAGCTTGTCCAGGCTCTGGCCGAAGCCGATCTCGATGCCCGCGATGAAGTCGGCGGAGTCGACGGTGCTGCCGGTGATCCGCCAGTGGGCGTCGAGTTCGGTGCCGGTGCCGGTGCCGGTGCCGGTGCCGGTGGCTCGGAGGTCGAGGGTGACGTGCGCGGTGAAGGCGGTGCTGCCGTCGGGAAGCAGCGGGGAGAGCCGGTAGGCGATGCGCTCACCGGGGCGCAGGTCTTCGACGACTCCCTCCGCGCGTCCGGCGACCGGGTCGGAGCCGCCGGTGTCCTCGGCGTCGCGGTACTCCTGGACGATGCGCCCGCCCGGTCGTGCCTCGAAGACGAGTTCGGAGACCCGCAGGTCGTCGGGTGTCCACCAGCGGGTGAGCAGTGCGGGATCGGTCAGGTGGCGCCAGACCGTCTCGGGGCTGCCCGCCAGCGACCGGCCGAACCGGAACGAGCGGCCGTCGGCCCACCCCGGTTCCCCGGCGGCGCGCCGTTCCACATCGAGGCTTGCCTCGTAGCGGTCGTAGGTCTCGCGCGGACCACCGATCTGGTCGGCGGTGTCGGCGAGCCGGTTCAGGGTTGCCGCCAGCTCCCGCAACGGGCCGGGCCGGAGGGCGTAGATGCGGCGCTGGCCGCTGCGCTGGGAGGTGACGACACCGGCGCGTTCGAGGGTCTGTAGGTGTTTGGTCGTCTGTGGCTGGCGGGCCTCGGCGAGCTGGGCCAGCACACCGACCGGGCGCGGCCGTTCGGCCAGCAGCCTCACGAGTCGCCAGCGGGCCGGATCGGCCAACGCGGCGAGGAGCGGAGTGTCCATGGACGGAAGTCTTCTTGAGGAAGAATATTCCCGTCAAGGAATAAAAGCTTCTCATCGGAGCGGACCCTCCCGGGCGACACATCGAAGTAAAGGTCGACTGCCGGGCGCCGATTCCCGTGTCCGACCTGCTCACGTGGTGTATACGCCTGGTGAATACACCGAGTGTATAGTTCGGGGCACAGGTGCTGATCCAGGAAAGGAGGGTCCATGTCGGTGTCACGAACGCTTCTGGCGTTGCTCGAACCGGGGCCACGACACGGCTACGACCTCAAACGGGCCTACGACGAGCGTTTCGCCCAGGGCAAGCCGCTCGCCTACGGCCAGGTGTACTCGACGTTGTCCCGGCTGCTGCGCAACGGCCTCGTGGAAGAAGCCGGAGTCGAGCAGGGCGCGGGACCGGACCGCAAGCGCTACACCATCACCGACGCGGGCGTCACGGACGTGGACAGCTGGCTTGCCACGCCGGAGGACCCGCAGCCGTACCTGCAGAACACGCTGTACACCAAGGTGGTCCTGGCGCTGCTGTCCGGCCGCAGCGCCCACGACCTGCTGGACACGCAGCGTTCGGCCCACCTGCGCCTCATGCGCGAGCTGACCCGGCGCAAGCGCGACGGCGACCTGGCCGACCAGCTCATCTGCGACCACGCACTGTTCCACTTGGAGGCCGACCTGCGATGGCTGGAACTCACGGCGGCCAGGCTCGACGCGTTGAAGGAGGCGGTGCGCTGATGGCCGAGTCACTGCTGGTGGGCCGCGACCTGCACAAGGCCTTCGGCCCCACACAGGCTCTCCGAGGCGCCGACGTCGCTGTGCACGCGGGCGAGATCCTGGCGGTCATGGGGCCGTCCGGTTCGGGCAAGTCGACGTTGCTGCACTGCCTCGCCGGCATCATCGCGCCGGACTCCGGCACGATCCACTACCGGGGCCGCGACCTGGCTGCGATGAACGACGGCGAACGCAGCGCGTTGCGCCGCACCGAGTTCGGGTTCGTCTTCCAGTTCGGCCAGCTCGTCCCGGAACTCACCCTGCTGGAGAACGTCGCGTTGCCGCTGCGGCTGGGCGGTGTCCGACGCAAGGCGGCGGAGGCCACGGCACGGGAGTGGCTGGATCGCCTGGAGGTGGGCGAGCTGGGCGACCGCCGACCGGGCGACGTCTCCGGAGGGCAGGGGCAACGCGTCGCGGTGGCGCGCGCTCTGGTGACCAGGCCGAAGGTCGTGTTCGCGGACGAACCGACCGGGGCTCTGGACTCGCTCAACGGCGAGAAGGTCATGCAGCTGTTCACCGACGCCGTGCGCGACACGCAGGCCGCCGTCGTGCTGGTCACCCACGAAGCGCGAGTGGCCGCGCACTCCGACCGCGAGATCGTCGTCCGTGACGGCCGGGTGGGTCACCCGGAGCTGGTGGCATGATCCGCGACCTGTCGCTGGGGCTCCGGCTGGCCGTCGGGGGCGGCCGGGTCTCCGGCCAGGCCCTGCTGAGACTGGCCATGACCACACTGGGGGTCGCGCTGGTCGTCACGGTATTGCTGGGGGCCGCGTCGGTGATCAACGTCGTCGACGAGCAACAACAGCGGGAAGCCGGGCAGGTCCCGCTGACCGAACCGCAGTCGGGTGTCGACCCGCTGTATCGGCTCGACTGGTTCATCGACGCCGGGGAGGACTACGTCCAGGCCGTCGTCGTCGCGCCGAGCGGGGACAACGCACCGGTGCCGCCCGGTCTCGACCGCATTCCCGACCCTGGTGAAGTCGTCGCCTCCCCCGCAGCCGCGGAGTTCCTGGCATCTCCCGAGGGGCGGCCTGCGCAGGCTCGCATCGACGGCACCGTGGTCGGCGAGGTCGGCAAACCGGGCCTGACCACGGCCAGCGACATCGTCGTCTACGTCGGAGCGCCGCTGGAGGAGCTGCGGACCGCGGAGGACGTGGAGCAGGTCTACGGGTTCGGAACGGAACGCAGCGGTGTGGAGCTGAACGTCACCACGGCGGCTCTCGTCACGCCGCTCGCGGTCATTCTGCTGCTCCCCTTGCTGATCTTCGTCACCACGGCGTCCCGGATGGGCGCCGCGCAACGGGAACGCCGGCTCGCGGCGTTGCGGCTGCTGGGCGTCAGCAGCCGTCAGGTCCGCCGGATCGCCGCAGCGGAGTCGCTGCTCGGTGCTCTCGCCGGGCTCCTGGCCGGTGGCGCGCTGTTCGCGGTGTTGCGTCCGCTGATCGGCCGGGTCGAGCTGTTCAGCCTGCGGTTCTTCCCCGAGGACTTCACCCCACCCCTGCCCGCGGCCGTGGCGATCGCGGTGCTCGTGCCCGCGCTGGCCGTCGGCGCGGCCGTCTTCGGGCTGCGCCGCGTCGTGGTCGAGCCGCTCGGTGTGGTCCGCCAAGGCCGCACTCAGCGCAGGAGGATGGGCTGGCGCTGGACCATCGCCGGGCTCGGTGCCGCACTGATGGCCGCGACCCTCTTCGTGGAGGAACGATCCGACACCGAGCTCGTGAGTATCGTCCTGGCCACCGGCAGTGGCCTGCTGCTGGTCAGCGTCGCGGCGTTGCTGCCCTGGGCGGTCGAGAGGCTGGTGGCCCGATTGCGCGGCGGCTCGCCCGCGTGGCAGTTCGCCATCCGCAGGCTCCAGCTCGAGAGCGGAACCGCCAGCCGGGTCGTGTCGGGACTCGTGGTCGTGCTGGCCGGGGCCATCTTCGTCCAGACCCTGGTCGGCGCGGTGGGCACGCAGGAGCCTCGGGGCAGCCGCTGGCAACCCACACCGGCTGTGGCAGCGGAACTCTTCTTGCCCGCTGAGCACGTCACGGAGGCACAACACCTGCTCGCCGACACAGCCACGATCACCGACACCCACCACGTGGTGCGCGCGACGCTCGAATCGGTCGACGACTCCGGCGAGGGCGCGTTCGTGGAGATCGGTGACTGTGCGGCCCTGGCGACCCTGGCGGATGTCGGCGCGTGCGCCGACGGTGACGTGTTCGTCGTCGGCACCGACGAGGGTGCTGACAGCGCCGACGTTGAGCGGCACGCCGGTGAACCGATGCGGTTCGTCGACTACACGACTGACGAACCGGGATACGGTCCGGCCTGGACCGTGCCCGGCGACGCTCGCCCCGTTCCCTCGGAGAAGGCGACTCGCGCGGTCGTCGGGAGTGTGCTGGCCACTCCCGGAGCTTTCGCGGGCATCGAGATACCGGACGCGCAGCAGATGCTGTACGTGATGGGCGACGGTGACCGCACCGCCACCTACGAGGCGGCAGCGGTGGCGATCAGCCCGTTGAAGTGGGACGTCGTCATGACGTCAGGGCCGGGCATGTTCGAGACCGAGCGGCTCGACGAGGTGACGAGCACGATGAAGGGCCTGCTGCTCACCGCATCGCTCTTCGTGCTGGCCGTGGCCGCGCTCTCGCTGCTGTTGCTGTCGATCGAGCAGATCGTCGAGCGGCGCCGCCCACTCGCGGCCCTGTCCGCGTCGGGTGTTCCGCTGTCGGTGCTGGCGCGCAGCGCGCTCTGGCAGAACATCGTTCCCGTCGCGGTCGGCGTGGTGCTCGCCGTGGGCGCGGGACTGGCCGTCACCCTGCCCACGCTGCGCTACCTCGGCCTGGACCTTCGCCTGGACGTCGGGCTCGTGGGGATGGTATGTGGGGCCGCCGTCCTCGCCGTGCTGGTGGCGACGGCGCTCAGCCTGCCCTTGCTCCGGCAGGTGACCAGGTTGGACGCGTTGCGGTCCGAGTGAGGAGCACGGGTGGTGCGGCGGGGTTCGCCCCCGCACCACCCGTGCTCGGCGGCGTCAGGCGGTGACCTGGTCCGCTACGCCGGGGTTGTTCTCCCCCGGCACGGACAGCGCGGGCAGGCCGTTCTCGATCTGCTCGCGGTCCGGTTCCAGCCACGGCGGGAGCTTGAGCGCGCGGCCCAGCTCCAGCAGTGGCTCGTCGGCGGTGAACCCGGGTTGGTCGGTCGCGATCTCCAGCAGCGTCCCGCCGGGTTCGTGGAAGTAGATCGACCGGAAGTACTGGCGGTCGCGGATCTCGGTGACGTCCTCGCCGCGGTCGACGAGTTCGTCGCGCCAGCGCTCCTGCGTGGCGTCGTCCGGCGCGCGGAAGGCGACATGGTGCACCGTTCCGCCCGCCACCAGGCCGCGTGGCGCGGTGGCGTCCACGAGTACGTCCACCAGGGCGCCGGGTTCGCCGTCCCCCGCGGCGAAGCGGAGTCTGGGCCCGTACTGCCCGGTGAGGCTCAGGCCGAGTTCCTCCAGCATCGAGGCGGTGCCGGACTCGTCGGCGGTGGACATGGTCACCGAGTGCAGTCCCCGCACTGCGTGCTCGGCGGGGACGATGCCGTTGTCCCACGGTGCGCGCGGATCGTCCTGCCGGTGGGCGACGAGCATCAGTTCCAGCCCGTCCGGGTCGTGGAAGGTCAGGGTCGCCTCGCCGTCGCGCTCGACGACCTCACCTGCGTCGGTGCCGTGCTGTCGCAGGTGTCGCCGCCACCAGCCGATCGACTCCGCGGGCACGGAGAACGCCGTGGTGGTGGCCTGGCCGTGCCCGCGCCGCCCCGGCGGCACCTTCCCGAAGGGGAAGAAGGTCAAAAGGCTGCCAGGCCTTCCCTCCTCGTCCCCGTAGTACAGGTGGTAGACGTCGGGGTTGTCGAAGTTCACCGTGGTCTTGACCAGCTGGAGCCCGAGGGTCCGCAGGTAGAAGTCCGCGTTCGCCTGCGGGTCTCCGGCGATGGCCGTGACGTGGTGCAGGCCGCTGCTCGCGAGTGTCATGGAACAGTCCTCAGACGCTTGCCGTCCGGCTTCAGTCCTGCTTGATGGCCGAGATCTCGAACTCGAGGACGACCTTGTCGCTGACCAGCACGCCGCCGGTCTCCAGGGCCGCGTTCCAGGTGACACCGAAGTCCTTGCGGTTGATGGTGGTCGATCCCTCGAAGCCGACGCGGACGTTGCCGAACGGGTCGAGGGCCTGACCCTCGAAGGTCAGCGGGATGGTGACCTGCCGTGTGACGCCCTTGATGGTGAGGTCACCGGTGACGTCGAAGCTGCCCTCTCCGGTCGAGGCGATCCCGGTGGACCGGAAGGTGATCTCCGGGTACTCGTCCATGGCCAGGAAGTCGTTGCTGCGCAGGTGCCCGTCGCGGTCGGCGTTGCGGGTGTCGATGCTCGCGGCCTTGATGACGAGCTCCACCGACGAGTCGGCGGGGTTGTCGCCGTCGATCCTGGCGGTGCCGTCGAACTCGTTGAACGCGCCGCGCACCTTGGTGACCATGGCGTGTCGGGCCACGAAGCCGATGCGGGTGTGCGAGGGGTCGATGGTGTAGGTGCCGGTCAGCTGTGTGTAGTCCACGCTCGCGGTCATGTCCGTGCCTCCAGATTGTTGACGTGTCATCCTGACACCTCCTCCAACATAGGTGACGCATCAACAATTCCCGGTAGAATGAGATTCATGACACGCTGGCTCGACGATCACGAACAACGCGCCTGGCGCGGCTACCTCACGATGCACGCCCAGCTCACGGCGCGCCTGAGCCGTCAGCTACAGGCCGACTCGGGCCTGTCCATGTCCGACTTCGAGGTGCTCGTCCAGCTCACCGACCAGCCGGAACCCCGCATGCGCGTGGGACAGCTCGCCGCGGCGCTGCAGTGGGAGAAGAGCAGGCTCTCCCACCACCTCGCCCGCATGCAGAAACGCGACCTCGTCTGCCGCGAGGACTGCCCCAGCGACGCCCGCGGTGCTTTCGTGGTGCTCACCGCCCGTGGCCGTGAGGCGATCGAACAGGCCGCGCCCGGCCACGTCGACACCGTGCGCGACCTGGTGTTCGACCAACTGACCCCCGACCAGGTCACGGTGTTGGCGTCGATCGCCGAGCGCGTCCTCGACCGGCTGGAGGCCACTGCCCCGGACGCCGGGCTGGAACGTGTGCCCCGTGGCCCCCAACGTGGCGCGGTGTGAGGCGTCCTTCCAGGTATGACGGTGCACAGGGAACTCGCGTGGGACGGGTGCGTCAACGTTCGCGACCTCGGGGGGCTGGGGAAGATCAGCCGCGGTGCGGTGGTCCGTATGGAAGCCCCGACACACCTGAGCGAACGCGGCTGGGCGGCGGCCTGGGGCCACGGAGTGCGCACAGTCGTCGATCTGCGCAACTCCGACGAGATCGTGCCGAACCGGGTGCCGACGCCGCCGGGTATCACGACCGTGCGGGCGCCACTGGACCCAGTTGGGACGCCGTTCTACGAGCATTGGATGGAGATCGACAGACTCGCCTCGCCGTTGTACTTCCCGGTGCTACTGGCCGAACACCCGGAGCTCGTGATCAACGCTGTGCGGGCGGTCGCCAACGCGGCACCGGGCTGCGTGGTGTTCCACTGCGCCGGCGGCAAGGACCGGACCGGGTTGCTCGCCCTGGTGTTGCTCGCGCTGGCCGGGGCGACACCGGAAGACATCATCGCCGACTATCTGCTGACCTACCACCGGATGAAACAGCGATTCGACGAGCTCGGCGTCCGTGATCAACTCACTGCGGTGAGTGAATTCCTCGCTGAACACGGCACCACCATCGAGAACTCACTGACCTCGACGGTCGAGTCACTGACCATGCCCGAGTTCCTTCTGGAGAACGGTCTGTCCGAGACGGAACTCGCCGCCCTGCTCACCCGCTTGGCCACCTGAAAGGGCGCCCGCGCGGCTTCCGTCAGGACGCGAGACTCCGACGTCTTCCGGACCAGTTCGACGTCCAGCGCGGCATCGCAGAAGTGACCGACCGTGGTCGGGACAAGTTTTCTACCTCCGTTGGGGCTCAGGCGCAGACCATCGCGGCGCCTGAGCCCTAGTGCTGGTGGTTGCCGCCTCGCAGGGCGAACGACAAGATGGCTCAAAACCCAGACCTGACTGGCCCGGAACTCAAGGAGCGGCACTATGTCGGACAGGGCAACCGTCATCATCCTGATAACGCTGGCGGTAACCGCAGTCACGACTATTGTTGTTGGAGTTCTTTGGTATCTCCTGAGGGGACCCCGGGCCGGAGATGGTACCTATAGATTCCATGCCACCGGCGGCAACGGCAATTTCGCTGTCGCCGGATCGTCTATGCCAGTAGTGCTTTACGGGAGGCGACTGGAATAAGACCCACTGTGCATCTCTTTCAGGGTTGCCGCGATACTCGCCGAAGGAAGATATCCACAATAACCTGCTCCGGGGAGCATGGAGAGTGCCCCATCAGCCAACCTCCCCGGCTTCCCTCTGCACCATGCCACTTTCGTCGGAGTAATGGCAACGATCATGTCCCATGGGTACTGTTGCAACAGAACAGAATGGGAAACTGATCACACCATTGCGTCATCGATGCTCTCGTAAACGGAAGAGGCCCCTGCTGCGCCAACATGGTCTTTAATTCCATAGCCGTTGCCCAAACTGGACACCAAGACGAACCCTTAACCGCAACAGGGAAAGTCGTGGTGACTGGGGACGAGATCGGTCCAGACTGGCCAAGTCGCGTGCGAAGTTCGTAGGTTTTCTCCGCTACATCCGCCGCAGGAAAGTAGAATACGGTCCCGCGCGGCTTCCGTCAGGACACGAGATGCCCCGGCGCGGCCAGCCGTGCCGGGGACGAGAGCCCTGCGGGCGTTCCGGCGTGGTCCCACAGTTCCAGGGAGATCTCCGGCGACAGTGCGTGAAGGAAGTCGCGCGCGTCGAAGATCTCGCCCGCGGACGCGACACCGACCGTCCTGGTCCGTCCGGCGAGGATGCGGTCGACCGCTTCCACCGCGAGGGACGCACTGACGGCGTAGATGTCCTGACCCCTGGCCACAACGCGTCGTTCATCGCCACCGGAGCGCACGACGACGTCGACGAGGAAGGTCTGGTCAGAGCGCCCACGCTCGTCGACCGCGGTCGGGGTCGGTGTCTCGGAAGCCGACACGTCTCTCGCCGCCTCGACCGTCATGTAGGTGCGCACCTCGGGGACAGGCAGGTGACTGGGGATGGTGACGACGTCGGCCATCGTGAACTCCCCGATGACGTCCCGGGGCCCCATCGGGTCGGGGAACGGCCATTCCAGGGTCGGCGGCTCGTCCTGGCGGTACTCCAGCCGTCCGTTCGTGTAGCGGACGCGTCGGCCGCCTCGCCGTTGCCGGGAGACGGCGCCCGCGGCCCGCGTCCCGGCGGTGGGGTGCCACCCGCTCAACGCGTATGCGACGTGCACTTCGTCGGCGACGGTCCAGTCACCCATCGCGGCGGTGGTCAGCAGATCACCGAGTCCACCGTAGAAGGCCATCGCAGGGACGATCACCGACCCGGCGGCGCGGGCACGGTCGGTGAAGTGTGTGAACGTGTCGACGTTGGCTTCGATCTCGGCCGCCACGTCCACGTACGGGATCCCCGCGCGCAGAGCCGACTCGATCACGGGTGCGGCCGTCGTGGCGTACGGACCGGCGCAGTTGATCACCGCCGCCGCGCCGGACAGTGCGCGGTCGAGCGAGGCCGGATCATCGACCGTCGCCGGGCGGGCGTCCAGTCCGGACTCGACCGCTGCCAGTGCCGCCAGCTTCGCGGCGTCGCGGCCGGACAGGATCGGGACGAACCCGCGCCTTTTCAACTGTGACACCACGAAACGCCCGGTGTGTCCGTATGCGCCGAACACCACCACCGCAGACCCCGCGTTCATGAACTCTCCCTGCTCGAACCATCCGCTGTGTTCTCTCGGTCCCATCCTGGCAAGGGCGAACGTGGCCTACGAGTGTCTGGAACGCCATAATCCATACAATTCCAGACATGACCACTGTCGCGTTGGCCGTCACCGACGGGATGTTGCATTTCGAACTGGCCTTGGCGTACGAGGTCTTCGGCGCCGTTCCGGCCAGCGTGGCGGTGCCCTGGTACCGGGTGTTCGTGTGTGGCCCCGGCCCGGTGCGGGCCGGCCGGTTCCGGCTCGACCCCGATCACGGTCTCGACCACCTGACGCGCGCCGACACCGTGATCGTCCCGGGCTGGGCGGACGTCGACGAGGAGCCACCCACCGACCTCGTCGACGCGGTGCGCGCGGCACACGAGGCGGGTGCACGCGTGGCCGCTCTCTGCACCGGCGCCTTCGTGGTGGCCGCCGCCGGGCTGCTGGACGGGCGACGCGCGACCACGCACTGGGCGCACACCGGAACCCTGGCCGCCCGGTATCCCCAGGTGACGGTGGACCCCGACGTCCTCTACGTGGACAACGGCACCGTGCTGACCTCGGCGGGCAAGGCCGCCGCCATGGACCTGTGTCTGCACCTGGTCCGCCTCGACCACGGTTCGTCGATCGCCAACACCGTGGCCCGCCGCCTGGTCGTGCCGCCACACCGGGACGGTGGGCAGGCCCAGTTCGTCACCACCCCCGTGCCCCCTCCGGACAAGCATCCGCTCGCCGACCTGTTCGCCTGGGTGCTCGAACGACTGGACCACCCGCTGACCGTGGAGGACCTGGCCCGCCAAGCGCGGATGAGCTCCCGCAACCTCGGTCGCCACTTCAGATCGGTGGTCGGTACCACCCCGTTGCAATGGTTGCTGATCCAGCGGATCCGCCATGCCCAGACGTTGCTGGAGACCACTGACGACAGCATCGACGCCATCGCCACCGCCACCGGCATGGGCACCGCCACAACGCTGCGCCGACACTTCAACCGCACGGTCGGTGTTCCTCCGGACACCTATCGCCGCACGTTCCGTTCGCGGACCCCTGCCGTCCCGCAGGGCCGGGTGCCTCACGGCAGGGCTGTCGAGTTCTGAGACAGAGCACTGTGGCGGACACCGGGGAGGTCACCGCAGGCCCGAGCGGCACCACGCCACAGCTTCGGCCTCAGCCGGAGCGCAGCGCCTGGTCGAGCAGCGCGCCCGGCGCCAGCGTCGCGGTGACGTAGCCGAGGCTCGTGACCCGCTCGGTAGCCGGGGGCTCTGGATCGAGCACCACCGTGGCCGGGTCGCTGACATCCTCCAGCACACGCAGGCCCCGGTAGTAGGCGAGCAATCGGTCATCCTCCGCGTGCGGGCCGTAGCCGCGCAGGAACGCCTCCTGTTGCCGCTGCGTGACGAGTCGTTCGGCGAACACACCGCCGCCGAGAACGAACATCAGATCCCGTTCCGGCGGGGCGAGCACGGCGTCGTCGAAGTCGATCAGCGCCACCGTGTCGGCTCCGGTGACGACGAGGTTGCCCAGGTGCGGATCGGCATGACACGGCACGGCGTTGAGATCGTCCGCCCGAGAGGCGAACCACTCCCCCAACCGCAGCGTGTCGTCGCGCACCACACGCAGCTCCGCCCGCCGCTGCCACCACACGGCGCGGAGCCGCGTGAGGCAGTTGTCCTCGGCCGGGCCGGCCGTCCGGGTCAGTCGCGCGTCGATGTCGTCGAAGACGTCGACCCAACGCGACGGGTCGAAGTCCTCGCGCGGCAGCCACCGGCGCAGCTCGCAGTCGACGGGCAGACCGTGGAGTGCGGAGAGAAGGCGGCCGCACGCGACCCAGTGCCCCTCCTCCGGAGCGACGTCGACCGCGCTACGACCGGCGACCCACTCCACCACTGACAGCCGCCGCCCACCCGCGGCGGCCCACAGCGCGCCTGCCCGGGTCCGCACCGGCATCGGTGCCGCCCCCGGGCAGGCGGTGGCGAGAGCGGACGAGAGTACCAACCCCGCCGGAGACCCGCCGGCGGTCCACTTGACCGCGTACTCGCGACCGTCGTGGCCGCGCGCCTTCCACAACGACGCCGCCCGGTCGGCTCCCGCGTCCACCGGGACGAGTTCACGGACGTCGAGGGCGTAGTGCTCACTCAGCAGTGGTCCCGGGTCGAGTGCGGTCATCGTGCCCGCAGCCTACCGACGGCGACGTGTCACCTGTCCGGACCACCCGAGGGGTCGTCCTCCCAGCGCAGGGCCTCGACCAACCGCGTCTCGACGATCGGCGACATCGTTTCCAGGTAGGTGGCGGTGACGTGGTTGTCGTCCATGTACACGAGCACGTTCCCGATTACCGGCGGGCAGGTCTCGGCGTTGCAGAAGTAGTCACTGAAGTCGAGGAACGACACATTGGGCGGCACGTCGTCGAGCCCGGCATACGGTGGTTCCGGGGCCAGCAACTCCGCTCTCACCCCCGAGCAGCGCGGCGCGTCCGCACCGTGTTTCTGCACGCACTCCGACGGCTCGAAGTCGTATCGGGGGCTGTCACGAATGGCCACCACCGGGATGCCCGCGGCGTCGAGGGCCCGCCACTGCTCCACGTAGCCGGGCGGGGTCCACTCCGTCAGCCCCACCCGCACGTCACGCGTGGCCATGGTGATCACGGCGTCCGGCCGGGTCTCGATGATCTCCTGCAGCACGGCGGCGTTCCACACGCGGCAGTCCTCCTCGGCTGCGTCGGTGGTGAACGGGCAACCGCCCTTGCCCATCGAGATGACCTGCCAACTCCGACGGTCGACGATCGGGCGCAGCGCGGCGATGTACTGCTGGGAGTGCGAGTCGCCCACGACGACGACCCGCCGCACCGGCTCCCCCACGGGGTCCACCGTGCAGATACGCAGCTCCTCGTTCTTCGGCGAGTAGCGGCACTCCTCTTCGCCGAAGCTGTCGAACTGCTCGGGCAGGGCCGCATACGGCGGGAGGACCGGCTTACCGGCGTCCACCAGCGGCGCGCGGGCGTGGAGCGCCTGAGCCCCGAGTGTTTCGTTCTCCTCGGCGGCCACGGTGAACGACGCGCGCTGCGCCGTGACGAGCTGCCAGCTTCCCGCTGCCAACAGCACCGGCAGCAACGCCAGGATTCCGAAACGGTAGGCACCCCACGGGGTCGCCGTCACCATGCGCGCGTTGCGGGCAGGCTGCTCCACGAAGCGGTGGGTGAGCACCGCGAGCACCACCGACACACCGATCACGACGGCGCCCTCCACCACGCTGACCGTCTCCTGGTCGCGGGTGGTGAGGAAGAACAGCAGGATCGGCCAGTGCCACAGATACAGCGCGTAGCTCAGATCGCCCATACGCACCAGTGGCCGCGCCGACAGGAACCGGTCCGCACCGATCCGGCTGTCGGTGGCGCCGGCCACGAGCACCAGCACCGCCGCCAGCGTCGGCCACAGAGCGGCGTAGCCGGGGAACACCGTGCCGACCTGCAACACGAGCCCGCACGACACGAGCGCGAGCACACCGACCCAGCCGCAGACGATCCGCACCACCCGTGGCACCCGGACCGCGTCGATCGTCAGGGCCGTCAATCCGCCCAGCGCGAACTCCCACACCCGCGTGGCCGAGTGGAAGTACGCCAGCGGCTGGTTCGTCGCCGTCAGCCAGACCGAGTACGCGAGCGACAGCGCGAAGGTCACGGCCAGCGCCGCCACCAGCGAACGACGCAGCGTCCAGCCCGCCCGCCGGGCGAGCAGCGCCACCATCGCCACCAGCAGCGGCCACACCAGGTAGAACTGGCCCTGGATCGACAGTGACCAGAAATGCTGCGTCAGGCTTGCCGTCGAGTGCTGGGCGAAGTAGTCGGCCGAGTCCGCGACCAACTGCCAGTTCTCGAAGAACAGCGCCGACGCCACGACCTCCCTGGCCGTCTGCATCCACCGGTGTTCCGGCAGCACCAGCACGGCGACCGCCATCGTCACCAGCAACACCGTCAACGCGGCCGGGAGGAGGCGCGTGAGCATCCGCCCCCACATGCGCCGGAACTCGATGCGGCCCCGACAACCCGCCCGGTACAGCTGTCCGGTGATCAGGAACCCGCTGATCACGAAGAACACGTCCACACCACCGGACACCCGGTCGAGCCACACGTGGTAGACGACCACGAGCAGCGCCGCCAGAGCACGCAGCCCCTGGAGCTCGGGCCGGAACTTGCGGGGTCGTGTCGACACCGGGTCGGCGCTCACACGCGGGGGTAACGGAACGGACACAGACAACTCCTGCAACGCCTCTTGCCAAGGTTCAGCGCGCTGACGGTACCGGTCGTGGGAAACCGGCGTCGTCCCGTGTCCGACGGGGTGTGCCCGACCGAACAATCCACCGGCGTCTCCGCTACCCGAGGTGTCCGGATGGTGGCACCACCCGTCGGGGTGGCGCGGGACCACGGGAGTGTGTCTCGTGTCCACGAAGGGGCAGGACCACGAGCTTCGTGACGCGGTCCTCGGTGCGATGGTGGCCTGGTATCAGGCGCCGGCTGCCTCGTCGGGCGTTTCATACAGCGGCCAGACCTCGACCACACCGTGGGCGACCGCGCACGGAGTCCGAGAGGCCATCGCCACCGCCTCTTCCAAGCTGGAGGCTTCGATCAGCGCGAAGCCCGCGACCGGCAGCGCGGACCGCAGGAACGGTCCCTCCACCGTGTCGGTGCGGGCGGCATCGTGGTTGCGGACCTGGACCGGCCTTCCCGCGATTCCCATCCGCGCACCGCCGGCACGTAGGCGGTCGTCCTGTGCGTGCGCCTCGGCCCGTACGGCGGCGTCGGTGCGGTCGTAGCCGTCCTGATCGCCGTAGCCGATGGTGATGAACGTAGGCATGTGCATCCTTTCCCGGTACTTCTGCGACGAGTCCGTCACTGAGATGGACACGGTTCGGCGACCGAATTCATCGGGCCACGCCTCGCCGATCCGGAGATGAGCGGACGGCATGCCGTGACCCGGCCGTGGCCGGACCAGCGACGGCCGGGCGACCGAGGGATTCCGACAGCGCGGTGGACAACCCACGGGCGATCGGCATCGACATCCCTCGGCTACGGCTCGGGCGGTGGAACGGCGAGGCCCGTCTTGATCGGGTCGAGCACGGGCAGCGTGTCGTAACGCCGCACGTTCTCGTCGTTCAAAAACAGCCGGTCCGACAGCACACGGCACTCGGTGAGGCTCTCGGCGACCAGGACGACGACGTAGTCCCACGGCCCGGCCACGTCGTAGCACTGCTGCACACGCGGTTCCGCCCGCATGCGCGAGCGGAATTCGGCGTGGTGTTGCGCGGACTCCCGGTCCAGCGTCACGAGCACCACGGCGAGAGTGGTGGCGCCGAGCACCGTCGGATCGAGGACGGCGACCTCGCGGGCGATGACTCCGGCGGCGCGGTAGCCGCGGAGCCGGCGCTGGACAGCGCTGGGGGAGAGACCGACCTGCTCGCCCAGTTCCCGCAACGTGCGGGAGGCGTCCTCCTGGACGAGCCGCAGCAGCCGGTGGTCGATGGAGTCCGGTACGAAACGCACGCAACATTTTTGCGCTGCGGCGGCAATCTTTACAATCGCGGTCACCACGCGCCGGTCTGGCGTTGCCGTGTCGTCATCAATCCCGTTCGTCATCGGAGGCGCACGCATGCCCGGTATGGACCTCGACCTCTCGCGGATCGCGGACGCGTCGAGCCTGATCGACCCGGTCTTTCTCGACACGCCGCAGTTCGTCGACGAGCAGCTCTGCGCCGCGCTCGGCAGGCGGGTGGTCGTCAAGGTCGAAACCCTCAACCCGCTGCGCAGCTTCAAGGGGCGGGGTGTGGACCTGCTCGCGCGCGAGTTCGAGCCGGGCACCCGCCTGGTGTGCGAGTCGTCCGGCAACTTCGGCCAAGCCGTCGGCTACGCGGCGGCCAGACACGGCCTGCGCGCGGAGGTGTTCGTGCCCGCGGGCGTCAACCCGGTGAAGCTGGCCAGGATGGTTTCCCTGGGTGTCCGCGTGCACGAGATCGGTGACGGCCGCGCCGAGGAGGCCGCCCGCGAGTACGCCGCCGCCCAGCCGGGCAGCGTGTTCGTCGAGGACGGCCTGCACCCGCGCATCTCCGAGGGCGCGGGCACCATCGGCGTCGAGTTGCTCGCCGTAGGCGCGATCGACACGGTGGTGCTGCCGGTCGGCGACGGCGCGCTGATCACCGGCGTCGCTCGCTGGATCAAGGCCCACGCCCCGAGCACCCACATCGTCGGAGTGTGCGCGAAAGGCGCGCCCAGCATGGCCGACAGCTGGCGAGCCGGGCGCGTGCTTCCGACAGAGCGTGCCGACACGTTCGCGGAAGGCATCGCGATCAGTTCGCCGATCCCGGAATCGGTGCGCCGCATGCGCCTGCTGGTCGACGACATGGTGGTCGTGGACGACGCGGACATGCTCGCGGCCATGCGGACGGCACTGGACAACCTCGGTGTGCTGCCCGAACCCGCGGGCGCGGCCGGTCTCGCCGCCGTCGCCACGCACGACCTGCCGGGCGAGGTGCTGGCGACCGTGATCACCGGGGCGAACGTCTCCCCCGCTCTGTTCGGCGACGTCCTGGCCGCCGCCTAGCCGTGGAGTGACCGAGCGTCGGAAGGCACTGCTGCCGGGTGGGACCCGGCGGCTCGGCTGGCCTTCGGGAGGATCGGTCCGGGGTCTGGCGACAGCACGTTCCGTGACGTAGGTGACTGATCACGCAAGAGCGGGATCTCGTGCTGATGATCCTCGTCCGATCTGCTTGCCAGGGAATGGCCTCCACACGGGTGCTGCATGTGTCTTTCACCCCGGCACCGACGAGATTGCGCCCGCTCTGATCTGCCGACCGGGCGCAATTCCGTCAGTGAGTCATCCGACTGTTTCCTCGGACGGAGAGGCGGGCATGGCAATACGCCAAGCAACCACTCCAGCGGCCGTCAGCCCTGCGACGGCGAGGAGACTGCTCGTGAGGAACGGGTCGATGTCAGCCAGGGCGGGGGCGAACCCGATGCCGACGTAGAGGGTGGTCCCGGTGGACCCTCCGAGCTGGTCGGCGGCTCGCTGGATGCCGGATGCGATGCCGGCGTCGTTCTCGGTAACCCCGGTCACCGCGGTGTACTGCAAGCCGACAAGCCCGAAACCCATGCCTGCGGCGATGAGGAGCATCGCCGGAATCATCGCGAGGGCGTTCGCTTCCAGGTGTGTGGCGAGGGCGAGGGAAGCCATGGCCAGCACCGTGAAACCGATACCGGCCAGGGTGCAGACCTGGGCGCCCCAGCGTCCGAGCAGTTGCGGAACGAAGACGGACGCCGCGATGAGAGCCACGGCAAGGGGCAACATCGTCAGGTCCGCTTCGAGAGGACTCAGCCCCAGCTGGTCCTGCAGGTAGTAGGTGAACAGCAGGAACGATGTGGACAGTGCCGCGCTCAGGAGGGCGGTTGCAAGGTTCGCCAGGACCCGTGGTCGACTGCGGAAGAACCTGAGCGGGACGAGCGGGTTCGCCGCGCGACGCTCAACCATGACGAACAGGATTCCGGCGATCACCGCGCCGGACAGCGCCGCGGACGGTAGCCATGGAAGCGAGCAGAAGCGCTCCGGGCCATTCCAGCGGGGGTGCGCCTGACCGGCGGATCAGCCGGAACGAGGAGGATCACCGCGCAGAGCACGACCAGGACGAAAGGTACGGACACGACTCTCTGAGTGCCCTGACCATCAGCACCGGCATTCGACCCCATCCTGCGGAGAAGAGCCGTGGTCGTCTGTGACTTCGACGAAGCCGTCGCTGTCCGCTCACCACCTCGTCTTCCTGCCGTACATCCTGGTCAGAACCGGTTCTCCGCTGTCCGCCGTCCCGGTGCCGGCCGTGTGGGAGCCGTCGATCGTGTTGGAGGGTCAGGGCGCCGACGCACCGTGTGGCTGGCGCCGGCCGAGGAGCTTCCTGAGATGTAGAGGCTGCTCCACCAGATGACGGCCTCGAGCGCCAGACCAAGCGTGCCGATCACGCACCGGTACCCCTGGTCGTGCAGGAACTGGAGTTCAGCGACCAGGGACGATGAGGGCTTAGCTCATGATCTGGCACGGATGTTGCTCAAGGCGTCCGATCCCGGGGAGGAACCGTCCGACGCGGGCGGCGTAGTCGCGGTATTCCGAGCCGTGGACGTGCAGCAGATGAGGCTCCTCCACGGCTCGGACCTGGATCTGGACCGCGACCACCAGGATCACGAACGCGGCGATCGTCACCGGGTCGCCCGCCAGGAGTGCGAGCCCCGCACCGGTGGCGATCATCGCCGTGAAGACGGGGTTGCGCACCCACTCGAAGGCGCCGGTGGTGACCAGATCGGTACTTTCCTGCGGGTCGACGCCCACGCGCCACGACGTGCCCATCACGTGCTGCGCGAGCAGTGTGGCCGCGATGCCTGCCGTCGTGAGGGCGAGTCCGGTGCCGTGCACCGCGCCATGGTCCAGTACGGCGATCGCGGAGACCACGCCGAGCAGTTGGAGCAGTGGTCCCGACAAACCGAGGGCCAACGCGAGGACGAACAGCACGCCGCCCCACCACCCGGCGCCGAAGGGGCGGCCGCTGACACCGCGGAAGCCGGTGGAACCGGTGTGCCGGTACTGCAGCAGGCTGCGGACTCCGAACGCCGTCAACAGGTAGCCGAGATACAGGCCGAGGGCCACTACGGTCACACCACACTCCCGTCAGTAAGAAGACAATGATTCAGTGCTTGCTGTTATATCAGTAGCAGCTGTACTGTTGCGGCCATGCTGATGTGTGAGACTCGGGAGTCGGCTCTCGCCCGGTTGGGGCGGGCACTGGCCGATCCGACCCGCTGCCGGATCCTCGTGGCGCTGCTGGACGGCGTGCAGTATCCGGGCAAACTCGCCGCGACACTCGGCCTGACCCGGTCGAACGTGTCCAACCACCTGTCCTGCCTGCGTGGCTGCGGGCTCGTGGTCGCCAACTACGAGGGTCGCCAGGTCCGCTACGAGCTGGCGGATCCACACCTGGCCCGCGCCCTGAGCGAACTGGTGCAGGTGGTGCTCGCGGTGGACACCGACCAGCCCTGCGTCGACGACGAGCCCGCCGTGTCGGCGGCAACCGATGTGGCGGGGAAAGTGGACGTGGCCCCATGACCGGAGAGGACACCGGCCACCGCCGCGGCCTCACGGCCACGCCGTCGGCATCCGACGGATGCACCGACGGGTGCCGCACTGCCGCCCCGGCCACTTCGGACGGACTCACGCCGCAGCGGCGCGCGTTGTTGTCTCGCCGGATTCGCCTGCTGGTGGCGGCCACGATCACCTACAACGTCATCGAGGCGGTCATCGCGATCGCGGCCGGGACGTTGGCCTCGTCGACCGCGTTGATCGGCTTCGGGCTCGACTCGGTGATCGAGGTCGCCTCGGCGGCGGCCGTGGCATGGCAGTTCGCGGGTAGGGATCCCCAAGCGCGCGAGCGTGTCGCGTTGAGGGTGATCGCGGTGTCGTTCTTCGCGCTCGCCGCCTACGTGACGGTGGAGTCGGTGCGCAGCCTCACCGG
Organism: Saccharomonospora cyanea NA-134; assembly: GCF_000244975.1. Lineage (NCBI taxonomy): Bacteria > Bacillati > Actinomycetota > Actinomycetes > Pseudonocardiales > Pseudonocardiaceae > Saccharomonospora > Saccharomonospora cyanea. The sequence goes on along the minus strand of NZ_CM001440.1, from coordinate 2,632,670 downwards.
CGCGCAGAGCGCGGAGCACTCCACGGTCGGCATCGTCCTGGCCGCGGTGTCGCTGGTGGTCATGCCGTTCCTGTCCGCCGCGCAGCGCCGGACAGGTCGTGAACTCGGCTCGGCGAGCGCGGTCGCGGACTCCAAGCAGACACTGCTGTGCACGTACCTGTCCGGCGTGCTGCTGGTGGGCCTGCTGCTCAACTCCCTTCTCGGCTGGTCGTGGGCCGACCCGGCCGTCGCGCTCGTCATCGCCGCGGTCGCGGTCAAGGAAGGTCGCGAAGCGTGGCGCGGGGATGCCTGCGGCTGCGCTCCGCCCAGCCGCTGAGCAGCGCGCCCGGCACCGTTTCGGGAGGGGCTGCCGGTCCAGACCTCGGTGCTGCCGGTGGGCCGTTCAGCCCTTCGCCTGCCGCGCCGCCTGCGCGAACGACCTCATGTCGGGGAACTCGAGGTCGTAGGAGTACTCCGCCTCGGGTTCGGGCGTGGCGCCCCAGCCCGGACGGTCGTGACGGCGATTGATCCACACCGACGGCAGCCCGTGGCGCTTGGCGGGCACGTGGTCGTGGAAGAGGCTCTGAGCGACATGCAACAGCCGCTCACGCGGCACGCCCATTTCCTTCAGGGCCTCGTCGAGGGCGTCGAAGTGGTTCGGAGCCGGCTTGTAGGCCTTGACGTCCTCGGCGGTGATGACCCGGTCGAACTCCACACCCAGGCGCCGGTTCGATCCCGCGAATCCCTCGCGGTGCACGTTGGACAGGATGACGAGTTTGTAGTCCCGCGCCAGGGAGGCGAGCGCGTCGGCCGAGTCGTCGAAGGCAGGCCAGTCGGGCACCGAGTCGCCCAGACGCTGCGCCCACTCGTCGCTCACGGGCCGTCCGAGCCTGTCCCCGGTGCGCCGGAACGCCTCCGCGAGAATCTCCGAGTAGAGCGCGGCGGGCGTGTCCCGCACGGCCTGGGCCTCGTTCTCGGCGTAGGCGACGAGCAACTCCTCGTCGGTCAGGCCCAGACCGGCTTCCTTCGCCCATGGAGCCAGGACGGCGGCGATACCGGTCTCCCAGTCGATGAGCGTGCCGTAGCAGTCGAAACTCAGCGCGTCGTAGTCAGCGAGGTTCATGGGATCTCCTTGTGCGGTCACCTGGTGCGGACGTTGTCGAGTCAACTGATCCTGGCGTTGTCGAACGTCGTGTCCCGCGCATCACGTGTCTCCCGCGACCGCGACCGAATCGTCCACGGTTCGCAGCGCCAGGTCGCGAGCGTGGCGCAGCAGTCGGGCGTTGCCTTCGAGGCCCGCCCGGACCATCGCGCCCTCCAGCAGGAAAGCGAGCTGGTCCGCCAGGCCGGCAGCACGCTCGCCCGCCAACCCCGGAAGTTCCGAGACGTGGGAGGCCAACAGTGCCGCGACCTCCTCCTTGTGTTGTCGAACGACTTCACGGCCAGGAGCTCCGGCGGGGAGTTCGGCCGCCGCGTTGAGCAGCCCGCACCCACGGAACCCGTGCGCGTAGGCCGATTCGGCGTGATCGAGGTAGGCGTCGAAGACGGCGGCGATCCGTGCGCGGGCATCGTCTGCTCCGGCCAGCCTGCGGCGGTAGAGATCCAGCCACTCCTGGTGGCGGGCCTGCAGATACGCCAGGACCAGCTCGTCCTTCGACGCGAAGTTGTTGTACAGGCTCATCTTCGCGACACCGGCCGCGGCGGTGATGGTGTCGATGCCGGTTCCGTTCACGCCGTGGGCGTAGAAGCACTCGGCGGCCGCGTCCAGCAACCGCTGCCGCGCAGGACTACGCGAACCGGGGCCGGCTCGTGTACTCGGGCCCCGGCGTTGCCGCTGTCCACTGTCGGACATGGTCGGAACTCCTCGCGTTCGATTAGGTAGATCAGTCTACCTAATCGTCGGGACGAGGCAAGATGCCGCAGCAGCCCGAGATGGGACAGGTGGTGCGACCGCACACCTGATGGTGGTATCGGCGGTGTTGAAGACTGCGGCTTCATCACTGTCAATGGTCGGGGCGAGCCCGGTCCAGAACTCCGCGCCGGTGTCCCGGGCGGAGGACGAACTCCGGCCACGGTGCACACACGACACTGCCGGACCGCACAACAGGCGTAGTGTGCCTGTTGTGCGGTTGCCGGTCCGCCGCTTCGTTCGACGAGGGAACCGAGGTGCTGGGGATGAGCGAGACCGACCCGCCGGTCATCGGGGACGCGTTCGGTGCCGCGCTGGCCCGCTGCTGGGCCTCGGGTGCTCGGCCCGGTGCCGCTTTCGAGATCGTCGAACGCGACGACGGATACATCGGTGTCACCGACATGGCCCGCTACTTCGGCGGCCGCGACTCGTGGCCGGACCTGGAGCGTGCCGCGCTCACCGACGTTCGAGGCCGCATCCTCGACGTCGGGTGCGGTGCCGGTCGCCATGCCGTGCCGCTCCGGCAGGACGGGCACGAGGTCGTCGGGCTGGACTCCTCCCCCCTCGCTGTCGCGATCACTCTCGAACGCGGCGCACCCGCGGTGTCGGGCACCGCTCAAGCCGTCCCCGCCGGGATCGGCCGCTTCGACACGATCCTGATGCTCGGCGGCAACCTCGGCCTGCTCGCCGACCCTGAGACCGCCGTGGTCACACTCACCGAACTCGCCCGGATCACCGCGCCGGGCGGGCAGCTGCTGGGCACCGGCATGGACCCGTACCGCACCGAGGATCCCGCTCACCTCGCCTACCACGACCGCAACCGCGCCAGGGGCCGCCCGGCGGGGCAGCTGAGGATGCGTGTCCGTCACGGCAGGCTCGCGACACCATGGTTCGACTACCTGCTGGCCGCCGCTGACGAACTCACCGACCTGATCACGAGTACTCCGTGGACCCTGAACTCCATCGAAGAACACGGCGCCGGCTACGCCCTCAAACTCGACCTGGCCGCACCGACGCCCGCTGCTGTGCGCCCCGGCCCGGAGACGTCGTGAACCTCGACTCGGTCCGGTTGAGCTTTCCGAGCACGACGTGTGGCTGGGAAGCCTGTCGTGGTAGGTCGGTCGTTCCGAGTGACCGTGGCATCGAATACTCGTTTCCCCACGGCATCGAGGTCGTGCCAGGGTCGGCCGGTGACCGCCTCATCGAACGAACCCGCCCCGCGAGACACACTCGACCTGCTGCGCTGGCAGTTCGACCTGACCTGGTCGCTGTTCGAGTACCACCTGGAGCGGCTTGAAGTGGACGACTTCCTGTGGGAACCCACCGCGAACTGCTGGACGGTACGCCTGGCCGACGACGGGACATGGGTGCCGGACTGGGCGGAGAGCGAACCCGATCCCGTTCCCGTACCGACCATCGGTTGGCTGAGCTGGCACATCGGCTGGTGGTGGAGCGTGGCCATCGACCACGCTCATCGCAGAGCGCCTCGGCAGCGGAGCGACATCGTCTGGCCGGGCGCGGGCAAGCCGGCCGTCGAGTGGCTACGCGGTCTCCGTGCGGACTGGCTGGAGGCACTGGACCGGTTCACCGACGCCGGGCTGGGCTCGACCGCCCCGTTCCCGTGGCAGAACGACCCGCGCCACACCGTCGCACACATGATCGCCTGGGTGAACGCCGAACTGATGAAGAACGCCGCGGAGATCGGCCAGCTCCGCCTCCAACGAGCTGCCGACCGCGCGTCGACTCGAACGGAAACGATGAAAGTCCGGCCCGGCCTGCCCGGCGACCACTCGACGGCCGGGCAGGCCGGGCACTTGGCGGCTTCCGCCGGTCAGCGGGAGAACTCGCGGTTGAACAGCCGCCTCGACCAGAGGTAGCCGCCGAGGGCGATGAGGCCGCACCAGATGAGTGCGAGCCACGCGTGGTTCCCGAGCGGCCGGTCCATCAGCAGGCCGCGCAGGGTCTCGATGATCGGCGTGAACGGTTGGTACTCGGCGAACCAGCGCAGCCCGGCAGGCATGGAGTCGGTGGGGACGAACCCGCTGCCGAGGAAGGGCAACAGTATCAGCGGCATGGGCAGGTTGCTCGCGGTTTCGACGCTCTTGCTCACCTGGCCGAGCGCGACGGAGAGCCAGACCAGTGCGAAGCTCACCACCAGCAGGAAACCGGCCGTGGCCAGCCACGCGCCCAGCCCTGCGGTGGGCCGGAACCCGACGAGCAGCGCGACGCCGATCACGACAGCCAGGGCGAACATCGCTTGGATCACGCTGCCGAGGACGTGCCCGGTCAGCACCGAGACGCGGGCGATGTGCATGGTGCGGAACCGGGCGATGACGCCTTCGGTCATGTCCATGGCGACCGAGATCGCGGTCCCCTGGACCGTGGCCGCCACTGTCATCAGGATGATCGCGGGCGTCACGTAGTTGGCGTACTCGGCGCGCCCGCCTGCGATGTGCGTCGATTCGCCGATCCCGGCGCCGAGCGTGCCACCGAACACGTAGACGAACAGCAGCAGGAAGACGACGGGCATCCCGACGAGCATCAGGGTCATCGACGGGTATCGCAGCATGTGTCTGAGGTTGCGGCGCAGCATCGTCGCCGAGTCGCGCAACGGGTGGAACTTCAGAGCCACCGGGGAGGGGCCGGTGAGGGCGTGGGCACTCATCGAGTCAGCACCTTCTCGTTGGTGGGATCGCTGGTGAGGGTGAGGAAGACGTCGTCGAGATCGGGGGTGTGCACGGACAGCTCCTCGACCTCGACGGCCTGGCCGTCGAGCCGGTCGATCAGGGTCTTCAGCGAGCGCAGGCTGCCGTCGCTGGGCACCCGCAGGGTGAGCGCGTCGTCGTCGCGTGAGGCCTGCCCCAGTGCGCGCAGGGCCGTGTCGAGGCCCTGCTGGTCGGCGAACCGCAGGCGAACGTGTCCGCCGGGGATGCGGCGCTTCAGCTCGTCCGCGGTCCCCTCGGCGACCAGCCGGCCGTGGTGGAGTACGGCGATCCGGTCGGCCAGCTCGTCGGCTTCCTCCAGGTACTGCGTGGTCAGGAAGATGGTGACTCCGTCGGCCACCAGTTCCCGGACGATCCGCCACATGTTCCGGCGGCTACGCGGATCCAGTCCGGTGGTCGGCTCATCGAGGAAGATCACTTGCGGGCTGCCGACCAGGGTCATCGCCAGGTCGAGGCGCCGCCGCATACCTCCGGAGTAGGTCGATGCCGGTTTCCTGCTCGCGTCGACCAGGTCGAACTGTTCGAGGAGCTGGGCGGTGCGCCGCCGCCTTTCGCTCTTGGCGAGGTGGTTCAGATCCGCCATCAGCAGCAGGTTCTCCTCGCCGGTGAGCAGGTTGTCCACCGCCGAGAACTGACCGGTGACCCCGATCGCGGCGCGCACCGCGTCGGGTTCACGGGCGAGGTCATGACCGGCGACCTGGACGTCACCGGCGTCAGCACGGATCAAAGTGGACAGAATCTTGACCGTGGTGGTCTTCCCCGCGCCGTTGGCACCGAGCAACGCGAAGATCGTTCCCCGCCGCACGTCGAGATCGAGACCGTCGAGGACGACCTGGTCGCCGAAAGATTTCCGTAGCCCGGTCGCGGTGATGGCCTGCCGGGAGCGGTTGCTGGTCATGGTTTCCTTCCCCAGTTCCGGAAGTGGCTCAGGAGCGGCGGATCGTGATGTCGCCGTAGGAGGTGCGGCCACGCACCTCGACGGTCTCGTCGGCCTCTTCGGGCCGGACGGCGTTCTGCAGCAGGTTGTGAACACGCCCGCAGTCGGTGTTCACCTCCAGCCAGGCTGCGGTGCCCTCGGCGATGCCGATCTCCAGGTCGCCCATGGCGGTGCCGAGGGTGACCGAACCGCGGGCCACCTCGCCGAGGCGGATGCTGCCGTTGGACGTCTTCGCGTCGACATCCGCGCCCGCCCGGTCGACGGAGATGTCGCCGTTGGCCGCGCGCACCCGCACCTCACCGGTGATCGCGCCGATCGTGGTGTCACCGTTGGAGTTCTTGATCACCGCGGTGCCCTCGACCTCACCGACCTGGACCTTTCCGGAGCCGGTGGAGATCTCGGCGTTGCCGGTGACGCGGTCGGCGGTGACGTGACCGGCCGACGTGTCCAGGCGCAGCGGACCGGTTCGTTCGAGCCGGACGTTCCCGGCGGAGGTCTTGAGCCTGCACTCCCCGACCCGACCGGTGCAGTGGATGTCGCCCATCTGCAGTTGTGCGGACACCTGGGAACCGCTGGGCAGTTCGACGGACACGTCGACCGACCTGGTCTTACGGGAGAAGTCGAAGACGCGCGCCTTCGGGCCGGTGACCCGGAGTGTGCCGTCGGTGTAGTCGACACGGACCTGCTGTGCGGCTTTCACGTCGGACTCGTCGGTGGCGTCGCTCGGGCGGACCTCGACGACGGTGTCGGTCCGGTCGCTCGCGGTGATCCGCACCTCGCCGACACCGAGTTCGAGTGCGGCGGAAATCGGTGCGGGCGTCTCGTATTTCGGCATGGTTGTCTCCACAACATGGGTAGGTGAGTCATCCCCGCAGGTCGGGGGCGTGGTGTGAGAAAAGCGGGCGGTGGGGCTAGCGCACCCAGCCGGTGAAGCGCTGCTTGGCCCGCTTGCCGCCGCGTGGCTCCGGACGTTGCTCGCGAGCGGACTGCTGCAGGGCAGCGGCTGCCGCCCGGACCAGCCAGGCGTTGACCGAGCGTCCCTCCCTGGTCGCGGCTTCCTCGATCGCGGTCTTGAGCTGCTCGGGCATGCGCACGTTGATCCGTGCGGTGGGGCCTTCCTCGGCGATCAGCAGGTCGCTGTCCGGCGCGTTGTCGACCGTCGCCGCGGCGTCCTCGTCCGCGACATCGAACGGCTCGGCGGGTGGCGGGGTCACGACGAAACTCGGATCGCGTCCGCGCAGGCGCAGCTCCACCGAGCCCGGGGCCAGGTCCCGGGTGATCTCGTCGGCGGCGGCCGACAGCGCGTCCAGCAGTGTCATCCGGATCGCCGATTCGAGCGACCCGGTCAGGCGCTCGACCAGCGCACGCGCCTCTTCACCACCGGTTTCGGCCAGCGTGGCGAACTCACGTCCGAGGTTGCTCACATACGAGGTCAAGTCCATGGCATCACTATGGCACACAGATGGCACCCATACAAGCCATTATGGCTCAATATGGCATCATTCGTGGCGCCAATTGGTGTCCGTTGCTGGAAAAGCACTGGTCAGCGTCGTGTTCAGAAGAGCGAAGCCGCAGTTCACTACGAAGACGGTGTCCCCGAACACGGCCAGGCCACTCAGGCGGCACACCCGTCAGCGACGATCACTGCCCGCGCACCCGGTCGACGCCGACGGGGTCGGGCAGCAGCCGGGGCACCACCCGGACGTAGACCACCATGCCGACCACCTCCACCAGGGTCTGAGTGACCACCACCAGCGCGGTGATCGCGAGTCGATCGGGAAGCGCCAGGGCCAGGGGCAGAACGACCAGCGAGTTACGGGTCGCGCCGGTGAACACGACCGCCCTCCCGGCCGGAACGTCCAGCCGGAACAGGCGAGCGACGGCGAGTCCGGCGAAGGCCATCACCACGAGGAACAGCACGTAGAACGGCACGACGGGAGCCACCGCGGCCAGACCGTCGCCCAGCTTGGGCACCTGGGAAGCCACCACTGTGAGCAGGGTCGCGGCCATCAGCGGCACCATCGTCGTGCCCACCGCGTCGGCGACCCGCTGACCCGTCGGCCTGCGCGCCGCCCAGCCCTGGGTGAGCCAGGCCAGGGTCAGCGGGATGACGATGAGCACGATGAACGCTTCGACGAACGGGCCGATCTCGACGACGTCGGCCAGCTCCGGGCCCAGGAACAGCAGCAGATATCCAGGCAGTAACGCCATCTGCACCAGCAGCAGCAGGGGCGTGGCCGCGAGCAGTTTCCCGCTGCTGCCGCCCGCCAGTCCGCTGAAGGCGATGACGTAGTCCACGCACGGGGCCAGCAGGACCAGCAGCACCCCCAGGCGCACGGCCTGGTCGGCGGGCAGGAAGGCGAACATCGCCGCGACCACCAGCGGCACCACCACGAAATTCACCACCAGGGCGGCGCCCAGGAACCGGCCCGCCCGCAGGGAGTGGCCCAGCTGGGCAACAGGCACCTGCAAGAACGTCACATAGAGCAAGGCGGCGAGCACCGGGTTGATCGCGTACTCCAGTCCCGGCCCCGCACCGGGGGCAATCCAGCCCACCAGGGCCCCGACCGCGAGCGCACCCACATAGACGGCGACCTGGTGACGTTCCATACCTGCGACCAGGCCGGATGAGGACGACAACGATGGGCTCCTTGCGGCGTCGTGTGACGGCAGACCGGAAGACGGCGGCGAAGCGCGGGTGGTCAGGTCGCCGAGGTGAACAGTTCGGTGAGCAAAGCGGCGCCCTCGGCAGGGGCACGTACCTCCAGCCGCAGCACCGGGCCATCCAATTGCAGCCGGAAGTCGAAGAACGGGCAGCACCGCTGCTCGGCGGCGGCCAGCGCGGCGATCGCCCCGGCTCGCTCAGCGGGCACGACCAGGCGCACCCCGTCGTCGATCTCCTCACGTCCGGCCCCGGACAACAACCGCTGCCACTGCCCGGCCCGCTCGGAGAGAGCCTCGCCGGTCAGGGAACACGCCACGGCCGCCGTGCGCCACCGCTCGGCTGTCGCTTCGGCCTTGCTCGGACGCGAGGACGTCACCGGCGGCCCCACTGTCTCGCTGGGCGAGAGGAAAGCGCACCCCGGGTCGCAGCGACCGCTGCGGTTCGGCAGCGCGTCCAGATGCTCCAACGCCCGGTGCAGGACGGCGGTGAACGCGGTCAGCTCCGTCATGCGGCGCTCGGCATCCGCGATCCGGGCGGTGAGCCGGGGCCGCAGGTCGGCCTTCACGTCCTTGCAGGCCCCCGACTCCCACACCCGCAGCAGCTCGGCGATCTCCTCCAGCGGCAGCCCGAGATGCTTGGCCGCGCCGATGAACGCCAGCCGGTCCACGGCGTCCTCGCCGTAGAGGCGGTAGCCGGCCGGAGTCCGCTCGGCGGGCAGCAGTCCCGCGGTCTCGTAGAACCGCAAGGTCGTGGCCGGGGTACCGGTGCGTTCGGCAAGCTGAGAAATCCTCATCGTGCCCACCCCATGACGGTAAACCTTCGAGTCGACTGGAAGGTCAACCCTGCTTCGGGGCCGGGTCACCCGGCGAGGCAAGGAAGACCCCGGCCGAGATGCCGGTGCTCAGCGCCGTGGGGTTCGTCAGCAGCGCGGACACCGCGTTCCCCTCGCCTCGGCTACCTCGCTACGTCCGGTCGAGCAGCGTGAGGTAAGCGTCGAGCTGGGCCGCCCCGGCGAGAAGGTCGCGGCTGCGCGTGGTCAGCCGGTGTTGCCAGGAGTCGAGGAAGGCGCTCAACGCCTCCGCCCCACCGGCTTCGCGCAGTGATGCGATGAACCGCGCGATCTGGTGCAGCAGGTACCCGCCCCGGCGCAGTTGCCGTGCGATCTCGGCGTCGCGCACGCAGTCCGGTCCGTATTGGCGGTAACCCGTCGTCCGGTCGCGTTCGGGGCGGAGGATGCCCTCGGCTTCCCAGGTCCGCAGCGTCGCTGGGTGAACGCCGAGTCGGCGCGCGAGTTCGCCCACGGTCAGAGGACGACCGTTGACGGGAGTGGGTGTGGTGGTGGACAGAGCACCGAGGGCCGTCGCGACCTCGATACGGGTGTCGCGTTCGGCGAGCAGCGCGACGTGTGCGGCGTCGACGAGCCGGTAGGCGGACTCGGTGTCGCCCCGGTTGAGCGCACGCATGATCTCCACCGCCTGCTGGTGTCCGTGGCCACGGCGCAACGCGAGGAAGGCGCGCAGCGCCTGCGCATGCAGGGGCGTGTAGCGCCGGTAGCCGGTCTCGCTGCGTTCGGTCGGCGGGAGGACGCCCGCGTCACCGTAGTTGCGGATCGCCTGTGCGGACAACCCGTGCTCCCGGGCGAGGTCGATAGGCCGCAGCTTGCACCTCCGATTGAGGCTTTGTCCTCGACAACCCTGGTAAATGTCGCAGGAGTTTCACTCGGATATTCAACGATACGGTCGAGGATAGTTCCTTTTCGAAAAGAGGTGTTCATGTCCACGGAACTGCGTGGAATCGGCCGTCAACTCGACTCCCCGGCGAGCCTGGGCCGTGCCATCGACGAGTTGATCGCCGCACGAACCGAGCCGCCTACCCTGTTCGCCCTCGGCGAGCCAACGCACGGTATCGAAGCGTTCCCGTTGCTGCGCAACGAAATCCTCGACCAGCTCGTCCAAAGGGGATATCGGTCGGTCGTGTTGGAGACGGATGTCTTCGCCGCGTCCGTGGTCGACGACTACGTAGCCGGGGCATCGGCGGATGTCGACACGGTGCTCGCGACCGGATTCAGCCACGGGTTCGGCGCCGTGCCGGGCAACCGCGAACTCGTCGAATGGCTCCGCGCACACAATGCCGACCGCGCGCCGCGGGATCAGGTCCGCTTTCACGGCTTCGACGCGCCGACGGAGACCTACAGTGCGCCGAGCCCGCGACGCGCACTGTTCGCAGTCACCGACTACCTGCCCGCGGCGCTGCGACCCGAGTCGGTCCGCGACCTCGACGCGCTGCTCGGTGAGGACGCGGACTGGGCGAACGAGGCGGCCGCGTTCGACCCGGCGGTGTCCATCGGCGACTCCGACCGCGCTCGTGCCCTGCGCATCGTCGCCGACGACCTCGCCAGCGCGCTGCGCCGCGCGGCACCCGGCCTACGGCCCACCGACCCGGTTGGCTACGACCACGCGCTCGCGCACGCGCGCACCGCCCAGGGCCTGCTGCGCTATCACGCGGCCATGGCCACCCCCGCGCCCGGCCGTATCGCGACCCTGCTCAGCCTGCGCGCCGAGATGATGGCAGACAACCTGCTCGCGATCGTGGCAAAGGAGCGGTCACGCGGGCCGAGCCTGGTCTTCGCGCACAACGTGCATCTCCAGCGCGCGCAGTCCAATATGCGGATCGGCGAGCACGCCGTGAGTTGGGGCAGCGCCGGCGCACTCGTCGGACTCACCCTCGGCGAGCGCTACCTGTTCGTGGCAACCGACGCCGCCCCCGACAGCGCTCCCGGCACCTTCCAGCACATGCTGGCCGAGGCGACCACCCGACGCGCCCTGTTCCCGGCACCGGCCCTGCGCGCCGCGCTCCCCCCGGCGATCGACGCGGGCGAACCGATCGTGTCCGGCCACATCCCGCTCGACCCGGCGGACCTGGACGGCGCCGACGCGGTCGTCTTCGTCGCCGACACCGACGGAAAACGGCACCGGTACTGGTAGCGGCACAGCCGCTCATTCGCCGGCTCCGGCGTAGGTCAGTAGAGCGGTTCTTCGGGGGCAGGACTGCCTCGCCGGTGGGCCTCGCTCGTGAGGTGGCAACCGGTGCTGAGGCTGACGATGGTGTTCTTGGCCGTCCCGAAGATCAACTCGGCGCCGTACGGGTCGTAGAGGGCCACTTCGTGATCGCCGGGCCGGTCGACCACGGTCCGTGGGTCGGTGAAGCCCTTCTCCGCGGCCAGCTCGGTGACGAGCTCCACGGCACGAGGCCAGTCCTCGTCCGCGAGGTTGCCGGGCGAGCGGCTCGCGGCGATGTGGCGGACCTCCGCCTCGCGAACGGTGGACAACTCGCCCGGGCACGCGGAACCGCTGATCGGCTCTTCGGCGTCGAGGACGAACGGCTCGAGTCCGAGGTCGCTGACCAACCGGTTGCGGACGAGCTCGAGCAACGCGAGGTAGTCGCGCTGCACGGTCTCGATGTCGGGCCGGTCCAACAGCTCGTTGAACAGGGGGTTCACTGATCCGTCCTTCGCTGGGTCGGAGCCGCATCCGGTCACGAACAGCGCGACGGCGGATGCGAGTGCCGTGAGCAGGTGTCTTTTGTGCATCAGTCCGAGAAGGGCTCCGTCAGGGTATCGCCGAAGCCCTTCTCGGCGCCCTCTACGACTCGGTCCGACAGGCCTGCGGTGATGACCGCCATGTTGTACTGGCTGGTGCTGCCGTCGTCGAGATACGACGTGTGGCCGGTGACGCCCGTCAGCACGTGCCCGTCGCCGGGGTGTCGTGACTCGGCCGAGGAACCGTACTGCATACCGTCCATGTGGCTGGGGTCGATGCCGAACCGGCGGAGATCGCCCACGGCGTCGTTCTTCGCTTCGATGTAGGTGGAGTGACCGTCGGGGACCTTGACGTCCTCGAGGTCGTCGGTGCCGATTCCCGGCGAGCCGAAGAACACCGCATCGTCCACCCCGGTGTTGTTCTGGAGCGCGAAGCCGGTGGTGGTCGAACCGTAGGAGTGGCCGAGCGCGGTGAGGTGGGCATCGGTGTCCCGCGCGGTGTCGATGCCTTGCAGGAACGGGGTGAGTTTCTCCGCACCGGCCTTCGCGGCGCTGTCGAGCGCCACCGAGTTGTCGGAGAACAGGCTGCCCAGCGTGAGCTGCGGGGCCTGGTAGCCGATCCAGGTGACGGTGGCGACCGTGCCGCCGTCACCGTAACGGTTGAGTTCGTCTTCGGCCCGCTTCTGGAGGTGGTCCATGTTCGAGTCGTAGCCGGCCATGCTGTCCGGCACGTTGGACGTCAGGCCGGGGACGAACACGGAGACGTGGTCGGCGGTGTCGACGTTGCCGTTGGCGATGGCCGCCTCCGCGCGCTCGCTGTCCGTGTTGAACAGCAGGAGCTGCCGCTCACCCGGCCTGGCAAGGGTTTCCTCGATCGCCTTGATCGACTCGAGTTTCTCCTTGACCCGGTCGAGTTTGTCGTCCGTGTCGGTGAACACGCCCCCGAAGAGGTTGTCGTCCAGGTCGGCCTGCAAACGGCGGGCCTCCTCCTGTAACCGTTCCTTCTCACTGACCAGCAGTGCGCGGTTGGCCTCGTCCCTCGCGGTGAAGGGGACCCCGTCACGGTTGCCGATCCACTCCGGATGGTTGGTGATGACGTATTTCCGCTCCTCGTCGGAGAGCGTGTCCCACCATCCGGCGTTGTCCCCGGGCGTGCCCTTGCCGCTGGGCGGTTCCAGCACCGACAACACACCTTGGCGTTGCCCAGCCTCCGCCGCCGCGGCGAGCGTCGTCGCGCCGTCGTCCCCGATCTGCCCGCTCGCGACCTTGCCCAGTACTCCGGCGAGGTCGGAGTCGATGTCGTCGGCGCGGCGGAGGATCTGCTCCACGCGGTCGACGAGTTCGGCGCGGATCCGTTCCCGTTCGCGCCGCACCTCGTCCTCCTGCTCGGCGGGCACCGTCCGCGGTGGTGCGACGTCCTTGACGGAACCGTCGTCACCGATGGCGAACCCGTTGGCGGAGGCCAGGCCGTCGACCTCCTTGACGGCGTGCCCCAGACCGATGACGGCGTCCGCCGTCCGGCCGATCGCCGAGCGGGCGGCGGAAACCTCGGCGACGAGGTGTTCCATCCGGTCGATGATGGCCTTGTGTTTGCCTTTCGCGGAGTCGGCGGCGTCGCCGGCCCACTCCGCCGGGGTGCCCGTCGCGGCGAACTCGTCGGACAACCCGAGCAACGTGTCCGAACGGCGCTTGAGCTCCTGCTCGGCCTCGTCGAGCGGATCGGGGCGCCACTGTCGCACGTCTCCGTAGGTGGCCATCAATCCGCCCCCGTGCCACCGAACGCGGCGCTCGCGGCGTCTTCGTTGGCGCTGTAGTCGTCCGCCGCCGAGTTCAGCGCATCAGCGTAGTCATCAGCCTGCCTGACCCATCCGGTGAGCGCGGAATGCCACGTCTTGCCCACAGCGTCGAACGACTGTACACAGCGCGATCCGGGCATGCCGGCTCCAGCGCCGCGAACCGCCCCGACCAGATCGACGGCGGACACCTGTTCGGATGCCTTGCGCACCGCCACCGCAGCGGTCCGCAGGGCGCCGATCTCCGCCTGGTACCCGTTCACCCGGTACCTCCCCCATCATGTCCGCCCACACGGGCGCGAACGATTGCAGGAATGATGCCACTCACCGGCGAGCGTGCGCAGCAAAATCATGGCGAAGAGCCCGGTCACCGTCCTGATGCCGCTGGAACCAGTCCGGGGAGACCGTTTCACGCTCGTCCGTTCGGATATCGCGGTCGCTCCGGCCTGTTCAGCACCTTCAGGCCGTTCTTTCCTGCCGTCGCAGCGGCGCACTGCCCCTCAGCAGGCTCGCCGGGCGCGGCGTCGTTGTCGGCCGCCGGATCGGCGGCACCATGGCATCTTCCGGTCAAGACAGACCCGCTCCAGAAGGCACGGAGCTAACGTTCGCAGGCATGAACCCACTTCGACGTCCTCGTCTCTGGGGGCGGCTCGCGTCCTCCGTCGCGCTCGGCTTCGCGCTGTGGCTCCTGCTGGTCCCCCGGATCGCGCTCTACTACGTGGGTGAGGGCGGAGCGCCCTACGACGTCGATGTCAAGTACGCGTGGGGCCGCGGCACCAGCGACCAGGTCATGATCCTGCCCGCCGACCTGCTCGGCGAGGACGACCCGGTGATCGGCGGCGGGACGGTCGGGCTGGTCACCAGCGTTCGGCTCAACTGCGGTCTCGTATTCACCTCGGGCGACAACGAGGCGGACAGCCCCGGCGGGCCGGCGGCTTGCTCGGAGGTCGAGACACCGCGGCTGCTCACCGGTATCGGACTCGGTGTGCTCGGTGTCGCCGGGTTCGTGCTCGCCCGTCGGCTCCCGTCGACCCGGCACGAAGCAGAGCACGCATAGGAGGCGCCATGTCCACACAAGATGGTTCTGGGTCGACCTGCGGCCAGAGGTTTCGAGGCCCGCTTGTAAGCAGCCAACAACAAAGCCCACACCATCGCGAGCACACCGGCGGTGACGATTCCGTAGCCATCCGCACCACGACACCCTCGGTCCCGAGGGCAGACGTGGTACTACCGGGTGGTGACGGTGGACGCCGGGCCGCTGAAAGCCGACTCGGGGGCCGGGCACAATACTTCTCACCCCTGCGGAAGGCCGAGGGTTCCTGGCACGTCTACGGCGCGCTGCGTGTGTCGCTCCTGCTGTAAACCGTTGGCGTCGGACCGGGTTCTCAACGCCTACTCTTCCCTCCGCCCCCGCTACCACGCCGCTTCCGCTTCTTGTTGTCGCCGCACGCGACGAGGAAAGGCGCGGTGAAGAAACCGACAAGAAGGGCTCGGCGGTTGACTCGCTTGGTCATCAAAGTCTGCTCCCCAAGGATGTGTCGACAACAGCGCGCCGGAGAGTAACGCACACCGATTCCGTGCACGCCAATCCCCTTGTCTTCGGTCAGCACGGTCGTGCTCGTCATCGGGTTCGCCTTACCGGTCTTGTCACCACCGACCATGTTGAGAACCGATACTGCCCACCCGGCCTGGGCCTCCCGAAGGCAGCCGCCGATGAGCTCGGCTCATGGCTTAGCGCTGTCCACCGTTCCGATGTTTCTCAAGCTCCGATCAGCACAGTATCGGCATCCCACTTTCGCCTCGTGCGCTGGGAAGCAACGACGGAACGCAGGCTCAGTGGTTGAGGCGGAGCCATCCGGCGTAGCTGGCCGGATCGGAGCTGAATCGGCGAGGCGGACTGACCAGCACGGCGGTGGTGTCGCGCACCATCGGGTGCGGGCGGGTTTGCTGAGATGTGATCCGGTGTGCCTGCTGCGACGCCGTCGGCGAGGCGTCGCGGTCGCCGTGCAGCAGGTGGGCGCGAGTGAGGTCGATGTAGTGGTGTCCTGGGCGGGGGCGAGGCATGGGGTTGGAGAGGCTGCCGAACACCGGCAGCCTCTCCAACGACTGTCGGGTGAAGCGGCTCCGCGCTGGAGCGCGAGGAGGACGGTCACCCGAGAGGCGGAGAAGAGTTCGGTCGGTGTCACTGTTCGCTTTCTGGCGATGTCAGAATGGTCCGGGTGGATGAATGGATGACAGCCGTCGTCCTGGTCGCCCATGGCGAGCTCGATGTCCTGCAGTTACGTCAGGATGTGCCCGTGCCGCAGCCGGGTGCCGGTGAGCTGTTGGTGCGGGTGAGTGCCGCGGCGGTGAACAACACCGATATCTGGACCAGGCAAGGTGCGTATGGCCTGCCCGGACAGCCGGACGCGCTTGCGGGATGGCGGGGCGCAATCGCGTTCCCTCGAATCCAGGGCGGCGACATCGCCGGCACGGTCGCCGCCGTCGGCTCCGGAGTGTCCAACGATCTTGTTGGGCGACGGGTTCTGGTCGATCCGGCGTTGTATCGCGACGAGAGCGCGCAGGCGCCGCCCGTCGGGCTGCTGGGCAGCGAGGCCGACGGCGGGTTCGCCCAATACGTCGTGGTGCCGGCCGCTCAGGCCTACGACATGGCCGACTCGCCGCTCTCGGACGAGCAGCTGGCATGCCTTCCGGTGGCCTACGGCACCGCGATGGGCATGCTCGAACGCGTCGAACTCCACGACGGGGAGACGGTGCTGGTCACCGGCGCTTCCGGCGGAGTGGGGCTGGCACTGGTGCAGCTCGCGGCCGCGCGCGGCGCCACTGTCATCGCGATCACCAGCCGCTCCAAAGCCGACCAGGTCAGTACCGCCGGCGCAGCCCACGTCCTCGCCCGTGACGACAACGATCTCGCTTCCCGGATTCGCGCACTGAGCCCCGCCGGGCTCCCGGTCGTCGCCGACGTCGTCGGCGGGCGTTTGATCGAACAGCTCCTGCCCCTGCTGGCCGACGACGGGCGGTGGGTGATCGCGGGGGCCGTCGCCGGGCCAGTGGTGTCGTTCGATCTGCGGCGTCTCTACCTGCACAACCGGCGGCTGATCGGTTCGTCCATGCACACCCGCGAGCACTTCGCCAAGCTCGTCCAGGCCGCCCGCACCGGAAGGATCAGCCCCCGCATCGCTGCGCGCTATCCGCTTGCCGAGATCCACCAAGCGCAACGACGATTCGTTCAGGGTCAACACGCTGGCAAGATCATCATTCGACCCTGAAGTGCCTCGCAATCCCCCCACTCCGGGACAGAGCCGGAGGTTCACCTCAAGGCCAAGCCTGCCGATGATCTGCGGGCGGCCGAACGTGCGGGATGGACACCCGCCAGAGCTCCAGCCGGATGACCCTTTCCGGACGCCTTTGTCCGTGTCAACTTGCTCACGCTAGCCGGGCTGGAGCGTTCTCCTTCACCTGCACCGCTGGTTCCCCTGGACGAGTGAGCCCTCCACTGCAGCCTGGTCCTGTCCTGCAGGAGGAACGGATGCGCTGCGTGGTCCCAGGCGATCCACCGCTCGGCGTCGGCACCGCCACCTTCACACGGTCGGTGGCGCCTGCGCCGCGATCCGCAGCGACTCGGCCATCGTGAGGAACGGGGCCCACGTACCAGCCAGTCGCTCGACGGTGAAGCCCGCCGAGAGCAGGTAGGTAGCCGCCGTGATGACCTCCCCCGCTTCCTCACCCACCATGTGAACGCCCAGGATTCGCCCCGCTCCGGGCTCGGACACCAACTTCAGGAGGCCGTTGGTGCGTTGACTGACCATCGCCCTGGGCACGAAGGCAAGCGGCAACTCGCGCGTTTCGTACGGCTGCTCCGTGGCCTCCACCTCGTGAGGTGTCAGACCGACCGATGCTACGGCGGGCGAGGTGAAGGTCACCCGGGGCACAGCGGTGTAGTCCAGTGTCCGGGGGCTGTCACCGAAGATGTTGGACACGGCCGTGACGCCCTGGGCACCGGCCACGTAGACGAACTGCCGCTGTCCCGTGACGTCTCCTGCTGCCCAGATTCGCGGATGGACAGTGCGCAGGTGCTCGTCGACGGTCACCTCACCCCGCGGGCCCAACTCCACTCCGACAGCGTCGAGATTCAGGCCGTCCGTCGCCGGGCGTCGCCCAGTGGCGACAAGGATCTTCTCTGTGGGAATCCTCAGCTTGTCGCTGCCGACCGTCACTGTCGCGAGGACGCCGGTCCCGGTCGGCTGCACGCCGGTCAGGTTCGCGCCGGTCAGGAAGTCGATCCCGTCATCGGTCAACGCCTGCTGCAAGGTCGCGGAGATGGACGGGTCCTCGAACGGGGCGATCCGCGGGGCCAGTTCGACCACGGTGGTCCTGGCCCCCAGGCGGGAGAACAACTGGGCCTGCTCCAGACCGATCGCGTTCCCGCCGACCACGAGCAGGGACTCGGGGACCCGGTCCAGTGACATGGCGCTCGCGGACGTCAGATGGTCGACGTCCGCGAGGCCGGGGACGTCCGGGATGAAAGGCTGGGCACCAGTGGCGATGAGGACGTGCTCCGCGGAGATCGGGGTCTCCTCGCCGTTCGGCCCGGTGACCATCAGCGTGGGACGTTCCTGTCCGGAGGGTGTGAAGGACGCTGTCCCGCGCAGGAGAACGATTCCTGCCTGCTCGGTCGCCTTGACGTGGTCCTTCTCCCGCCGCTCGCGGATGAATTCGTCCTTGGCCTCTACCAGTAGCGACAGGTCGACGGGTCCGGCTGAGGTGAGGATGCCGGGGAATCGGTTGTTCTGGGCCGATGCTCGTGCGGCAGCCGCGGCGAGCATGTTCTTCGAAGGGATGCACCCGACGTTCAGGCAGGTGCCTCCGGGAGCGGCTCGCTCCACCATGGCGACCGACTTGCCGCGCCGTCGCGCCTCCGTCGCTGCGGCCTTGGCCGCCGATCCTGCTCCGATGACCGCCAGGTCGTAGATCTGGTCTTGACTGTTGCTGTTCATCACGGGCTCCTGGGGAGAGGTACAGATCAGACCGCGTTGTGGGCCTGTTGGGCGCTGCCGGGCGAGGACACACCCTTCGGTGTGCTCCCTCACTCGATGGACGTGATCACTTCCAGGCGCGGTCGAGGAAGTCGGCGATCAGGGGGCGATCTCCGGCAGGTGGGTGTCGAGGGCGAAGTGGCCGGTGCCGAAGAGGTGGAGTCCGGCCTCGGGCAGGTCGCACAGGTAGGCGCGGCCTCCGGGCTCGAGGAAGAACGGGTCGTTGCTGCCTCAGGCGATGAGCGTGGGCGGGGTGTGCCAGCTGCGCTTGCCAGCGCTCGGACTTGTCGAGGAAATACTGGTCCAGGATCCAACCGTCCGGGGCGATCATCCGGTAGCGAGAGCCAAGAACGTCGGTGAGGCGGCGGAACTGGTGCGAGGCGGAGGGGAAGCCGTGCAGGAGCAGCACAGGTGCAGCCGCCCTGTCGGCAGTGACTCACGGTGGAAGGCCCGGACACCGTCGACGTCGATGTGACGGTGGGCCGTGCGCATGATCCGATCAGACGTCATCCTAATCCCTTCAGGTGTTGATAACGCATTAGCGCTCGACGACGTCATGCTAATGCATCAAAGACTGAGATAGCATTAGCCTATGAGTGATGGGGTTCTACTCGTGGGCGAGCCGCTGGCATTGGACCTGGTCAACACCCGGTCAGCCGTCGGTGACGCGCTCGCCACACCGGAGGGTCTACGCGGTTGGCTACTCCTGGAGGCCGACCGGCTACCGGAGATGCCGCAGGAGATCACCGGGCGGGAACTGGAGGCCGTGCGCGCACTGCGGGAGCACACCGCACGCACGCTCGACCACGTCCGCCGAGGTGTCCGCCCCCGTAGGGCCGACATCGGCGCACTGAACCGGTTCCAGCGCGCAGCGCCCGCCATCAGCGAGCTGTCATGGCGCGAGACGGGGGTCGTTGCCACCCGTCGGCGCCTGGGGTCGGCGAGTGAACGGCTGACGGCATGGCTCGCCGAGGCCGCTGCCGACTTCCTGGCTCGCCCGGACGTGGCCAAGGTGCGCGAGTGTGAGGCCGACGACTGCATCCTGCTGTTCCTGCCGGCGCATCCCCGCCGTCGCTGGTGCTCGGCCGCCCGGTGCGGCAACCGAGCCCGGGTCGCTCGCCACTACCAGCGCCACAAGGCCGGATAGGCGAAGCCCCGCAGTCTGACTCGGGCCCCGCGGCCGATCCGACGCTCTCCCGGTGACCCGGCTCACTCCCGACGGAGTCGGCACGTCGCGGGAGGGCCGGGCCTATCGCTCCCCTGCCGCGTGCTCATCACCTCATCCGTTTGACACCGGCAACCAGGGTTGATACCCCTACGGGGTGGGGGTACGGAGAGTCTCTCGGTGAGCCAACTGCCCCGAGTGCCGGAACAGACTTCCCCAGACCATGTGAAGGAGTCGGTGTGACGACGAAAGCGGAACGGCGGAGAGTGTTGATACCGCTGTTGGTGATCGCTACCGCGCAGTTGATGCTGGTGTTGGACGACTCGGTCGTGAACATCGCGCTGCCGAGCATTCAACAGGCACTCGGCGTGGACCCGGTGCACCTGCCCTGGATCGTCAACGCCTACATCCTCGCCTTCGGTGCCCTCTTGCTCCTGGGCGGCCGGATCGGTGATCTGTGGGGGCGGCGCCGCACCCTGCAGACCGGCATCGCGATCTTTGTCCTCGCCTCGCTGGTGGGCGGTTTCGGGCAGAACGCCGCGATGCTCGTCGGCGCCCGGGCGGTGCAGGGGTTGGGCGCTGCGCTGGCCTCACCGAATGCCCTGGCGTTGATCGCCACCACCTTCTCCGAGCGCAAGACCCGGGACAGGGCGTTGTCGCTGTACGGGGCGATGTCCGGGCTGGGCGTCGTGATCGGCCTGCTGCTCGGTGGTGTGCTGACCGGCACCCTCGGCTGGCGGTGGGTGTTCTTCGTCAACGTCCCGATCGGCCTGCTCGTCCTGCTCGGCAGCCGTACCCTGGTCTCCGCCGACAGCCATGAGGGTCAACTCGGAATCACGGGCGCGGTACTGGGCACCGGTGGGATGGTCGCGCTGGTGTACTCGATCACCCGTTTCGGTGAGGACGGACTCACCGACCCGCTCGCACTCACACTCGTCGGCGTGGCCGCGGCGCTTCTCGCGGTGTTCGTCGCCACGCAGGCCCGCAGTCACAGTCCGCTGGTTCCGCTGAGCCTGTTCCGGGACCGCAACCGCACCGGGGCCTACGCGACCATGCTGCTGCTGGCCATCGGCCCCATGGGAACTCTCTACGTCATCACCCTCTACCTGCAGAAGGTTCAGCAGTTCAGCCCGATGCAGACAGGGGCGGCGTGGTTACCGTTCGCCGCCGGACTCGTGCTCGGCGCCGGGATCGCCCCGAAGCTGCTGCTGCGTGCCGCGCCACGCCTGGTCGCCGCCCTCGGTGCACTGCTGAGCGCTGCGGCCGCCTTTTGGTTCTCCACGATCACCGTCGATACGGGCTACTGGCTGCCTCTGGCGCCGGCGATGTTCGTCCTCGGGTTCGGCTTCGTATCAGGTGTCCTCGCGCTCACACAAGCCGCGGTCTACCGCGTCGACACGGACAAGGCCGGGATCGCCTCGGCCCTGCTCAACTCCGCTCAGCAGGTCGGCGTCGCTCTCGGTCTGGCTGTGCTCGCCGGCATCGCCGCGACCGTCTCCGCCGGGCCCGAGCACGCCGGGGACACCGCGGGAGCCGCCCTTGTCACCGGATACAGCACCGCGCTGGCCGTCGCCTCCGCGTTGCTCGTTACCGCGGGCGCACTCGCCCTCGTCACTCTCAACGCCCGGCCGGTCACCGAGACCGAGCAACACGGCACCACGACCACCCGCAGCACAACGGCAGCCTGACGAACGGCAGGCGGGCCCCAGATCATGTCCGGGGCCCGCCGAACGTCGTTGTCAGGTTCGTCCCTGCGAGTGGAGCGGCCGGGCATCACGTCGAAGCCTGGCGGAGAAGCCCTCACGCGGGGACCGCCCTCGACTCAGAGCGCGGCGCGGCCCTGTGTGGCCGAGGAGACGAGGTCGCTCTTGGGAAGGTCGCGCCCGGCGAGGACGGCGGAGGCCCACGTCTCGGTTTCGGTGACCGCGGCCCAGTTCGAGTGCAGTAGCGTCATCACCGTCTCGTGGACCTGCCGTGCCGGTGCCGTTCCCGCGTCGTTGGCGAGGTGGATGGCGCCGGTCGCGTCCGAGAGCACCTCGACTCGGAAGCCGAGGGGTTCGGCCGCGGCAGCGGACGTGAGGACGCAGTTGTTGGTCATATAGCCGACCAGGGTCAGCGTGTCGATCTCGTTCTCCCGCGCCCATTCCGCGAGGTCGGTGGCGGCGAAGATGCTGGAGAAGCTCTTGACCACGCGCTTCGACGCCACTCCTGCGCGGCGCTCGACCTCCGGGGAGAGCTCCCAGCCGGCAGAGCCCGCCGTGAAGACCGGGGCACCGGCGGGGTACTCGTGCTGGACGATCACGACGGGCACGTCCGCCTGCTCGGCGACGTCGACAGCGCGCAGGATGCGGGCGAGCGATTCGTCGCGAGGCGGGTACTGGATGGACAGTGGTCCGCCGAAGTACTCCTGCTGCACGTCGATGAGGACGAGGGCCCGGCGTGGGGCGTTCATGGTGTTCTCCTTGGTCGGACGGGTGCGGCGTGGATAACAGCGCCGGAACCCATCCTCGCCTCGGAAAGGGCATTACAGTGAGTGGCAGAGAAGCAGATGTTCGATGAAATCAGGACAAGTCTTGCGCATCGCCGTTCACGCTTTCGAGAAGATCACCGCGTTCCACCTCGCCGCGCCGCTGCTCGTGTTCGGCGAAGTGTCCCGGCAGGGTCTGGCGACGGGATGGAGCACCACGGTGTGGAGCGCGCACGGGTGTCCCGTTCGTACAGAGGAAGGGATCGTGATCGACGATCTCGCCGGGGCCGGAGCGGCGGACTCGGCCGACTTGCTCGTCTTCCCGTCTTGGCCCGATGACTTCCCGGAACCGGACGAGCGGCTCGTCGGCCTGATCCGCGCCGCACACGAACGTGGAGCTGTGATCGCCGGGCTGTGCCTGGGCGCGTTTCCCGTGGCGGCAAGCGGCGTGATCGACAATCGCGCGGCGGCCACGCACTGGGCCGCGGCCTCCCGGTTGTCCGAACGCTACCCCGCTGTCGACGTGCGCGCGGACGCCCTCTACCTGGATCACGGCGATGTGCTCACCTCAGCCGGTACGGCCTCTGCTCTCGATGCCTGCCTTCACGTCGTCCGCACCCGTCTCGGATCCGCCGCGGCCGCTGCTGTCGCTCGCCACCTCGTCATCGCACCACACCGGGAGGGCGACCAGGCCCAGTACATCGACCGTCCTGTCCTCGGTCACGCGACGGGCCCCATCGGGGAGACCATCGAATGGGCGCTCGCCCACCTCGATCAGCGTCTTTCCGTCGACGCTATGGCCGCCCGCGCACGCATGAGCCCGCGCAACTTCTCCCGCCGCTTCCACGAGACGACCGGGATGAGCCCGGCCAGGTGGGTGCTCACCCGCAGACTCGACGAGGCCCGCCGACTGCTGGAGACGACCACCTGGCCCGTTTCCCGCATCGCCGAAGTCTGCGGATTCGCCAGCACGGTCACCTTCCGGCAGAACTTCGTCGCACACTACGCGACCACGCCCACGTCCTACCGATACCGTTTCACCGACCGCGGCGATCAGGAAGCTCGACGCCTCGCCTAGCCCCAGCAGCGCCCGCGCGAAGCTGCCGGAAGGGCGAGGGGACACGGAAAGACTCGTCGGAGTACGTCCGGTCGCTCACGTCGGATACGGGCGCCGTCGCGATGGGCCGAGTCCGGTCGTGGCGGTGTCCTCGACGGACAGATCGGGGCCTCCAGACGCGGGTGAGCCGGGACCGCCAAGCAGGGTTGACCTTCAAGCCGGGTCGAAGGTCTACCGTCGTGGGGTGAGCACGATGCGGATCTCCCAACTGGCCGAACGCACCGGTACTCCGGCCACGACCTTGCGGTTCTACGAGACTGCGGGGCTGCTGCCCGCCGCGCGGACTCCGGCCGGCTACCGGGTCTACGGCGAGGACGCTGTGGAGCGGCTGGCATTCATCGGCACGGCCAAGCAGCTGGGATTGCCGCTGGAGGAGATCGCCGAGCTGTTGCGGGTGTGGGAGTCGGGAGCCTGCAAGGACGTGAAGGCCGACCTGCGGCCCCGGGTCTTCGCCCGGATCGCGGAGGTCGAGCGGCGCACGGCGGAGCTGGTCGCCTCCGAGCAGCAGTGCTGCCCGTTCTTCGACTTCCTCCTGCAGCTGGACGGCCCGGTGCTGCGCCTCCCAGGTCCGCGCCCCTGCCGAGGGCTCCGCCCTGCTGGCCGAGCTGTTCACCCCAGCCTGACCACTCCCCCGCCGCCGCGTCCGGCCTGCCATCACACAACCCCGCAAGGAGCACCGACGTTGTCACCCGCATCCGGCCTGGTCGCAAGGATGGAACGCCACCAGGTCGCCGTCTACGTGGGAGCGCTGGCGGCCGGGGCCCTGCTGGGCTGGGGTGCCCCCGGTGCGGGACCGGGGCTGGAGCACGTCCTCACTCCGGTGCTCGCGGCTCTGCTGTATGTGACGTTCTTGCAGGTACCTGCCGCTGAGCTGGGCCGCTCCCTGCGGTCCGGCCGGTTCCTGGCCGCAGCGCTGGTGGTGAACTTCGTGGTGGTGCCGCTGGTGGTCGCGGCGATGTTCGCCTTCCTGCCCGCCGACCGGGCCGTGCGCCTGGGAGTGCTGCTGGTCCTGCTGACGCCGTGCGTGGACTACGTCATCGCCTTCAGCGGTCTGGCGGGCGGCAGCAGCAGACGACTGCTCGCGGCAACGCCGTTGCTGCTGGTTGTGCAGATGGTGCTGCTGCCCGGCTATCTGCTGCTGTTCCTGGGCGCGGAGTTGGCCGACGTCGTCGAGATCGGCCCGTTCGTCGAGGCGTTCGTCGTGCTCATCGTCATCCCGCTGACCCTGGCCTGGCTCACCCAGGGTTGGGCCGCGCGCAGGGCAACGGGTCAGCGGGTCGCCGACGCGGTGGGCACGACGATGGTCCCGCTGATGGCCGCGACCTTGTTGACGGTGGTGGCCTCCCAGGTACCCAAGCTGGGTGACGACCTGGCCGCGGTGGCCCATGTCGTGCCGTTCTACGTGCTCTTCCTGGTCGCCATGGCCATTGCCGGACTCGCCGTCGCTCGCCTGTTCCGGCTGGACGTTCCGGCCGGGAGGGCGATCGTGTTCACCGGCGCGACCCGCAACTCGCTGGTCGTTCTGCCCCTGGCCCTGGCACTCCCCGATCAGCTCGCGGTCGCCGCGGTGGTGGTGGTCACCCAGACCCTGGTGGAGGTGGTGGGCATGGTGGTCTACGTCCGGGTGGTGCCCCGGCTACTGCCTGCCCCCGCCGGCATCGAACAGCCGCCCGGCCAGTGAGCACCGCTGTCGGCACCCCGCCTGAGTGATCTGGCCGGGAGGTCCGGACCGATCAACATCACCGGCTTGACCGTCGTGTTAGCCGTGAGGTCGACGATCGGGGCGGCCGCCGAAGGAGCGCTACGCCCGCAGTTGCGCTGGTCGGACAGGACCACGCGGTAGCGGTCCGGGTGGAACAGACTCCGCTGGATCTTGCTCGTCCGCGTAGGTCCGCAGCGCTCTCGGTGAGGGTTGAATCGGTCTCGTCGTTGCCGGTCGCTTCCGTGGTCGTTCGGTTCAGTGTCTCGAGGTCGGCGATCGCGTTCGATGGCGGAGGATTTGGTCTGCCCGCCGCCGAGGTACTCGTTACTGCGCTGGCCGCGGCCCGTCGTGGTGGATGCTGGCTCACTCCTCCTGCCAGACCGAATACTCGTCCGTGGCCGTGTTCGCCGCGACCAGGAAGTGTGACGGGAGATAGCCGCACCGGCCCTTTGTCACAGCGGGGGGTCGAGGCAGCAGTGGTATAGCCGTTGGGGTTAAGCACGAAATCCGTTCGCGGGAAGCGAGTTCGGAGTTCGGCTGTCACAGGGTGCAGGCGTAGCCACCGGACACGTGAAACCTGTTATCGGGCGGAGGATCCCGGCGCGTAGCTCTGGTACCAGCCACGGGGCACGAGTGACGCTGGGACGACCGACGAGGTCGCTGTTCCGGACGAGAGGAATGTTCATGACTCTGATCAAGGCTGCGCGGGCAGGTCTGGCTTTGTGCTGCACGGCACTCGCCTGCTTGCTCGCTGTTCCGGCCGCCGGCGCGGAGAAGGAGACACAGCTGGACTGGAGTCCGCACATCTACGGCGACGACTGCACCATCTGGAGGGACAACGGCTGGTTCTCGTGGGAATTGCCCGACAACGCCCCGCCGGACCTGCGGATCTACTTCTACCCGAACCGCTCCTACGGGCACACCGACCGGCCCGCGGCCGACAAATACGTCGAGTTGCCGAGGGGAAGGAGTTGGTATGTCTTCTTCTCCGACGGCAGGTACGTCACCCGGCAGACGATCGCCACCCTTGGCAGCGAGTCCTTCCCCGGCCCGTGCCAGACCTCGATCAGCGGGAACGGCCCCAGCGGGTCCTCGTGGCCGCCCTGACCCGCTCTCGAACAACGAGCCCACCTTCCACGAACTGAGGACGTTCTGACAGCTGCCCAGGCGACGGTCGATCGCCTGGGCAGCTCTCTTTTCAAGACCGCTGTTTCATGGCTTCGGGCTTGGCCTGTGGAGACAACGGCAACGCGACGTCCGCCGGGGAACCCGCAACGGCGCACTCACCAGGAACGCATTGAGCGACTGGATGCCGCCACCCCCGCTCGGGACTGCACCTGCCGGGTGCTGTGGAAACGCCCGGGTCCACCTCGTCCCTCGGTCTGGACCAGACCGCCGCCCTCAAGGCCCACGCCGGTATCGAAACCCTGTTCGACCCACCTGTGTGCGTATGCCACGCGGTCTGCCTCGGCGGCCACCGAACCGTCACCACCCACGACACCCGCCTGGACAACCTTCAGCTCTATCCCGAGGCGATACTGCGCCGCGCCGAACGAGGTCGTCCGAAGTGGAATGAGGCGCTGTATTGGCCGTAGCCTCCCGATCTCGCCCGGGTGTGGGTGATTGAACGTCGTCGCGCACTGCGATGCCCCGAGAGCGAGGAGTCGTGTTTTCGCTGGTAGGCGGGCTGGTGTGAGGGGGCGCGGTCGGGATGCCGCCTTGGTTCACGCAGACCGGTGTGTAACGGTTCAGGGGCGTAGACAAGTAACTACCGGGGAAAGCCCGGTTCGTCCGGGTGAGGGTCGTGAGCGGCTACGGCGCCAGGTGTGCACCGATGGTCACCGAGCCGTCGTGGTGGATGCTGGTCCACGCCTCCTTCCACGTCGAATACTCGTCCGCGCACGTCCTGATCCGGCGGAAAACCGGGCCACCGCCTCGAAATGAGCAACGACCGAAGCCCGACGGGATCGTCCCGGACTTGTTCCGCATCTCTCCGTGCCGTCTTCGAACAGCGCCCGGGTCTCGATCAGGCCTTCCGGCTCCCGGCCTGACCGTCAGGTGCCGGTGTGGTCTGCTCAGGAAGGGCAGAGACGTGATCGTGCGCGTGGTCCGCTGCCGGGCTGGGCCTGAACCAGCCGCGGACGAGCGCGATCAGGGAAGGTCCTCCGCGGAGGCACCACAGGGCGATGACCGGATCGCAGATGGCGCATGCCAGGGACGTGTCGTGGGCGAACGGCAGGATCGGGTTGCCCTTGAGGTGGTGGGCGATGTCCCATGCGGTGTGGAGCAGCCAGCCGATGCCGATGAAGGTCCAGGACTCCAGGCCGCGGTAGGCGACGTAGGCCATGAGCGCGACGAACGGGAGCTCCCACGGGCCGAATCCGCCCCCGCTCAGATAGGCGGCGCCGGCTCCGCCCACCATGATCGCGTTGAAGCGACGTCGGTGCGGTTCTTTGATCAGGGACATCAGCAGGCAGTAGATGATGCCGACGATCACCGGTGACACGAGGCTCATGAGGGGATGACTTCTTTCTCCTGGGCGCGGGCCGAACCGCCGCGGTCGAGCTGTCGCAGCGCGAGCAGCCCGCCGACGCCCGGAACGAGGGCCAGGACCTTCACGGCGGCCGGGGTCTGTTTGAGGCGACATGTCGCGATCACGACGAACAGGTAGGCACAGCCGTGAGTGGGGCCCATCAGGGACGAAACGGGTGGGAGGTGGACGGTGAACATGTTGGCCAGCATCACGACCAGGGAGATCAGCTCGGCGTGGGCCGCGATGCGCAGGGGGCGCGGAGACCGGAGAGGCATGGTCACACTCCCGTGGTGGAGCCGGGGCGGACGATCATCAACACGGTGACGGTGGCCCACAGCAGGTTGAAGACGCCGGTGAACATGGCCAGTCGGCCCGGCCTTAGGGGAGCCGACGGCGTGGGGGGACCCGTCACCTCGGCCAGGGCACGGTCCTGGGCGGGCAGGATGAGCAGGGCCAGGACACCGACGGCGGCCGCGGTGAGCAGGATCGAGGTGATCAGCCAAGCGTCGCCGAGGACGCCGAGGCTGCTGGCCGTGGCGAAGCCGAAGAGGGGGACGGCGATGCCGACACCGGCGTAGACCCGGCAGATGCGGTGCAGTGTCCGCAGCGTCGTCCGGGCGTCACCCGCATCGGCGTCACCGAGGGCGCGGCGCAGCGTCGCGGGGAACATGCTCGCGGCGACGGTGACGGGGCCGACGGCGATGATGGCGGCCAGGACGTGCAAGGACAGGAAGAGTTTGGTCACGCCTGGCGCTCCCAGGCGGTCCAGCGCTCACCGGTGACCTTCGAGACCGGAAGGCGGTCGGCCCGGGACGTGCCCCCGAGAGTGTCGTCGACCATCACGTCGAACGCCGGGTCCAGCCGCATGGGCTTGGTGGTGGCCTGCTGCCACTCGCCGATGCCCACCCCTTCCTCCGTCACCTCGCCGGGTCCGCCCATGCTGCCGGAGGCGCCGGGCACCAGGAGCATGTCCGCCCGTTCTCGGCCGGGGGCGCCTGCGGTGCGCAGCGCCGGCCCCCCGGTGTCGCTGATCACCTCGCGGCGGCCCTCCGTGGCGACCGGCTCGACGGTCACCGCGCCGTCCGATGCCATGCCACCGGCGTGCAGCATCTCGCCGGGGGCGGCGACACCGAGCGGGTCGAAACCGCCGCACAAGACAACCTGGATGTGCATGGGGTGTTCCTTCGGGATCGATTTCTCTCCGACGCGCCGAAGTCAACCTCTTGCCAGTCCGACCGGCCAGTGGCATGAGTGACAGTTTTCAACGGGAAATTGCCACGAGCTTTCGAGAGCTGTGAAAGTGCGATGACATGGGGCTGCCCGGATATCAGTCCGGATCCGTCCTGCGGTGAGGAGGCAGGTTCTGGCCATGCACACAGTCGCCGTTCTCGCGCTGGAGCAGGTGATCCCGTTCGACCTGTCCACCCCGATCGAGGTCTTCTCGCGGACCCGCCTGCCCGACGGGCGGCCGGGCTACCAGGTCCGGGTGTGCGCCGAGCACGACGAGGTCGACGCCGGAGTCTTCGCCCTGCGTGCCCCCTGGGGGCTGGATGGCCTCCCGGACGCGGACACGATCATCGTGCCGGGCGTCACCGATCCCACGGCCCCGCTCTCCCCCGCCGTACGCGACGCGCTGCGGTCGGCCGCCGCCGACGGCACCCGGATCGCCTCCATCTGTGCGGGCACCTTCCCCCTGGCCGCCACCGGACTCCTCGACGGGCTGCGCGTCACGACCCACTGGCGTGCGGCCGGGCTTCTGGCCGCCCTCCATCCGAACGTCGACGCCGACCCGGACGTCCTCTACGTCGACAACGGCCAGTTCCTCACCTCGGCCGGCGCGGCCGCCGGCCTGGACCTGTGCCTGCACATGATCCGCCGGGACTACGGATCGGCGGTCGCCGCCGACGCCGCCCGCCTGTCGGTGATGCCGCTCGAACGCGAGGGCGGTCAGGCGCAGTTCATCATCCACGACCATGACCCCGCGCCGCAGGGCTCCGAACTGGAGGCGTTACTCGCCTGGCTGCGGGAGAACCTGGCCCGCGACCTCACCCTGGCCGACATCGCCGCGCAGTCCGGGACCAGCATCCGGACCCTGATCCGGCGGTTCCGCGAACAGACCGGCACCACCCCGCTCCAGTGGCTCCACCGGGCCCGCATCCGCCAGGCACAGCACCTGCTGGAAACCACGGAACACTCCGTGGAGCGCATCGGCGGCCAGGTCGGTTTCGGCTCGCCCACCACGTTCCGCGACCGCTTCAAACGCATCACCGGCGTCAGCCCGCAGACCTACCGCCGCACCTTCAGCTGAACCGGTGGCTCGCAGCCACCGCCGATCCGCTCACCCGGCGCCGATGGCTGTTGCGTTGCGCCCAGGGGTTCCGGCCGGTGTGTCAGCCGACCATGATCGCTCTCGCCGGGTTTCCGGTACCTCGGCCACGCACTCCCGGTGTGTGATCGCCGTTGCCGCGGTGCTCGTCTCAGTCTGCTGGGAGTCGCCGTAGGACTCGCCGAAACTCAGCCCGGATACGAGGTATCCGGGCTGAGGACCGACAGAGTGGCCCGCTGTCCGGGAAGACCGGCCTCGCTGGAGCGTGCGGTAGACGGTCGGCCCGGAGCCGGAGAACAGCTCGGTGAGATCGGTGATCGAGTAGTCGCCGCTGGCGTGCATCCGGTGCGGCTCGGCCTGCTGCTTGGGGCTGAGCTTGGCTGTTCGCCGCGGAGTGTGCCTTGGCGGGTGCGCATACGCAGCAGGGTGACCTCGAATTCGGCGAGGGTGACCAGGACGTTGAAGAACATCCTGCCCATGGGGTCGGCCGGGTCGTAGACCTGCCCCAGCGAGAGCGTGATGCCGCGCTCGGCCAGGCCGCCGATGGCTCGCGTGTCGGGTACCGACCGAGCAAGGCGATCGAGCTTGGGCACCACGAGGGTGTCGCCAGTTCGGACGGCGGCCAGGGCCTGATCCAAACCGGGGCGTGCTCGCTTGGTGCCGGTCAGACCGTGGTCGAGATGGCTCCGGTCGTCGGCGTCGCCGAGTTCGGTCAGCCGGCCGCGTTGGGCGGTGAGGTCCTGTTCAGCGGTGGAGCAGCGCTCGTGGCTCCACCCTGCGGCCGTGGCGATCGGCGAGAGCTGTCTCAGTTGCGGCTACTTGTAGCGTGCTCAAGCCGAGCAGAACTGGTCCGCCCCGCGCACGGCCTGACCGCTGTCCTCGGTGTCTGGCGGCGGGTAGCTGTTGCGCAGCGTGAAGGCATACGGGGTGGGGCCGTGGATACGCAGATGGCGGATGCGGTCCTCGGCTTCATCGGTGGTGGGCCGGTGCCCGGTCGGCACCCACCAGCAGGCGGTGTAAGCGGTGCTCATGCGCTGGAACCACTCGCGGCGCCGCTTGAGGACTTGGCGGTGCAGCTCGCCGTAGACAAACGCCGTCAGGTGCTCGACATCGCGCCACACCGACATGTTCACGATCACCCCGGCGCTGTCGCCGACGTCCCAGTCGAACGCGCGCACCGCGGTGGCGTCGCCCTCGTCGGTCTGCAACCGCCACACGAAGCCCGGCGCTGCGTCTGCTGCGGCGTTGACCGGTTCGAGTGCGGCCACGAAGTCGGCCAACTGCGGATCATCCAGCGGAGCCAAGAGCCGGGCGACGTTGACCTGGGCGAGTTCGAACGGCATGCGCGACAGTCTGCCCGATCATCGAGCGCGCTCGCCATGACTCGGTGGTCACGGCGGCCGCAAGGCGATCCGCTCGCGTACGGGTGTCGTGGCGGGCTGGTGCTCAGAAGAGGGTGGCGCCGATGCGCAGCGGCCGGTGCGGTGCTCGCGGCACCAGGCAGCCACGGCCTCTCACCGGGACGCTGTGGGCGTGCCTGTCCCTACGCGAGACCACGTGCCACATAACATCCATTGTGTGGCACGTAAGTTTTTAGTTTCGCGTGTCGTGTTTCTGTTTCACGTATCGCGTGCGCGAAACATGGGGCGTAGAAAGTCCCTGGTGGGCCCGGAACTCCCGAAGCTGTCCTGAGCCGCAAAGTAACTGATGAGTAGGTTTACCCCTGCGTGCGTAGCTATCACCCCAGCGCCGGACTGAGTTTGGGTGTCGGGAAACGGTCGTTTGCCGACACCTCGGACGAGCCGAGCGTTTTCGCAGGTGACCCGTGTCGACAACTCGCGTCGACAAACAACGTCGGCAAACGGTGTGATCGACTATTGTCACGCTGATGGAGATCGGCTACATGCGCGTGTCCACCGGCGACCAGAACCCCGACGCCCAGCGCGACGCGCTGATCCGCGCCGGCGTCGCCGAGGAGAACATCTACGTCGACTACACCTCCGGCGCGAAGTCCTCCCGGCCACAGTGGGACGTGGTGAACAAGGTGCTGCGCGCTGGAGACGTGCTCGTATGCACCCGCCTGGACAGAGTCGGGCGCTCGACCGCGCATCTCGTCTCACTGCTGGACGAGTTCCGCAGGCGCGACGTCGCGTTCCGGTTCCTGGAGCAGGGCATCGACACCACCACCGCTGAAGGTCGGATGGTCTACCGGATGCTGGCCGCCGTCGCCGAGTTCCAGCGCGACCTCATCGTGGCCAACACCCACGAGGGCCTGGCGGCGGCCCGCGCCCGTGGCCGGAAGGGCGGTCGGCGACCGAAGCTCACCGCGTACCAGGCCGAGCTGGCCCAGCAGCTCTACGACGCACGCGAGAAGACCGTCCAAGAGATCGCCGACCTGTTCACCGTGCCCCGCAGCACGGTCTACGGCTATCTCAACAAGTCCGACCAGCCCTCTGGCGTTTAGCGGGAGGGCTGGTCGGCTGCTCCTCACACCCGGTGGTGAGAGCTGTGTACATGACTGGGCAGCACCCGTCCGACAGACTGGTCGCGCTCGTGCTCAGCCACCCCGGTCAGCCAAGCCGCAGCCTGCGGGATGCCGTCGAGCAGGATGTCGACATCGCCGGCGGGTTGAGTGTCGACGACCTCGGCGTCGAGCTTGTAGCTGGTATCGGCAGCACCGTTGAACGCTCGTAACGGCAAGAGCCTCCGCGGTCATATGGCGGTGGGCGCAGACACCCCGACCAACCGAATCAATGCCGCGCCAGCCGCAGATTCGTCGAGACGTCCACCCGCTTGGCGTATTTACCAACGTCCGGTGCCGCCGCTAACTTTTGGGATTCACTCGAACTAGTGATGGGGGTATTACAGTAGATGCGAAGACCCTTCCTTGTTATCGCCATGGTGATTGCGTCACTTTTTGCGACGAGTGGCGCGGCACTCGCAAGTCAAGAAACGGCGAGCAACGACGAAGAACTCGTCTACCAGTCCACCTTCTATTTCAAGCAGAACCCTGACGGCTCCGTTTCTCCAACCCAATATCCGACAGGATGTGGTTTGACGGTGCTGATTTCTCGCGTTGGGAACTTCATCGACGGCGACGTCATCACTGGATGTAACTTCGCTGTTGCGAGTATCGAGCACAGCATCGAGATTCAACGGAGTCGCTGGTACGGGTGGGAAACCATGGCTACCCTGCCGTCTGATATTAGGTTCAACACCAGCAGCCACAGTAGTTTTCAGAACTACAACTGCGCGGGTACTGGGATCCACGACTTTCGGGTGATCGGGCGCGGGCAAGTCATCCCATACGGCGGCTCACCGGCGACTGCCGCAGCATACGACCAGCTAAACGAGCAGAACTGCGGATAGAGGCGCACTTGGCTTCTGGTGCCGGGTAATTGTTCTCCGGCACCAGAAGTCTGCTACTCTCTCTTCCGAGAGCATCGCTCGTGCGCGGTTGAGAGCCTCCTCCAGCGACTCCTGCCCTCGCAGATGGTCTTGCGACAGTGCCGCATATCCGTGGGCTGTCATCGCAGTCAACAGGTGACCAGTGTCGATCATATCGCGGCCGTCGCTCTCACTCAGTGTCCGCGCCTTGGTGAACAGCTTCTTAGCATCGTTTGAGTAGGTCACCGGGTCATGCTCGGCGGCTTGCTCTGGCCATGAGTTGCTTTGTCCTTCGGCTATAAAATTCTCAGACACTCCCAGGTCTTTCAGGGCAGCCAGGGCGATGCCTGTAGCCTGTCCCAGGCCGATGG
Source organism: Saccharomonospora cyanea NA-134 (assembly GCF_000244975.1). Taxonomy (NCBI): domain Bacteria; kingdom Bacillati; phylum Actinomycetota; class Actinomycetes; order Pseudonocardiales; family Pseudonocardiaceae; genus Saccharomonospora; species Saccharomonospora cyanea. Next base: position 2,599,022 of record NZ_CM001440.1, on the reverse strand, counting down.
CGAGGTGGGCGACATCGACGTGCGCGCAGCGCTTCTCTTTCGCGTCGAGCATCGCGATGCGGAGCACTTCTATCGCTGGCGCACTGAACTTTTCGAACATTGATCACTCCGAGTTCCGTCGTGTCCCGCGCCCTCGCTGGTCGTTCAACACCGGTGATGGCGACCTGTACCCCATGCGCTCAATCATGCCAAAGGTTGGCCTAGCTGCTCTGTGGGTTAGCGGCGGGTGGACCACTGATGGTGGTGTGGTGTCGGTGATCGCGCTGTTGGATTCGTTCCGGCACCAATCACCGTACGGGCGCGGCCTCACTCGCTTTCCATCAGTTAGAGCTGCTCGATGCAGCACTGAGTCCTTTGCTGCATGTCGACTCCCTTGTACATCAGTGCGTGACTACCTCACCACCGGTTCCCGCACTGGCACCGCGGCCAGGTCGAGCCGGGTGTCCATGTCCAGGCGAAACCGGCCGTAGGGGTTGATGTGGGTCCAGAACAGCGGGGTCAGGGCCCGACGTTCGTCCGGGCCGATGCTGTCGTGGAACTCCGGCGCCTCGAGCACGGCCTGGAGCAGCAGCGTGTTGATGTGCACCAGCGCTGACTGAAGCAGGTGCAGCGCCAGCATGGAGACTTCGGCGTGTTCACGATCAGGGCCGGTGAGATCGCCATCCTTCCCGTAGAAGATCACGGTGTTGCCAGAGTTCCACTGTTCGACCACCTGCAACCCACCGTGAATCTCCCGGCGCAGATCCGGGGAGGCAAGGTAGTTGCAGGCGAAGATGGTGCGCACCGCCCGGCCCAGCTCCTCCAGAGCCTGATAAGTGGGGTGTTTCGGCCCGCCGCGAGTGAACCGGCGCAAGATTGACTCCGACTCCGCGGTGCCCAGCCGCAGGGCAGTGGCGTACTTGACCATCTGGTCGTACTGCTGAGCGATCAGCTCCCACCGGATCGGCCGGGTCAGCACCGGCCCCAGCTGGCCGTAAACCTCGCCGTCATCGGGTCGGTACAGGCGAATCGAGCCGATGTTCTTCAATCGGGGCAGCAGCCGGAACCCGAGCAGCTCGGTGAACGCGAAACCCACCACCGACGCGCCGTGGGTGTCGACGTAGTTGGTGTCGATCTCGACGTCGGTGCAGTGCCGCAATAGCCCCTCGATCATCGCCGCCACCTCGGAGGAGGAACAGTGCTTCAACTGGGAGTAGATGCAGGTGGAGCGACGTTCGACGTGCCAGTAGATCATCACCCCCGGCCCGCCGTAGCGCTGATGCCACTCGGTCATCAGGTTCGACTCCCACGAGCCGAACTTCTTCGAATCTGAGGCGCACGCGGTGCCCGAGCCCCACCAGTTCGGGTCTCGCACCTCGAACGTGGCGTTGACCAGCTCAGCGATGGCCCGCCGTAGGTTGTCGCGGGTGATGAAATGCCTGCGTACATGCCGCAGCGCCGCCTCGGTCTCGCCATGCTCCCCGGTGGCCACAATCGCCTTGATGCCCATGTTCGTGCCCAGCGCGAATAGGCACAGCAGCAACCGCCGACGCAGCGTGTCTCGGTCGATCACCTCCCGAGAGGCCACCGAGGTGAACTCAGTGGTGAACTCGGTCAGAAAGTCGGAATCCTTGAGCACATCCAGCAGGTCAAGGGTGCCCCACCGGCGAGACACCTCGTCTTTGATCGTCTGGAGCCGCTGCGGCTCGGGCAGCCGCTCGAGCTTGGGCACGGTGATCCACGGCTCGCCACGCCGCGTGATGATCTTCACCCCGCCTGCTGAGCCGTCCACCAGCGCCCGGTCCAGTCGAGCCAGCGCGTCGGCCATCCGGCGTTGCAGGCCGGTAATGAACTCGGTCGGGTCGGTCGGCTGCCGCAGCGCGGCGTAGTGCACCTCACGACTGGCCTCGAAATCACCGGGCAAGTCCTCTTCCGGGTTACGCCACCGGTTGCCCCCGACTACATAGATCTCTCGCCGGCGCAGCGCGTCCCGCAGCGCGACCAGCACGCACAGCTCGTACGGGATGCGTTCGATCCGGCCACGCTCGTCAACCACCGCTTCCCGCCACGCCTTGGGCACCACCCCATCGATCGGCACCGCCGCGCCTTCCGCGTAGAAGCGGACCTTGCCGTCGGTGGCCGCGTAGCGGGCCAACAGGTCAAGCGCCTGCATCACTGGCCGATAGGCGGTGTTGTTGCAGCGAAACTCCAGTGCCGACAGCAGCGGCGGCAGCATCCGCCGGTAGTGATTCGAGTAAGAGCTCCGCAGCACGGTGCGTACTCGGGCCTGGAATACCTGCTCGTTGGCCTTCGCTTCCTTGACAAGCTCTCGTAGGGTCTTCTCACCCACCACCGGATACAGCGCGGTCCGCACGGCCTCGTCGGGGTGCTCGACGGCGGCCTCGGCCAGCCGGAACAGGATGCTTTCCTTGCCTCGCACCCGCCGCAGGTCCTCGGTCAGTTCCCGCTCTACCCGCCGATCCGCCCGCGTATTGACCTTGTGAATCAGACCGATGAGCAAGTCCACCAGAGCGTCGGTGATCTCCGCAGCCCGCACCCAGCACAGCGCGGCCAGAAGGGTCAGCCGCACGGACCGCGGTGCTGCCCGCAGGTCCGAGGGATAAGAGCGTGCTGCGCGCGCACGCCATGCCTCCATCAACTTTTCTGACGCATCGGCAAACAACCCCGCCGGCAGGTCCAGAGCTCGCACCGCGGACAGCTTGTCGATCTCCCTCAACAGTGTCTCTAGTCCGACTTGGCCGGGGTCGGCCTTCAACTCCGCCAGCAACCCACCACGTCCGGGACCGGTGTCGTCGCTCAGCAGTGCTTCCAGCCGTTCAGCGCATTCGGCATCCAGCCGGGAACAGGTCAGGTCGCAGAACCGCTTCTCGAACGCTGCCCGGGCCGAACCGACGATCCGGTCGATCCGGCCCGGCGGTTCGATCCGCTCGGTGCGGCACCGTACCAGCAGCGCCGCACGCAACTGTTCTTCCCGCAACTCAACCGGGCAGACTTCCTCGGCCAGCCACCCCGCGAGCTTGTCCTCATCACCCCGTGTGAACTCGCGGAACCCGAACGCGGCACGCACCTGCGCCCGGTGATACTCAATCGTCCGGCCCGACCACTCGTAGCCAGTGAACACCTCCGGGTCCACCTTCAGCTGCTCGGCGAGATACACCACCGCCGCAGTCGGCACCTCCGACGCCGACCGCGGGAACCGCGCCTCGATCTCGAAGAACTTCAACAACACCGCGAAGCCCAGGCGCGTCGCGCCGGTCTTGTTGCCCACCAGCGACCAGTCCTCGCCGACCAGCGTCCACGACGCCACCAGCTCCTCGTCCGACCACTCCATCTGCATGGCACCGGACCATAGAAGACCGCTGTAATACAGCTCACAGCGAGTCGGCTACTCACTGGTTACTTTGCGGCTCAGGGCAGCTTCGGGAGTTCCAGGCCTACCGCGAGGGTCAGGAGGACCAGCTCGGCGCGCTCGGCCTGGTCCTCAACGCCGCGGTGCTGTGGACGACCCGCTACCTGGACGCCGCCGTCGAGCAACTGCGTGCCCTGCCCGCCGAGGAGCGGGAGCACGATGTTCTGGACACCGACATCGCCCGGCTCTCCCCGCTCAAGCACGCCAACCTCAACTGCCTGGGCCGCTACAGCTTCCGCGCTGCTGTCCCGGCCGGTGGCGGGCTGCGCCCGCTGCGCGACCCGGCTACGGCCGAGCAGGACGAGGACGAGTGAGCACAGCGGTGCCAGCGGCTACGGGGTTGATGGATGCCATGGCGCGTCGGCCCGGGTGGACAGCGCGCCGGCGGCCAGTTGAAGGGCATACACCGGCCGTTCGTCGTCGGGGACGACGCCGAGGAAATGGTGGCCGGTCATGTGGCACCAGGCGGGCAGATCCAGCGGTCCGGCCGGGTCGGTGGCGATGACGTGGACGATGGTGCCCGGGTCGGCGCCGTCGATCTCCTTGCGCAGGCGCAGCAGGAGCGTGACGCACAGCAGGCCGGTGCCGTCGACGGTGATGCCGGGCGCGGGGGCGTCAGGGATCGTGGGCTTCATCGGCGGTAGGCGGTGGCGGCGATGGCGGGCAGGAGGGCGAGGGAGAGCGCACCGCCGGTGAGGGCGAGGGCGGGGTAGCTGGTGGCGGCGACCATGATGCCGGAGGCCATGCCGCCGGTGGCGCCGGCGATCGCGATGGAGACGTCGACCAGGCCCTGGGTCTTGGCGCGGGTGGCGAGCGGGACGGTGTCGGTGATGATCGCGGTGCCGGAGACGAGGCCGAAGTTCCAGCCCAGCCCCAGCAGGGCCAGGGCGAGGGCGAGGAGGGTGACGGAGTCACCGGGCGCGGCGGCGGCGAGGAGGCCGGCGGCGAGCAGGGTGATGCCGGAGGCGGCGGCGATCTTCATGCGGCCGTAGCGGTCGACGAGCCAGCCGGTCAGGGGCGAGGGCAGGTACATGGCGCCGATGTGGATGCCGATGACGAGGCCGGAGGCGGCGGTGGAGTGGCCGTGGTCGTGCATGTGCACCGGTGTCATCGTCATGATCGCGACCATGACGAGCTGGGTGAGGATCATGACGAGCGCGCCGAGGACCACGCCGCCGCGGCCCTTGCTGGTGTCGGCGTCACCGCCGTCGGCGGCCGGGTTGGTCGCGGTGTCGGCTTCCTTGGCCTGGGCGACGGCGCGGGCCAGGAGCAGCGGGTCGGGGCGCAGCCACAGGGCGAGGACGAGCGCGGCCATGGCGTAGGCGGCGCCGGAGATGACGAAGAGTCCGGCGAGGTGGGGGATGTGGAGGTGTTCGGCGAGGGTGCCGGCGGGGGCGGCGAGGTTGGGTCCGGCGACGCCGCCGAGGGTGGTGGCGACCAGGACGGTGGAGACCGCGCGGGCGCGGTGGTCGGCGGGGGCGAGGTCGGCTCCGGCGTAGCGGGCCTGGAGGTTGGTGGCGGTGCCGGCGCCGTAGACGAACAGGGCGATGAACAGCAGGACGGGGTTGTCGAGGACGGCGGCGGTGATGACGCCGGCGGAGCCGAGGGCGCCGGTGAGGTATCCGGCGGTGAGGCCGGGGCGGCGTCCGCGGGCTTGGGAGATGCGGCCGACGGTGACGGCGGTGAGGGCGGAGCCGGCGGTAAACAGGGCGCTGGGCAGTCCGGCGAGGCTGGTGGTGCCGAGCATGTCCTGGGCGAGGAGCGCGCCGACGGTGACGCCGGCGGCGAGACCGGCGCCGCTGAGGATCTGGGAGGCGACCAGGACGCGCAGGATCCGGGGCTGGGCCTGGGCGGGGTCGGGTATGGAGGCCGTCGTGCTGGTGGGCGCGGTGCTGGTCATGTCTCTTTTCCGGAGCGGCGGTGAGCGGTGCGGGACCGGCCGGGCGGGCCTGGCCGGTCCCGCCAAGGGGGCGGCCGTGGCACCGGCCCGGCGCCGAATGAAGGGCGCTGTGGGTCGGTGCACGGGGTGGGTTCAGTCGGTGTCGAGGGCCTGGGCGAGGTCGGCGATCAGGTCGTCGGCGTCTTCGAGACCGACGGACAGACGGACCATGCTGTCGGCGATGCCGCGCTTGGCGCGCTCGGCCGGGTCCAAGCCGTGGTGGGTGGTGGTGATGGGCTGGGTGACCAGGGACTCGACTCCGCCGAGGCTGGGCGCGATGGCGAACAGCTGCAGCCGGTCCACCACCGCGGCCGTCTGATCGGCGTTCGCGTCCAGGACGGCGCTGAGCATGCCGCCCCCGCCTCGCATCTGCGCATCCACGATGCGCTTCTGCTCGCCGGTGGCCAGCCCCGGGTAGTGGACGCGGGCGACGCGCGGGTGCGTCTCCAGGAAGGCGGCGACGGCTGCGGCGGTGTCGTTCTGCGCGCGGACCCGGACAGGCAGGGAGCGGATGGAGCGGGCAAGGAGGAAGGCGGTCTCAGGAGCGATGACCTGGCCGAGGTTCTTGCGCCACCCCATCACCGGGGCGAGGTGCTCGGCGGGGCCGGTCAGGACGCCGGCGGTCAGGTCGGAGTGCCCGCCCAGGTACTTGGTCGCCGAATGCACGACCAGGTCCGCACCATGCTGCAGCGGGTTCTGGTTGACCGGGGTGGCGAAGGTGTTGTCCACCACCGTCAGCGCGCCGACCGTGCGGGCCTGGGCGGCGATGGCGGCGATGTCGAAGACGGTCAGGGTGGGGTTGGCCGGGGTCTCGAAGAACACGATCCGCGTCCGACCGGTCAGCACCTCGGGCAGCCGGTCGACCTCGTCGGCGCGCAGGAACGTGGTGGTGATGCCGACCTGCGGCAGGTTGTCGCCGAGGAGCTCGAACGTGCCGCCATAGACCTCGCCGATACACATTATGTGGTCGCCGGTACGGCAGTGGGCGAGGAAGGTGGCGGCCTCGGCGGCCATGCCGGAGGAGAACGCCAGGGCCTGCTCACCGCCTTCGAGGTCGGCGAGCTTGGCCTCGGTGGAGCGGATGGTGGGGTTGAGGCCGTAGCGGGTGTACAGATTCCCGGCCTTGCGGCCTTCGACGACGTCGAGGAGGTCGGCGGTGGTGGCGAACGCGAAGGTGGAGTGGTTGTAGAGCGGGGTGTGGACGGCGCCCTCGGCGTCGCTGAGTTCGCCGGCGTGGACACTGCGGGTGGACAGTCCGTGCGCGCTGGTCTCGGTCATGCCTCTCCTGCTGTTCGTCGGAACCTCTTGCATCGGGCCAGTCGGCCCGGTCACTGCGCGCCAGCCGCCCGGATGAGGGCAGCTGCCGCCGTCTCGATGTCCTCGGCCGTGCTCCAGCGACCTAGGGACAGCCGCAGCGCGCCGAGCGCGCGGGCCGCGTCCAGTCCCATGGCGGTGAGTACCGGGGAGGGGGTGTGGGTGCCGCTGTGGCAGGCCGAGCTGGTCGAGGCCGCGATCTCACCGACAGCGGCCAGGAGATCGTGGCCGAGAGCGCCGTCGACGCTGACGTTCAGGGTGTTCGGCAGGCGGTTCTTCTCCGGCCCGTTGAGGTGCACGCGGCCGGGCAGACCGACCGCCAGCCGCTGATGGAGATCGTCGCGCAGAGCCGCGACGCGGGCGGGAGCGCCGGAGGCCAGCTCCTCGGCCGCGAGCCGCGCGGCGGTGCCAAGCGCGACGGCCAGGGCGACGTTCTCCGTTCCCGCGCGCAGGCCCCGTTCCTGCCCACCGCCGTAGACGACGGGCTCCAGCCGTACGCCGTCGCGCACGTACAGGGCGGCGGCGCCCTTGGGCGCGTACATCTTGTGCCCCACGATCGTCAGCAGGTCCACACCCAGCTCGCCCACGTCGAGGGGGATCTTGCCGACGGCCTGGGCAGCGTCGCAGTGGAACAGCGCCCCGCGCTCGTGGGCGAGCGCGGCGAGTTCCGTGACCGGCTGGAGGGCGCCGGTCTCGTTGTTCGCCGCCATTACCGACACCAGCACCGTGTCCTCGCTGAATGCGGCGGCAAGGGCGGCGGGCGCAACGAGCCCGTCGCCGTCGACCGGCAGCACGGTCACTCGCGCGCCGTGCAGCCGCTCAAGGGCCCGGCACGTCTGAAGGACGGCGGGATGCTCGGTGGCCTGGGTGATCACGTGCGGGTGCGGGCGGCCGGAGGCCAGGAGTGCGCCGCGAAGCGCGAGCAGGTCGGCTTCGGATCCCGAGCCGGTGAACACGATCTCGCCGGGCCGCGCGCCGATCAGACCGGCGACCTGGGCGCGGGCCTCGGCCAGGGCCCAGCGTGGCGTGGCGGCGTAGGGGTGGTTGCTGGAGGGGTTGCCGAAGAAGCAGGCCAGGTAGGGCATCATCGCCTCGGCGACCCGCGGGTCGACCGGGGTGGTGGCGTTGTAGTCGAGATAGACCGGCCCCTCGGCCAGCCCCGGGTGCGGCGGGAGGTCGCCGCCCGGGCGGGTCACGTGAGGTCCGCGGCGTCGACGGGCAGCTCCGACAGGCGCCACTCCAGCATGCCGTCGTTGAGGCGGATCGCGCGCCGGCCGCGGTCGGTCAGCAGGCGCACGGCGTCGTAGGCCAGGACGCAGTACTCGCCGCGGCAGTAGACGACGATCTCCAGGTCCTCGGGCAGCTCGTTGATCCGCTCGGCCAGCTCGTCGACCGGGATGGAGAGGGCGCCGGGGATGTGCCCGGCCTGGTACTCCTCCACCGGCCGCACGTCCAGGACGACGACGTCCCCGGCGGCGATCCGAACCTGCAGTTCCTCACGGCTCAGCTCGGCGGCGTTGTCCTCGCCGAGGTAGGCGTCGCGCGCGGCGGGCACGGCGGCCTGGTGGGTCTCGGCGACCTTGCGCAGCAGCGCGAACAGCTGGGCCACGTCGTCACCGGCTAGCCGGTAGTGGATGCGCACGCCCTCGCGGCGGGTGGCGACGAAACCGGCCTGCTTGAGCGTCTGCAGATGCGCCGAGGCGGTGGTCAGGTTCAGCCCGGCCGCCTTGGCCAGCGCGTCGACGGTGCGCTCGCCCTGAGCCAGCAGATCCAGCAGCTCCAGACGCTTTCCGCTGGCCAGCGCCTTGCCGCTGGCCGCGAACGCGTCGTAAAGCCGCGCCTTCGCCGCGCTCTTCGTGTTCTCCGACATGAAATCCTCCATAAATCCATGGATTATGGTAGTTGAGTCTGGTGGGTGTGACCACACGCCCCCGTTCCCGAGATCTTGGAGGACGCCGTGGGCTTCGCGGACGATCACCTCATCCCGCTGGTCGACGAAGGGCTGGGCAACAGCGCCTACCTGCTCGACCTCGGCGACGGACGCGCCCTGGCCATGGACGCCAGCCGCGACCTGCGCACCTTGCGGGCGGCAGCCGAGCGGCGCGGGCTGCGCATCGCGTTCGCGGCGGACACGCATCTGCACGCCGACTTCCTCTCCGGCGCCGTTCAGCTCGGTCACGACACCGGCGCCACGATCCTGGCCTCCGCCGCCGGGCGCCGGGCCTTCGACCACCAGCGCCTGGCCGACGGCGACGAGGTCGACCTCGGCGGACTGACCCTGCGGGCCCTTGCGACCCCCGGCCACACCGACGAGCACCTGTCCTTCCTCCTCCTCGACGGCGCCCGGGAGCTCGGGGTGTTCACCGGCGGGTCGCTGATCGTGAACTCCGCCGCCCGCACCGACCTCCTGGGTGCCGACCGCACCGAGGAACTGGCCCGTGCCCAGTACCGGTCGCTGAAGCGACTGACCGCGTTGCCGGATGCCACCGGGGTGTGGCCCACGCACGGTGCCGGATCCTTCTGCTCGGCGCCGCCCGGCACCGAGCGCACCACCACCATCGGCGCGCAGAAGCAGGCCAACCCGCTGCTCGCCGCACCGGACGAGGACACCTTCGTGGCCCAGTTGATCGCGAGCCTGGGCACCTACCCGACGTACTTCGACCGCCTCGGCGAGATCAACCGGCGCGGCCCGGCCGTGCTGACCGCCCAGCCGCTGCTGCCCGCCCTGGGCGCGCAGCAGGTACGGGCCCTGATGGCCGACGGCGGCCATGTCGTCGACGTCCGCCCGGCCGCCGACTACGCAACCGGCCACATTCCCGGATCCCTGTCGATCCCGCTGCGCGAGCAGTTCGGCACCTGGCTCGGCTGGCTCCTGCCCGACACCGCGCCACTCGCGTTCGTCGTCAACGACGACCAGGACCTGAGCGAGATCGTCTGGCAGGCGTACAAAATCGGCTACGAGCGTCTCGCCGGCCGCCTCGCCGGCGGCATGGACGCCTGGCTCGCCGACGGCAATCCCCAGAGCACCACCGCGTTCGTCACCGCCGACCGTGCCGCCGGCCGTCCCTACGTCGACGTACGGCAGGAAGCCGAGTTCGCCGCCGGACACGTCCCCGGCTCGCTGCACATCGAGCTCGGCGCCCTCGTCGAGACTACTGCCGACGCACCTGCCGGCCCGGTCGTGGCCTGCGGGCACGGTGAACGCGCCATGACCGCCGCCAGCCTCCTGGAGCGCGCCGGCCACACCGACATCGCCGTCCTGGACGGCGGACCGGCCGACTACACCGCCGCCCACGGCCAGCAGCTCGCCCAGGGCACGGAGGACACCCGTCCGTGAACACCACACCCACCACCACAACGCCGACCGACGCCGCCGGGCGCCCCGTACGGCTCGGGCTACGGGAGAACTGGCTTCAGTTCACCCTGCTAGTCGTTGTCAACATCTGCGTCGGCGGCCTGGTCGGCCTGGAGCGCACCACCGTCCCGCTCATCGGCTCCGAGGCCTTCGGCCTGACCAGTGACCTGGCCGTCTTCTCCTTCATCATCGCCTTCGGCCTCACCAAGGCGTTCACCAACCTCGCCGCCGGCGCGCTCACCGCCCGTTTCCGCCGCAAGCAGCTGCTGGTGGCCGGCTGGCTGCTCGGCATCCCCGTCCCCTTCGCCCTCGCCTACGCGCCGTCCTGGGGCTGGATCGTCGCCGCCAACGTGCTGCTCGGCCTGAACCAGGGCCTGACCTGGTCGATGACTGTCAACATGAAGATCGACCTTGTCGGCCCCTCCCGCCGAGGGCTCGCCACCGGCCTGAACGAAGCCGCCGGATACACCGCGGTCGGCGTCACCGCCCTGCTCACCGGTTATCTCGCCACCAGCTACGGTCTGCGCCCCGTCCCCGAACTCATCGGCGTCGTCTTCGTTGTCGCCGGCCTCGCCCTCGCCCTGATCGTCCGCGACACCGCCGCCCACGTCGCCCTCGAACTGGCCAACCACACCAAGCCCCTGCCGACGGATGAGGACACCGGTCTGAAGGCCACCTTCACCCGCACTTCCTGGCACCACCGCTCCCTGCGCGGCGCCAGCCAGGCCGGGCTGATCAACAATCTCAACGACGGTCTCACCTGGGGCGTCTTCCCCCTGCTGTTCACCGACCACGGCCTCGGACTCGCCGCCGTCGGCCTGATCAAGGGGCTGTACCCGATCCTGTGGGGGCTCGGGCAGATCCCCACCGGCCACCTCGCCGACCGCATCGGCCGCAAACCCCTCATCGTCTACGGCATGCTCGTCCAGGCCGTCGGCTTCGTCCTCGCCCTCGCCCTGCTGGACCGGCCGCTGCTCGCGGGTGTCCTGTCCGCGGTCTTCCTGGGCTTGGGCACCGCCATGGTCTACCCGGCCCTCATCGCATCCATCTCCGACCACGCCCACCCCGCCTGGCGGGCCAACGCCCTGGGCACCTACCGGTTCTGGCGGGACATCGGCTACGCCGCCGGGGCCCTCGTCGCCGGTATCGTCGCCGACGCCCTCGGCCTGAACGCAACCGTCATCGCCGCCGCCGTCCTCACCGCCGCCTCGGGACTCCTGGCAGCCCGCTGGATCACCGAGCACAGGCCCGACACCCGCTGAACGAGCATCCTGCCCCGGCCGCTAACGGGGCAGGACACGGACAGCTCCAATTGTTCTCACAAACGGTCCTTTGCGCGAGCAAGATCAACAGCAGGCCACCGAAGCCTCGCCGGACCCGGATTCGTTCCCAGAACCCGTTCTCAATCAAAAGCGGGACGGGCCCCCTTCTGAGACTTGCATTGTGCGAAAATCCGGTTCCATGACGGCCCCTCAGCAGCCTTCCCCGACCGACCGGTCGGACGCGGACGACGTCGAACAGCACGCCTGTCCGAAGTGTGACGCGCAGCCCGGCTCGCCGTGCCGCTCGCGCGGTGGCGCGGTCGCCTCCGCCTACCACACCCGCCGCTTCACGATGGTGTCCCGGCTGAAGAAGGCGTTGCGGGTGCCGACCCCCGCCGACCGCAGACCGGGCCGACCTTGGCGGCCGGGCACCCCACCGCCGACGCCGATCGACCCAGACCTGCCGAGCGCGGACATCCGCATCGGGTACGCGAGGTGCTCGACCCTCGGGCAGGAACTCGACTCCCAGCTCGACGCGCTCAGCAAGCACGGCATCCCGAGGGACAAGATTTTCAGCGAGAAGATCAGCACCCGGGTGCGGGTCCGCCCGAAGTTCGAGGAGGCCCTCCGTACGGCGCGGGAGGTCAAGGCGCACGCCCCGCACTGCCGGGTCATCTTCACCGTGTACGAGATGAAGCGCCTCGGCCGCGACGCTGCCGAGCTGACCGCGCTCGCCGACCACCTCACCGCGCACGGCCTGGTCCTGGAGATGCTCGCCGGGCCCCTGCCCGGCATCTACGACCCCACCGGGCCGGGGAAGGTGCTGTTCGCGTTCTTCGCGGCGATGGCGGAGACCGAGCGGGAGAACATCCGGGAGTCGACCCTGGAGGGACTCGACACCGCGGCCCGCAAGGGCAAGCACGGCGGCCGGCCGCCCGTCATCACCGACGACATGCTCCACACCGTGCTGCGGCGCCGCGCGGGCGGCGAATCCGTCGAGCAGATCCAGCCCGACCTGATCATCCCCATCGGCAAGCGCAAGGGACAGAACCCCTCGGTGGCGAGCATCTACCGGGCGCTCGCCGAGCACGCCAAGCGCGAGGCGTACCCAGAAGCCGTCGAACAGGCCCACGCCGACTTCGCTGCCCTCCAGACCGAAAACGTTCCCGAACCCCGGACCGAGTCACAGCCCGTACAGTGACTCGGCTTCGGCGGCTCGGGAGCACTTAGCGCTAACGGCTGTTCCGTTGTTCCCCGAGGCCGCTGTATGGGCGACACCCTGGTCAAGGACGCCGGTGTGCCACCCGAAGACGCGGATGCCGCAGGTATGACCAGGTTCCGGTCTCGCCTCGCACGTCGGCCGGATGCCACCTCGTTCGGCTCGCCTGCTGGAGCCGAACGACAGGTCCGTCCGCGACCAGTCCTGCTGCGCACCACCTGGCCACCGGCTTTCCATAGGCAACCCCTATGGCGCCTGCTCATTTTTCGTCTTTGCCTCTCAATCCTTCCCGAACCTACGGTGAAAACAGCTAGACGAGGCGAGACGTGTACCGCGGTTCCCTGGAACCAACACCCCGCGCACATCGCCCTTTTACGGTCGAGCGGCCCGGCAGGGCAATTGAGAGGGAAAGCGAAATGGCCACGGCTGAGAATGATTCAGGAGCGCGAGGATTCACCGGAAAGCGGGTTTTGGTCACGGGCGGTTCGCGCGGAATCGGTGCGGCGATCGTGCGCCAGTTCCTGGACGCGGGAGCCGAGGTACTCACGACCGCCCGGTCGAAGACGAGCGCGGTGCCGGAGGGCGCCGCCTTCGTGGAGGCCGATGTGCGGACACGGACCGGCGTGAAAGCAGTGGCCGAGGCCGCGCAGGAGGCGCTCGGCGGAGTGGACATCCTGGTCAACAACGCGGGTGGAGCGCGGCCCTTCCGGAACGCCTGGGACATCCCCGACGAGGAGTGGCAGGACCAGCTGGACCTGAACTATCTGGCGTCGGTGCGACTGGACGCGCTGTTGACTCCGGAGATGCGTGAGCGGCGTTCGGGTGCGGTCGTGCACGTCTCCACGGTCGCCGTCCCCACCTCCGCACCAGCGTTCCTCCACTACACGGCGGCGAAAGCGGCGCTGCAGAACTACAGCCGGGGACTGGCTCTGGAACTGGCCCCGTTCGGAGTCCGGGTCAACGCGGTGTCTCCCGGCAGGACCACCACCCCCGGCGGGAAGGCAACGCGGAAACAGTGGGCGAGCCTGGCCGAGGGACCGAGCCAGGACGACACGTCCCCTCCGCTGGGACGCGACGGTCGGCCCGACGACATCGCCGACGCGGTGCTGTTCCTGGTATCGGACCGGGCGAGCTGGCTGACCGGGAGGAACCTTGCCGTGGACGGCGGCGAGTTCCCCGTGGGGTGACGCCGACGAGGTGAAAGCAGGAGCTGAACGAGGAAATGACGAAGTGAGGGTATCGGAAATGAACGACACGTACAGCGGCAAGAACGCAGTGATCACGGGCGGCAGCAGCGGCATAGGTTTCGCGACGGCGAAGCTGCTGGTGGACGCCGGAGCCCGCGTGGTGATCACCGGCCGTTCCCAGACCACACTCGACGCCGCCACACAGCGACTCGGCAAGAACGCGCTGGCCGTCCGGGGCGACGTGGCCTCACTACCCGACCTGGACGCTCTGGCTGCCCACGTACGAGACCACCTCGGCACGGTGGATGCGCTGTTCGTCAACGCGGGCATCACGGGCGCCATGCCTTTCGCCTCGATGACCGAGGAGGTGTACGACGAGTCGTTCGCGGTCAACGTCAAGGGTGCCTTCTTCACCGTGCAGAAGATCGCCCCGCTGCTGAGCACGGGCGCCGGCGTCGTTCTGACCACCTCGGCCGCGAACGTCATGGGCATGCCGGAGGCCAGCGTCTACGCGGCCGGGAAGGCAGCGCTGCGCTCGTTCGCCCGCAGCCTCTCCCGCGAGCTTCTTCCGCGCGGAATCCGCGTCAACGCGATCAGCCCCGGTCCGGTCGACACGGGAATTCTGGAAAACACCATGACCAAAGAGGCGGCAGACCGGTTCAAGGCAGAACGGGTCGCGGAGAACCCCATGCGTCGATTCGGGACTCCGGAGGAAGTCGCCAAGGCGGTAGCGTTCTTGGCTTTCGACGCCACTTACACCGCGGGCGCCGAGCTGGTCGTGGACGGAGGAACCACCCAGTTGTGAGTAGGCGCTGACCCGTTGCTCGAAAATCCGGTGTAGTGCCAGGCCTCTTGACGCAGGAATTCGAGCAAGGCCGTTTCCGCCGGCCCCGCCCCGGGCCGGACCGCGGCGACGGTGGGCATGGAGACGGCGGGGAAAACGGGACGAGTGAGGTGTTCGAACCCGGGAGGCACCGCCGAGGTCGGAACGAGCGTAATCCCCAGGCCGTGAGCGGCCCAGCGCACCGCCGTCGCCGTCTGCGACACGCGGGCGACCGTGGTCGGAGCCAACGCGTTGCCCCACAACACATCCCGAAGCACACCGTCGAGCGCACTGTCGTGGTCGAACCTGATCCACGGCTCCCGCTCCAACACGCGCAGCTCGACCCGGTCCCCGGCGAGCTGCGCGCGCTCGGGACTCATCACCACGACGAACTCCTCGTCGCCCAGGTGGTGACCCACGTACAGATCCCCCTTGCACGGCCCGGCCATCAGTCCCAGGTCCACCACGCCCCGGCGCGCCAGCCGCTCCAGCTCGGCGGGATTCGCCTCCTCGAACACGGTGATCTCCAATCGCGGGAAACGGCGACGCAACGCGCTCAGTGCGCCCGGAAGCTGCCGCGTGCCCAGGCCCATCTGCGCCGCGACCACCAGCTCGCCCTCCAGCTCGTCGGCACCGGCCTGCGCCGTCGCCTTCGCCCGCCGCGCCGCCCTCACCGCGACCTCCGCGTCCCGCAGGAACGCGCGACCGACCGCGGTGGGCACCAGCCCGGTCGGTGTGCGGGCGAACAGCGTCACACCGAGTTCCCGCTCCAGGCCGCGAATCTGCTGGGACACCGACGGTTGGGCGACATGCAACAACTCCGCCGCTGCCGTCACCGATCCGGCGTCGGCCACAGCCAGGGCATACTCGAACCGACGAAGAGTCATCGTCTTCCGCCCCCCCTTGGGGTGCCACCGGGATACGCGCGAAAGGGGCAATGAGCTTTTGAACCTGCTGGTCGTCGAGTGAGCGGGCGTGGCGACTGGGCGAGGTCTCCGTGTCGGTAGAGCCGGGTAGATAACGGTAGAGAGCCCGGGCGGCCGGGTGTTGTGGGTGCTGGCTAGGGTGCGCTGGGTCACGTTGGTTTCGGTTCGGGGTCTGGGCGTTGGCGGCGATCGATCGCACCGCGTATCCGCGGTTCAAGCGGGTGGTTCCTGCTCGGGAGCTGGCTGAGGCGTTCACGCCGACGATCGGCGAGATCACTTGGGCGCGGGAGAAGACGCAGAACGATCCGCATTTGCTGGCGCTGCTGGTGTGGTTGAAGTCGTATCAGCGGCTGGGGTATTTCCCGAAGCTGGATGAGGTCCCGTCGGTGGTGGTCGAGCACGTGCGTGGGGTGCTCGAGCTCGCTACCGAGGTGGTTCTGGAGCATGATGCGGATCGGACGGCGAAGTGGCACCGGGGGCTGGTCCGCTCGTTCGTGGGGGTGAAGTATGACGCGGCCAGGGCGCGGCGGGTCGCCGGGGAGGCGATCCGCAAGGCGGTCACGACGAAGGATAACCCGGCTGACCTGATCAATGTGGCGTTGGAGGAGCTGGTCCGGGCAGGGTGCGAGCTGCCTGGGTTCTCGACGCTG